>NZ_JBWKZE010000002.1:0-337649 GCF_059424205.1 Pseudomonas sp. GW456-12-1-14-TSB6
GGTTGGTTAAGATCTTTCGTCTCAACCGAGGCGCGCATTCTACAGCAGCCTCATTTGCTGTCAAGTGATTATTTTCAGAAGTTTTCGAAGATTTCTTCAACAACTTCAACCACTTGCGCTTCCGATCTCTCGTTAGCGGGAGGCGAATTCTACAGCGTTACACGCTGCTGTCAACACCTCTTTTTCTCCGCTTTCGACCGAGAAGATCGAACCGTTGAAAGCACCAGAAAACCGGCATTTCCAACTCCTTCCAGGCTTCGATGAACTGAAGCGACCCACATTCAAAACCCGCTTAACTCATTGAATTTCAAGGAGTTTTCCGTTTCGACTGCGCCGGAAGTGGGGCGAATTATAGACCTCTGGAATTCGCCGTCAACCCCTTATTTCAACTTTACTCAGATTTCAGCGTAATCCGTGCGAAAGCCTTCTTGCCGGCCTGGCAAACGTGAGTCGCGCCCAGTACATATATAAAGGAACGATCAACCACCTCACCATCTACACGCACACCACCGGAAGCCAGCAGATCACGAGCAGCTGCCGAGTTCTTCACCAGACCCGCTTTATTAAGGACAGCAGCAATCGGCATATCCTCGGCAGCTGTCAGTTCGATCTCTGGCAGATCATCCGGCAGCTCGCCATCCTTCATACGGTTACCCGCACCACGGTGAGCATTGGCCGCAGCCTCTTCACCGTGGAAGCGCGCAACAATCTCCTCGGCCAGCTTGATCTTGATATCGCGAGGATTAGCGCCCGCCTCCACATCAGCACGGAACGCATTGATCTCATCCATTGAACGGAAGCTGAGCAACTCGAAGTAGCGCCACATCAACGCATCAGGAATCGAGACCAGCTTGCTGTACATGACACCCGGCGCTTCCTGGATACCGACGTAGTTGCCCAGCGACTTGGACATCTTCTTCACGCCATCCAGACCTTCAAGCAACGGCATCGTCAGGATGCACTGCGCTTCCTGGCCATAACCACGCTGCAGCTCACGCCCCATCAGCAGGTTGAACTTCTGATCGGTACCACCCAGTTCAACGTCAGCGCGCAAAGCAACCGAGTCATAACCCTGCACCAGCGGATAGAGGAATTCGTGAATGGCAATCGGCTGATTGGTGGTGTAGCGCTTGTCGAAGTCATCACGCTCGAGCATACGAGCAACGGTGTACTGCGAAGTCAGACGAATAAAGTCCGCAGGCCCCATCTGATCCATCCAGGTAGAGTTGAACGCGACTTCGGTTTTCGTCGGATCAAGAATCTTGAACACCTGGGCCTTGTAGGTCTCGGCGTTTTCCAGGACCTGCTCACGGGTCAATGGAGGGCGAGTGGCGCTCTTGCCGCTCGGATCACCGATCATTCCGGTGAAATCACCAATAAGGAAGATCACTTGATGCCCCAGCTCCTGGAACTGGCGCAGCTTATTAATAAGCACAGTGTGACCAAGGTGCAGATCCGGCGCAGTTGGATCGAAGCCGGCCTTGATTCGCAGCGGCTGGCCACGCTTGAGCTTTTCGATCAGCTCGGACTCGACCAACAGTTCTTCCGCACCACGTTTAATCAGCGCTAGCTGCTCTTCAACCGACTTCATAACAGACCCGCAAGGCTCAGATTCAAAGGGAACCAACCATACAAGATCGCGCACCAAATACAAGTTTTGCCCGGCGCACGGACACCAATCCACGGACAGGGCGTCCGCAGACTTGCTTCAGAGATGATTTGGTTATATTTTATACAGTTATTTCATCTTCATCATGTCATTCATCTTTTCCAATTCATCTTTTTCAAAGTCAAATTACTTATGACCACTGAACCGTCTAAAGCGCCACCGCTTTACCCGAAGACCCACCTGCTCGCCGCAAGTGGGATCGCCGCCCTTCTCAGCTTGGCGCTCCTGGTGTTTCCATCCAGTGATGTTGAAGCCAAAAAGACAACGCTGAGCCTTGAACTGGAAAGTCCTGCTGAACAACTGACACAAGATCAAGACGCTGCCGACGCAGCTCAAGCCACAAATGAGTCCGTAGCTTCCCCTTTCGCGCAGATCGAAAACAGCGCCGAAGAGACGCAGGAAACCGCTCAGGCCGCACCAGCGCCGACACCGGTAGCTGAAGAAAAGAAGGCCCCAAATCACAGGGAAGTGATCGTCTCCAAGGGCGATACGCTTTCTACACTGTTCGAGAAAGTTGGCCTCCCGGCCGCGGCCGTCCATGAAGTGCTGGCCAGTGATAGACAAGCCAAGCAGTTCAGTCAGCTCAAACATGGCCAGAAACTCGAATTCGAATTGAATCCCCAAGGTCAGCTGACCAACCTGCACAGCAAGGTCAGCGACGTTGAAACCATCACCCTGACCAAGAATGACAAGGGTTATGTGTTCAACCGCGTTACCGCCAAACCGACTGTTCGCACCGCTTATGTACACGGTGTGATCAACAGCTCGCTGTCGCAGTCCGCCGCCCGCGCAGGCCTGTCCCACAGCCTGACCATGGACATGGCCAGTGTCTTTGGCTACGACGTCGACTTCGCCCAGGATATCCGCCAGGGTGACGAGTTCGATGTGATCTATGAACAGAAAGTGGTCAACGGCAAAGCCGTTGGCAACGGTCCGATCCTGTCCGCCCGCTTCACCAACCGCGGCAAGACTTACACTGCCGTGCGTTACACCAACAAGCAGGGCAACAGCAGCTACTACACCGCAGATGGCAACAGCATGCGCAAGGCGTTCATCCGTACACCGGTGGACTTCGCCCGCATCAGCTCTAAATTTTCCATGGGCCGCAAACACCCGATCCTCAACAAGATCCGTGCCCACAAAGGCGTCGACTACGCCGCCCCGCGCGGTACGCCGATCAAGGCTGCCGGCGACGGCAAAGTGCTGCTGGCCGGCCGTCGCGGCGGTTACGGCAACACCGTGATCATCCAGCACGGCAACACTTACCGTACGCTGTATGGACACATGCAGGGCTTCGCCAAGGGCGTGAAGACCGGCGGCACAGTTAAACAGGGCCAGGTGATCGGTTACATCGGCACCACCGGCCTGTCCACCGGCCCGCACCTGCACTATGAGTTCCAGGTCAACGGTGTCCACGTTGATCCATTGGGCCAGAAGCTGCCGATGGCCGACCCGATCGCCAAATCCGAACGCGCTCGCTTCCTGGCGCAGAGCCAGCCATTGATGGCTCGTATGGATCAGGAAAAAGCCACCATGCTGGCTTCGAGCAAACGTTAAGCCATGGCTCTTTATATCGGCGTGATGTCCGGCACCAGTCTCGACGGGCTGGACATCGCCCTGATCGAGCAATCCTCGGCGATCAATCTGGTCGCCACGCACTACATCCCCATGCCTGACACCCTGCGCGCCGAGCTGCTTGGCTTGTGCGCCAGCGGCCCTGACGAAATCGCCCGTTCAGCGATTGCCCAGCAGAATTGGGTGAAGCTCGCCGCGCAAGGGATCCATACCCTCCTCGAACAGCAACAGCTCAAGCCTGAAGCCATTCGCGCGATCGGCAGCCACGGCCAGACCATTCGCCATGAACCGGCACGCGGTTTCACCGTACAGATCGGTAACCCCGCCCTGCTCACCGAACTGACCGGCATCACCGTCGTCAGCGACTTCCGTAGCCGCGATGTAGCCGCCGGTGGCCAGGGGGCCCCGCTGGTTCCGGCCTTTCATGAAGCGTTGTTCGAAGAGCGTACCGGTAACCGCGCGGTCCTGAATGTCGGCGGTTTCAGCAATCTCAGTCTGATTGAGCCGAACAAGCCTGTAGCCGGTTTCGACTGTGGGCCTGGGAATGTGCTGATGGATGCCTGGATTCATCAGCAACGAGGCGAGAACTACGACCGCAACGGGCAATGGGCAGCCAGCGGCAAGGTTGAGCCCACCCTGCTGAAAGCCCTGCTCAGCGATCCGTTTTTCGTGACGCAAGGCCCAAAGAGCACCGGCCGCGAAGTCTTCAACCTGCCCTGGCTGGAGCAACACCTTTCGCGCCTGCCAGTGTTCCCGGCGGAGAACGTGCAAGCGACGCTGCTGGAGCTCACCGCACTGACTATTGTCGATTCACTGCAAAGCGCTCAGTCCGACACTCGGGAACTGCTGGTCTGCGGCGGTGGCGCTCACAACGCAACACTGATGAATCGTCTGGCCGGGTTGCTGCCGAACGCCAAGGTCGCCAGCACGTCGACTCATGGCATTGATCCGGACTGGGTCGAGGCCATGGCCTTCGCCTGGCTGGCTCACTGCTGTCTGGAAGGGATCGCCGCCAATCGCCCGAGCGTCACCGGCGCCAAAGGCCTGCGCGTACTCGGCGCCATCTACCCCAACTGACAAATCGCAGATAACAAAACGCCGCAGAACCGTGAGGTTCTGCGGCGTTTTATTGTGTTCGGTGAAACGCTATCAGATCGAGAACGAGGAGCCGCAACCACAAGTGGTGGTGGCATTCGGGTTCTTGATCACGAAACGCGAACCTTCCAGACCCTCCTGATAATCCACCTCGGCACCTGCCAGGTACTGGAAGCTCATCGGATCAACCACCAGACTGACGCCTTCGCGCTCGACGATGGTGTCGTCCTCGGCCACATCTTCATCGAAGGTGAAGCCGTACTGAAACCCTGAACAACCGCCGCCCGTAACGAATACGCGCAGCTTCAAGCGATCATTCCCCTCTTCATCGACCAGGCTCTTCACCTTGTGCGCGGCACCTTGAGTGAATTGCAAAGCCGTGGGGGTGAAGGATTCGACGCTCATGCTGACTATCTCCCGGCGTTACGCCGCCATAATGCGTGATGACGCGCATTATCCGCTTGTCCTAGAAAATCGGTCAACTATTGTTACGGTATATCAATAAAGCAGATCAACCGACCAGAATGCAAAAAGGCCCGTTAGACGGGCCTTTTTACCAAGCAAGATCAGTCGTTACGGCAGCATGCCGGCGTGGGACAGGCCCAGACGCTCATCCAGCCCGAACAGGATGTTCATGTTCTGCACCGCCTGACCCGACGCGCCCTTGACCAGATTGTCGATCACAGAAAGCACCACCACCAGATCACCATCCTGTGGACGGTGAACCGCGATTCGGCAGACGTTGGCGCCACGCACGCTGCGGGTTTCCGGATGGCTGCCAGCCGGCATCACGTCGACGAACGGCTCATTGGCATAACGTTTCTCGAACAGCGCCTGCAGATCCACCGAGCGGTCCACCACAGTCGCGTAGAGCGTGGAGTGAATGCCACGAATCATCGGCGTCAGGTGAGGCACAAAAGTCAGACCGACGTCCTTGCCTGCAGCACGACGCAGCCCCTGACGAATTTCCGGCAGATGACGGTGACCTTTCACCGCATAGGCCTTCATGCTTTCCGACGTCTCGGAGTACAGCGAGCCTACGGCAGCACCACGACCGGCACCGCTGACACCGGATTTGCAGTCGGCGATCAGGTGGGAAGAGTCGGCAATGCCCGCCTCAAGCAACGGCAGGAAACCCAGCTGCGTCGCGGTCGGATAGCAACCCGGCACCGCGATCAGGCGTGCTTTCTTGATCTGCTCACGATTGACTTCCGGCAGGCCGTAAACCGCTTCGTCCAGCAGCTCGGGCGCGCCGTGCGGCTGGCCGTACCACTTGGCCCATTCATCGGCGTCCTGCAGACGGAAGTCTGCCGACAGGTCGATGACCTTGGTGCCGGCCGCCAGCAATTCGCCGGCCAGTGCGTGAGCAACGCCGTGCGGAGTCGCGAAGAACACCACGTCGCAAGCGCCCAGCGTCTTGATGTCCGGCACGCTGAATGCCAGACCGTCGTAGTGACCGCGCAGGTTCGGGTACATGTCAGCCACGGCCAGACCGGCCTCGGATCGGGAAGTGATCACCACCACTTCTGCCTGCGGATGCTGTGCCAACAGACGCAGCAGTTCGACACCGGTGTAACCCGTGCCGCCGACGATACCGACCTTGACCATAAACCTGCCCTCAACGAACCCACTGGAAAGCCGTCGATAATAGGGGCCGCGCGCCCCTGCGACAACCGTCAAGGTGACGTGCGGACGCTCAAGCCTCTACTATCCGACCTACCGTGAATCAGGGAATAACCCAATATGCTCTATCTGTGGATCAAAGCGCTTCATATCGTCAGCATCGTGTGCTGGTTTGCCGGCCTCTTCTATCTTCCGCGACTGTTCGTTTATCACGCGCAAAGTGAAGACACGATCAGCAAGGAACGCTTCAGCATCATGGAGCGCAAGCTCTATCGCGGCATCATGGGCCCGGCAATGATCGCCGCGCTGATCTTCGGCGGCTGGCTGATCTACCTGAACCCGGGCATCTTCAGCAGCGGTGGCTGGATCCACGCCAAACTGACCCTGGTCGTGCTGTTGATCGGCTACCACCACATGTGCGGCGCGCAGGTAAAACGTTTTGCCCGTGGCGAGAACACCCGCAGCCATGTCTTTTATCGCTGGTTCAATGAAGTGCCGGTTCTGCTATTGCTGGCTATCGTAATTCTGGTCGTGGTCAAGCCGTTCTAACTTCAACAAATACAACTTTCCGGGGTACTTCCGATGTCGCTGCCCGCTCTGCTCGAACAACGTCTGCGCCTGCCTGTGGTGGCGGCACCGATGTTCCTGATTTCCAATCCTGAACTGGTGCTGGCGTGCTGCCGCAACGGCGTGGTTGGCAGCTTCCCGGCGCTGAACCAACGCGAAAGCAGCGGGTTCAAGGCCTGGCTGGAGCAGATCGAAGCAGGCCTGGCGACACTGGAGAACCCGGCGCCTTATGCCGTGAATCTGATTGTTCACAAGAGCAATCCACGTCTGGAGGCGGACCTGGACATCTGCGTCCAGCACAAGGTACCTATCGTCATCACCAGCCTCGGCGCGGTGAAGGAAGTAGTAGACGCCGTGCACAGTTACGGCGGTCTGGTCTTCCACGACGTGACGACCCGCCGCCATGCCGAGAAAGCCGCCGAGGCCGGTGTCGATGGTTTGATCGCTGTTGCAGCCGGTGCCGGTGGGCACGCCGGGACCTGGAGTCCGTTTTCGCTGATCGCCGAGATCCGCGAGTTCTTCGACAAGACCCTGTTGCTTGCAGGATGTTTGAACCATGGGCATGAGATTCTCGCCGCACAACTGCTCGGCGCGGATCTGGCCTACTTCGGCACGCGATTTATCGGCACCACTGAAAGTCATGCGCCTGACGCCTACAAGCAGATGCTGCTGACTGCCAAAGCCGCCGACATCATTCATACTCCTGCCGTGTCCGGTGTTCCGGCCAGCTTCATGCGCCAAAGCCTGGAGGCCGCCGGTTTCGACATGGCAGCCCTGCAAGGCAAGGGTGAAGTGAATTTCGGCGACAAGCTCAAGCCGATCAACGACGAAGCCAAGGCCTGGAAAACCGTGTGGTCTGCGGGTCAGGGCGTGGGGCAAATCGACGATCTGCCAAGCGTGGATCAACTGGTGGCGCGTCTCGATGCCGAGTACCGCCAAGCCCTGGAGCACGCAGCGCAACTGCCGAAACGCTGGCCGCGCTGAATGAAACCTGGCCGGTCGCTGTCTGACTGGCCTTAGACTCAATTTATCTCGCGACAAGGATGCCTCGGCCATGAGCGAACCCCGTTACAAGATCGTTTTCGACGGCGCGCTCCAGCCCGGCGTCGATATCACCACGGCCAAATTGAACCTGGCCGATCTGTTCAAAAGCGATGTCGCCGCCATCGAGCGCCTGTTCAATGGCCGCACCGTCGCGCTCAAGCGTGATCTGTCGCACAGCGATGCGCAGACCTATCTGCAAGCGCTGGGCAAGACCGGGATCGACGCCCGGATCGAAGCGGAAACGCCCATCGAGCTGAATCTGTCGGATGTCCACGAGCAAAGCGCTGCCGTCGCGGAGCCTGACTCGCCTTATGCGCCCCCTCGCGCCGCCGTCGGTGAAAGCCTGCCGGCATTCGCGCCTCTCAAGCCGCTCAGCGTTGAAGGCCGGATCGGTCGCTTGCGTTACCTTGCATGGTCGATGGTGTTGAGCCTGGTCGCCCTGCCAATCGTCAGCGTATTCGCGCTGATCGGTCTGGGCCTGGTCAGCGCCGACTCGACGACCGGCCTGATCATCGGCGGTCTTCTCGCCTTCTTCCTGTTTCTGGCCTTCGCGATCGTCGGCATCCTGTTCAGCATTCAGCGCTTGCACGATATCGGCTGGTCGGGATGGCTCTGGCTGCTGACCCTTGTTCCGTTCGTGGGCAGCTTCTTCCCGCTGGTGATCATGGTCGTGCCGGGCAATACCGGCGCCAACCGCTATGGCCCACCACCTCCGCCGAACAGTACGGCAGTCAAAGTGCTGTGCTCTTTGTGGATCGTGTTTATCGGGCTGTTTTTCATGGGCGGCTTGCTGGGTGGGATTACCGCCATCCAGCAGGAATACGAAAGCAGTCTTGAAAGCAGCTATGAGAGCGGTTCGGTGACCACCGATGAAATCGATGTCGAAGTCGAGCCGGCCGCGAATTCGGCAGACGATGCAGCCGAAGCTGCTCTCGCCCCTGTAGACTCTGCGAAAGAATGAACAACGCTCCCCGCCGTGACACCTGCGTCGACGGCGCGGCGCTGTTGCGATGGAGATTTGCATGACCCGTTACGCTCTGATCACCGGCGCCTCCAGCGGCATCGGCCTGGCCATGGCCGAAGCCCTGGCACGCCGTGGCCGCAGCCTGATTCTGGTGGCTCGCCAGCGTGATCAGCTGGAAAGCATTGCGATTGAACTGACCCAGCGCTTCGGCGTGGAGGTACTGTTCCGCGCCTGTGATCTCGGCGAGCCGCTGCGCCTGTCCGGCTTTCTGCTGGAGCTTGAAGAAGGCGACCGGCAGATCGATCTGCTGGTCAATTGCGCCGGCATCGGCACTTGCGGCCCGTTCCTCGCCCAGGACTGGATGACCGAGCAGGACCTGATCGAAGTGAACATCCTCGCGCTCACCCGCCTCTGCCATGCCATCGGCAACAGCATGGCGTTGCAGGGCGGCGGGCAGATTCTCAATGTCGCGTCGGTGGCGGCCTTCAACCCCGGGCCGTGGATGAGCACCTATTACGCCAGCAAGGCGTATGTTCTGCACTTCTCGGAAGCACTGCGGGTGGAATTGAAGAAGTGTGCGGTCAAGGTGTCGGTGCTCTGTCCCGGCCCGACCCGCACCGCGTTCTTTCGCACCGCGCAACTGAACAACGACAAACTCAACGCCAGCAAACTGCTGATGAGCCCCGAGGAGGTCGCGCTGTATACCGTGCGCGCCCTGGAGAAAAACCGCGCGATCATCATTCCCGGACGCCGAAACCGCTGGTTCGCCTTTCTGCCACGGCTCGGTTCGCGCTGGCTCAATCGCACGATTGTCGGCATGGTCAACAAGGCTTACTGCCCGCGCTGAAAAGCCCTACGGCAAAACACTGGGCGGGCTAATCCCCCTATGAGTACACTCAGGCCAGCCCAAACAACGGAGAAAACAGCTGTGGATACTCTGTTCACCAAGATCATCAACCGGGAAATCCCGGCGAAGATCATTTACGAGGACGACCAGGTTCTGGCGTTCCACGATATCGCCCCACAGGCACCGGTGCATTTTCTGGTGATCCCGAAGAAACCGGTACGCACCCTCAATGACCTGACCGAAGACGACAAGGCACTGGCCGGGCATATCCTGTTCACCGCCCAGCGTCTGGCGCTGGAACTGGGTTGCGAGGAAGGCTTCCGGGTGGTGATGAACTGCAATGAAATGGGCGGGCAGACTGTCTACCACATTCACATGCACGTGCTCGGTCAACGCCAGATGAACTGGCCGCCGGGCTGATTGAACCCAACGATCGGTGGGAGCGCCCCGCTCCCACATGACCCAGCGCAAACCTTCCCCGGCCGATTCGGTTAAACTGGCCGCCGAGATTCTTCCCGGAGGTCAGCATGACTACCCAACGTCACTACTCGCCCATTGATCGTCTTCTGCTGCAAGCCGATGCCGCGATGCGTACCCTGCTGCCCTTCAGCGGCCAGCCGTACCGTCCGTCGCCGGCGATCGTGCAGCCCGATGTGCAGATGAGCGATGAAGACACCCGCCATGTCGCCGGCCTGATGCGCATCAACCACACCGGTGAAGTCTGCGCCCAGGCGCTGTATCAGGGCCAGGCGCTGACCGCCAAGCTGCCACAGGTGCGCGAGGCCATGGAGCATGCGGCCGAAGAAGAGATCGATCATCTGGTCTGGTGCGAACAGCGCATTCACCAGCTGGGCAGCCACACCAGCGTGCTCAATCCGCTGTTCTATGGCATGTCGTTCGGCATCGGTGCAGTGGCCGGGCTGATCAGCGACAAGGTCAGCCTCGGGTTTGTCGCGGCGACCGAGCATCAGGTCTGCAAGCATCTGAACGAGCATCTGGAGCAACTGCCGGCCGAGGACGAAAAATCCCGGGCGATTCTGGAGCAGATGCGTATTGATGAAGAGCATCATGCGGAAAGTGCATTGGAGGCTGGCGGTTTCCGCTTTCCGGCGCCGGTGAAGTTCGGCATGAGCCTGCTGGCCAAAGTGATGACCAAGAGCACTTACCGGATCTGAAAAACGCCCATAAAAAAGGCGACTGCCGCAAAGCAGTCGCCTTTTTTTGTGCCTGGATTTCTTAGCTCGGCATATTGCGCGCGTAGAAGATTTCCAGCATTTCGTGCTTCACACGCTCGGTCACCTGAGCACGTTGCTCGGAAGACAGATTGCTGGTGGCGTCGCCGAACAGGTAGTTGTCCAGTTCGAAGTTTTTCAGCAGCATCTTGGTGTGGAACAGGTTTTCCTGGTACACGTTCACGTCGGTCATCTGATACGCGTCGCGGGTGTCTTCGGAGAGGTAGTTCTGGATCGAGTTGATCTCGTGGTCGATGAAGTGCTTGTTACCTTCAACGTCACGGGTGAAGCCGCGCACACGGTAATCCACGGTCACGATGTCCGAATCGAACTGGTGAATGAGGAAGTTGAGCGCTTTGAGCGGTGAAATGACACCACAGGTCGACACGTCGATGTCCACACGGAAGGTCGCGATACCGGCGTCCGGATGGATTTCCGGGTAGGTGTGCACCGTGATGTGGCTCTTGTCGAGGTGGGCCAGGATGATTTCGGGCAACGGGCCCGGGGATTCTTCGATCTGGCTTTCGGTCGGGGTCACCGGCTCTTCCGAGATCAGAATCGTGACGCTGGCACCCTGAGGCTCATAGTTCTGACTCGCAATGTTCAGAATGTTGGCACCAATGATTTCGACAACTTCCGTGAGAATCTGCGTCAGGCGTTCGGCGTTGTACTCTTGATTGATGTACTCGACGTAAGCCTGCTGGTCTTGCGGGGTTTCCGCGTAGCAGATGTCATAGATGTTGAAGCTCAAGGTCTTTGTCAGGTTATTGAACCCGTGGAGCTTGAGTTTGCTTTTCACCGTTAAAAACTCTCTATGTATGCGGCACGGCCGCGTGATCAAGCATGCCCGTCAAGTGCGAACAACGCACCTGCGTAGGACGGTTAACACCTCTTCGCGATGGCGATTTTGGTTATCTGTTCAGGCGGATGACCCGTCGGTTGACTGATCACGGCCCTGAAAAAAGTGGCGCATTATGCAGACGTCAGCGGGGGATCGCCAGAGTCTGCACTGCTTTTATGATAGTTGAATGTCGGCTCAGCCGAGTTCAACGATTTCGTAGTCGTGGGTGATCGCTACGCCGGCGGCGCCGAGCATGATCGAGGCCGAACAATACTTCTCGGCGGACAGTTCGATGGCGCGTTTGACCTGGGCTTCTTTCAGGCCCCGGCCCTTGACCACAAAGTGCATGTGGATCTTGGTGAACACTTTCGGATCTTCGGTCGCGCGTTCGGCATCCAGAAAGGCTTCGCAGCTTTCAACGGCCTGACGGGACTTCTTCAAAATGCTGACCACGTCGAAATTGCTGCAACCGCCGACACCCAGCAGGAGCATTTCCATGGGGCGGACACCCAGATTACGACCACCGGCGTCCGGCGGACCATCCATGACCACGACATGACCGCTGCCGGATTCGCCGAGGAACATGGCTTCGCCAGCCCATTGGATGCGTGCCTTCATCGCCAAGACTCCACTGTAGAAAAAAGGGTCGCCAGCTTAGCACAGGGCCCCGCCCGGACAGCGAGCACGTTCCTAGGACGAATGCACCTTTAACGTAGGTGATTTCTCGAAATTTCGACGAAGTGTCTGGTAAGCTGGCGCCAATTCACTGGCGCCTTCGCCAGACTGTGTAGCGACCGCCTCAGCGCCTCATATAAAAACCAAATATAACCGTGCAGTCTTTTCGGGATACAACCATGGTTGGTATTACCCCCACACCCAAAATCAAGAACCTCGACAAGCTGCTGATGCATTGCCAGCGCCGCCGTCACGCGGCCAAGAGCAACATCATCTGCGCCGGGGATCGCTCCGACACGCTGTACTTCATCATCCGCGGTTCGGTCACGATCCTGATCGAGGATGACGACGGCCGCGAGATGATCATCGCGTACCTGAATGCAGGGGATTTCTTCGGCGAGCTGGGCCTGTTCGAAGAAGCCGGCCAGGAACAGCAGCGCAGCGCCTGGGTGCGGGCCAAGGTTGAATGCGAAGTCGCGGAAATCAGCTACGCCAAGTTCCGCGAGTTGTCGCAACAGGATCCGGACATTCTTTACGTCCTCAGCGGACAAATCGCACAACGCCTGCGCAACACCACACGCAAGGTCGGCGACCTGGCGTTCTTCGACGTCACCGGCCGTGTCGCTCGCTGCCTGCTGGAGCTGTGCAAACAACCGGACGCCATGACTCACCCGGACGGCATGCAGATCAAGGTGACCCGTCAGGAAATCGGCCGGATTGTCGGTTGTTCTCGAGAGATGGTCGGTCGCGTGCTCAAGGATCTTGAGGAGCGCAACCTGGTCGATGTGAAAGGCAAGACCATGGTGGTCTTCGGCACTCGCTGAGTTCTATAGCTCAGCCGGCGTAGATCTGCGCCAGCATCAAACGAAAGAGTTCATCGAGGCGTGCCAGTGCATGGGGCGCCGGGAATTTTTCGTGCAGAGCGATGTGGCTGGCGGCACGTACCCGCTGCTCCAGGCCACACGCCTCGTTGAATCGGTTGACCGCCGCGACCATCGACTCACGTTCGTCATCCACCAGCATCGCCCCGTGCACCAATCCCACCGGACGCTGACCACCCTGACTCTGGCGCCAGCGCTGAGCGGTGCCGACCATCTTGCGGCCGTCGAGATTGACGTTGAAGCGACCGTCGCAGAACGCACCGTCGATTTCACCCAACGACGAAGTGCCGCCCAACTCATCCAGCAACTCACAGATCGGATCACACAACCTCCGGTAACCGGTTTCGATGCGGTTCAGATCGCCTTCACTGCGAGGCGGTGCGTAGACCAGCGCAATATTGATGGTCGACGCCGATTGCGGAACCGGTTCGCCGCCGGTTTCACGCAGCAACACCGGCCAACCGGCCGCGGCGGAGACTTCGCAGGCGTGATCGAATCCGGAGAGGCGATTCAAACGGCGCGGCATGACCAAGGCGCGGTCGCTGGGCTGCCAGAACAACAAGCCGAATTCGGCATCGCCAGCGCAGACCGAGGCCAGCAGATCCTGTTCGGCTTGCAGGCCGGCTTCGATGGTCAGGGAAGTGGGGATCATAAGGTTTCCATAGGACGTTGAGTCTGAGGTGAATCTTATGCCGCCTTCGCGGGCAAGCCCGCTCCCACAAAGGGACGGGCGCCTGCAAAGACTCGATCAGTCGAGGGTCGAACCACTCACCGGAACGCCGCGTTCAGGGAAGAACAGACGCTGCAGTTCGATGCCCGGACTTTCGGCGCGCATGAACGCTTCGCCGACCAGGAACGCGTAAACATCGCTGATTTCCATCAACTCGACATCGGCACGGTTGAGGATGCCGCTCTCGGTGATGACCAGACGATCGCGCGGGATGCGCGGCAGCAGGTCGAGGGTGGTTTCCAGGCTCACGTCAAAGGTGTGCAGGTTGCGGTTGTTGACCCCGACCAGCGGCGTGTCGAGAGTTTTCAATGCGCGCTCCAGTTCATCGCCGTCGTGCACTTCCACCAGCACATCGAGGCCGACGTCCTTGGCCACCGAAGCCAGTTCGGCCATTTTCACGTCATCCAGTGCGGAGACGATCAACAGCACACAATCGGCGCCCAAGGCACGGGCTTCGACGATCTGGTACGGATCAATCATGAAGTCCTTGCGGATCACCGGCAGCGAGCACGCCGCGCGGGCCTGTTGCAGGTAGGCATCGGCGCCCTGGAAATAGTCGATATCGGTCAGCACCGACAGGCAGGTCGCCCCGCCCTTCTCGTAGCTTTTGGCGATCTCGGCGGGAACGAAGTTCTCGCGGATCACGCCTTTGCTCGGCGACGCCTTCTTGATTTCGGCGATGACCGCCGGTTGTTTCTTCTTGGCCTGCGCCAGCAATGCCTGGGCAAAACCACGGGGTGCATCGGCCGTCTTGGCCAGACTTTCCAGCTCGCTCAGGCTCACACGAGCGCTACGCTCGGCGACTTCCTGAACCTTGCGGGCCAGAATGTTTTCCAGAACCGTCGGTACACTCATCCCTCATTCTCCACTTTGAATACCGCGGTAAAGGCACCCAACTCCTCGAGTTTTTCCCGAGCAAGACCGGTGTGCAGAGCGTCGTGGGCCAGTGCCACGCCCTCTTTCAGACTTGTCGCCAGGTCGGCGGCGTACAGCGCCGCACCGGCATTGAGCACGATCATTTCGGCAGCCTTCTGGCCGTTCTCGGTCTTGCGCTTGCCCAGTGCATCGCGGATCAGCGCCAGCGACGCTTCCGGGCCTTCGACCGACAGGCCGTGCAGGCTCTGGCTCTTCATGCCCAGATCTTCCGGCTCGACCCAATATTCGGTGATCTGATCGTCCTTCAGCTCGGCGACAAAGGTCGGCGCCGCCAGACTGAACTCGTCCAGACCGTCCTTCGAATGCACCACCAGCACGTGCTTGCTGCCCAGACGCTGCAAGACTTCAGCCAACGGCCGGCACAGCGCCGGGGTGAACACGCCCACCACCTGATGTTTCACACCGGCCGGATTCGTAAGCGGGCCGAGCATGTTGAACAGGGTGCGCAGACCGAGATCGCGACGCGGGCCGGCGGCGTACTTCATGGCTTTGTGGTGAGTCTGGGCAAACATGAAACCGATGCCGACGTTATCGATGCAGCGCGCCACCTGAACCGGGGTCAGGTTGAGGTAGATGCCGGCGGCTTCCAGCAGGTCGGCACTGCCGCTCTTGCCCGATACGGCACGGTTACCGTGTTTGGCCACGGTGCAGCCAGCAGCAGCGACCACAAAGGAAGACGCGGTCGACACGTTGAAAATATTCGCCCCGTCACCGCCGGTGCCGACCACATCGACCACGCCGTCGAGGGTCTTGAGTTCGACCTTGTCCGCCAGTTCGCGCATCACCGACACGGCGCCGACGATCTCGTCGATGCTCTCGCTCTTCATGCGCATGGCCATCATGAACGCGCCGATCTGCGCGTCCGTGCATTGGCCGGTCATGATTTCGCGCATCACGTCGCGCATTTCATCGGTGCTGAGGTCAAGGTGATCGACGATACGGCTCAGGGCTGTCTTGATATTCATGGGAAGTCCTTAGCGCGTGCCGCCGGTTTGTTTGAGGAAGTTGGCGAACAGTTCATGGCCCTGTTCGGTGAGGATCGATTCCGGGTGGAACTGTACGCCCTCGATATTCAGGGTCTTGTGACGCAGGCCCATGATTTCGTCGACCGAACCGTCATCGTGCTGGGTCCACGCCGTCAGCTCCAGGCAATCGGGCAACGTTTCGTGTTTAACAATCAGGGAATGATAGCGGGTGACGGTCAGCGGGCGATTCAGCCCGGCAAACACACCCTTGTCCTCGTGGAATACCGGACTAGTCTTACCGTGCATCACCTGCCGGGCGCGGACGACATCGCCGCCAAAAGCCTGACCGATGGACTGGTGACCGAGGCAGACGCCGAGGATCGGCAGTTTGCCGGCGAAGTGCTTGATGGCTTCGATGGAGATGCCGGCTTCGGTCGGTGTGCACGGGCCCGGGGAAACCACGATCCGCTCAGGGTTGAGCGCTTCGATTTCGGCGATGGTCAGTTCGTCGTTGCGCACCACCTTGACCTCGGCACCCAGCTCGCCGAGATATTGCACAACGTTGTAAGTAAAGGAGTCGTAGTTGTCGATCATCAGCAACATGGCGTTTCGAACCTCTTGAATTCTGACTTGAAGACAGCCTTCGGATGACTTGCCAGGCGCTGCACACGGTCAGGCGCGCAGGTCGCGTCGGCACAGCGGCATTTCAAACGGGCAAGGAAGGCAAAGCGATACAGATCCGGCGGGGCCGGCAGAATAGATTCAGGCGCGCCAACGCCAGCGGGCGTGTGCCTTGATGACTTGATCCAGAAGTTTGCTGGTGATCAACACGGGGAAGGTCTCGTTCATACGTTTCGGCACAGTAACTTAGCTGGGCGGAGCGTGCAATATGGCCGGGGCCGTGGGGGATAAAACAATGGGAGGGTTGACGACCGATGGCAAATCGCCGGAAGTTTTTGGTACTGTCGTTTCGTTCACTACAACAATAAATAAACGGACTTGCTCATGATCAAACAGACGTTGTTTGTACCGCTCGCCGGATGCCTGCTCGCGATGGCCTGCGCCCAGGCGAACGCCGCACCCAATCCTTATTCGAATTTCGTGGTCTTCGGCGACAGCCTGAGCGATGCGGGGACTTTCACCGACAGCGGCGGCCCGGCCGGCGCCACCGAACGCTACACCAACCGCACGGGCCCGAACTATCAGGACGGCAGCGGTGAGTTCTACTCACTCAATTCCACCCAATTGCTCGGAGGCCGTCTCGGCTTCACCCCGGACCAGACCGCCTCCTCGTCCTCAGCAGTTCGTGCCGGCCAAGGCCAGCCGGACGGTAACAACTGGGCTGTCGGCGGCTACCGTACCGACCAGATTCTCGACTCGATCACCAGCCAGTCCGCCACCGGCGAACGCACCCGCGCCGGTTATCTGCCGTCGAACGGTTTCCGCGCCGACCCGAATGCCCTGTATTACCTGACCGGGGGTGGCAACGATTTCCTCCAGGGCCGCGTCACCAGTCTTCCTCAGGCGAATGCCGCTGCCGATCGACTGGTCGACAGCGTACGCACACTGCAAGGCGCCGGCGCCCGTTACATCATGGTCTGGCTGTTGCCGGACATCGGCCTGACTCCGGCCATCAACGGCTCGCCGCTACAAGCCTTCACCTCGCAACTCAGCGCCCAGTTCAACACCGAACTGGTCAGCCAGTTGCAGAGCGTCAACGCCAACGTCATTCCGCTGAACGTCCCGGTTCTGCTCAAAGAGGCATTTGCCAATCCGGCGCAGTTCGGCCTGGCAACTGACCAGAATCTGGTCGGCACCTGCTTCAGCGGCAACAGCTGCACGGAGAACGCGCGGTACGGGATCAACAGCGCCACCCCGGATCCGTCCAAGCTGATCTACAACGACGCCGTCCACCCGACCGAAGCCGGGCAGCGCCTGATTGCCGATTACGCCTACTCGCTGCTGGCCGCACCATGGGAAGCGACCCTGTTGCCGCAAATGGCCCAAGGCACCCTGCGCTCGCATCAGGATGAACTGCGCAACCAGTGGCTGGCAGATTGGGAAAACTGGCAGGCCGTTGGCCAATGGCGGGCGATTGTCGCCGGTGGCGGCCAGCATCAGGACTTCGACAGCCAACGCAGCGGCGCCAGCGCCGACGGCAACGGTTACAACCTGAACATCGGCGGCAGCTACCGTCTCAACGACGCCTGGCGTGTGGGCGTGGCGGCCGGTTTCTACAATCAGAAGCTCGAGGCCGGCGACAACGACTCCGACTACAAGCTGAACACTTATCTGGGCACCGCATTCGCCCAGTACCAGCAGAACCGCTGGTGGGGTGACGCCGCCGTGACCGCCGGGCATCTGGATTACGACAGCCTCAAACGCAAATTCCAGCTGGGGGTCAACGAACGCGGCGAGAAAGGCGATACCGACGGCTATGTCCTGGCCTTCAGCGGACGCGTGGGCTACGACATTGCGCCAGAAGCGAGCAGCCCATGGCATCTGTCGCCGTTCGTCAGCGCCGACTTCGCCAAGGTTGAAGTCGATGGCTATTCGGAAAACGGCGCCGACTCCACGGCACTGACGTTCGATGACCAGTCACGCATTTCCCGGCGCCTGGGCCTCGGGATTCAGGGCAAGTACCAGATCACCTCGCAGACCCAGGTGTTCGGCGAACTGGCCCACGAACGCGAGTACAACGACGACACCCAGCATGTGACGATGAACCTCAACAGCCTGCCGAACAATCGCTACACCCTGGCCGGCTATACACCTCAGACCAACCTCAACCGCCTGAACCTGGGCGTGAGCCACAACCTCACCAAGGATCTGGCATTTCGCGCGAGCTACGACATCCGCAAGGATGACGACTTCACCCAGCAAGGGATCAACGTCGGCGTAGCACTCGACTTCTGATTCGCAGGCCATAAAAAACGCGGCGCCCTCACAGGCGCCGCGTTTTTTTATGGCCGAATCAGCAATCACTCAGTCCGGGGTTTGCTCGGCCAGTGCAACAGCGCGGAACATCGCCCGGCGCTTGTTGATGGTTTCTTCCCATTCCAGCGCCGGCACCGAGTCGGCGACGATGCCGCCACCAGCCTGCACGTGCAGCTCGCCGTTCTTGATCACGGCGGTACGGATCGCAATCGCGGTGTCCATGTTGCCATTCCAGGCGAAGTACCCGACCGCGCCGCCATACACGCCACGCTTGACCGGCTCCAGCTCGTCGATGATTTCCATCGCACGGATCTTCGGCGCGCCGGACAAGGTGCCCGCCGGCAGGATCGCCCGCAGTGCGTCCATCGCCGTCAACCCGGCCTTCAACTGACCGGTGACGTTGGACACGATGTGCATCACGTTGGAATAACGCTCGATGACCATTTTCTCGGTGAGCTTCACCGAGCCGATTTCCGATACGCGCCCGGTGTCGTTACGACCGAGGTCGATCAGCATCAGGTGCTCGGCGATCTCCTTGTCGTCGGACAGCAGGTCTTCTTCCAGCGCCACGTCCGCCTCTTCGGTCGCCCCGCGAGGACGGGTGCCGGCAATCGGGCGCACGGTGATCAGGTTGTCTTCGACCCGTACCAGCACTTCGGGCGAACTGCCGACGACGTGGAAATCGCCGAAGTTGAAGAAGTACATGTACGGCGTCGGGTTGAAGCAACGCAGTGCGCGGTACAGATCGATCGGCGCCGCCTTGAAGTCGATCGACATGCGCTGGGACGGCACGACCTGCATGCAGTCACCGGCGAGGATGTATTCCTTGATGGTGTCGACGGCTTTTTCGTAGTCGTCCTGGGTGAAACTGGAGCGGAACACCGGCTCGGCCGCCTGCTGCTTGCTGAAATCCAGGCCACGGCGCGGGGTGATCGGCTGACGCAGTTTTTCCAGCAACTCCTGCAATTGCGCCTGGCCCTGCTCGTAGGCATCGGCCTGCGCCGGGTCGGCCAGCACGATCGCGTGCATCTTGCCGGCGAGGTTGTCGAACACCACCACCGCGTCGGAAACCATCAGCAGAATGTCCGGCACGCCCAGCGGATCCGGGTTCGGGCATTTGCCGAGGCGCTTCTCTACATAGCGCACACAGTCGTAACCGAAGTAACCCACCAGACCGCCGTTGAAGCGCGGCAGACCGGCAATGGTCGGCACGTTGTAGCGGGCCTTGAAGGTTTCGACGAAGGCCAGCGGATCTTCGACGTCATGGCTTTCGGTCTCGACGCCATCGACGGTGATACTCACGTGATGGTCGTGAACCCGCAGCACGGTGCGGCACGGCAGGCCGATGATCGAGTAACGGCCCCATTTCTCGCCGCCCTGCACTGATTCGAGCAGGTAGGAGTTGGGCTGGTCGGCCAGTTTCAGGTAGATCGACAGCGGGGTGTCGAAGTCGGCCAGGGTTTCGCAGGCCAGCGGAATGCGGTTATAGCCGTCAGCGGCCAGACGCAGGAATTCTTCGCGGATCATAGGGTGCCTCGTGGTGTGAGGGGCAAATCAGTCAGGTGTGCAAACGCGCCGGCAGGCCGGCCAGGAACAAGTCAGGCGCGCCAACGCCAGCGGGCCAGGGCCTTGATGACTTTCATCCAGAGTTTGCGGGTGACCACCACGATGGCGTTTCCAGAAGGGGATTGAGAAGCGTCGGGCAACGTTATCTCAGCGGCCGTATCCAAGCAACCGGGAATTAGCTTGCGCAAATCGTCGATCACCAGCGCCGGGGATTCCTCGGCAATCGGCCGGCCATGGTTGTAGCCATAACTCAGCCCGACGCATTTGACCCCCGCCGCTTTCGCCGCCAGCACGTCGCTGCGCGAATCGCCGACGAACAGCGATTGCGAGGCCGGGATACCGGACATCTTCATGACAAAGAACAGCGCCGCCGGATCGGGCTTCTTCTGCGGCAGGGTGTCGCCGCCGATGATCCACTTGAAGTAGCGGCCGATCTTCATCTGATCCAGCAGCGGCGCGACGAAGCGCTCCGGCTTGTTGGTGATCAGCGCCATGGCCACGCCCTGCTTGTGCAGCCATTTCAGGGTGTCGCGCACGCCGGGATAGACCACGGTCAGCTCATGGCTGGCGCCGTAGGCCTCCATGAAAACTTCCAGCGCGTGCTCGGCTTCGACGTCATCCACGGAGGAATGATCGATGCCGCCGGCCAAGGCGCGGCGCACCAGCACCGGCGCACCGTTGCCGACCCACTCGCGCACCGACTCGATACCGGCAGGCTTGCGCCCGAGGGAGAGCAGCATGTTATCCACAGCCGCCGCCAGGTCGGGTACCGAATCGATCAGCGTGCCATCCAGATCGAACATCACCAACCGCGGCAGTTGCCCCGGGAACAGCTGCTCAAAACCGCTCATGGGCGAGCCAGCGCCAGTTCGGAACGCATCTTGTCGATGACTTCCTGATAGTTCGGCGCATTGAAGATCGCCGAGCCGGCCACGAAGGTATCGGCACCGGCAGCGGCGATTTCGCGAATGTTGTTGACGTTGACGCCGCCGTCGATTTCCAGGCGGATGTCACGGCCCGAGGCATCGATGATCGCCCGCGCTTCGCGCAGCTTGTCGAGGGTGCCGGGAATGAATTTCTGCCCGCCGAAGCCCGGGTTAACGCTCATCAGCAAGACCATGTCGACCTTGTCGATCACGTACTTGAGCACGTCCAGCGGGGTTGCCGGGTTGAACACCAGACCGGATTTGCAGCCGCCTTCACGGATCAGTTGCAGCGAACGATCGACGTGCAGCGTGGCTTCCGGGTGGAAGGTGATGTAGGTGGCGCCGGCTTCGATGAAGTCGCCGACGATGCGATCCACCGGGCTGACCATCAGGTGGGCGTCGATCGGCGCGGTCACGCCGTACTTGCGCAGCGCGGCGCAGACCATCGGGCCGATGGTCAGGTTCGGTACGTAGTGGTTGTCCATGACATCGAAGTGGACGAAGTCGGCACCGGCGGCCAGAACGTTGTCCACTTCCTCGCCCAGGCGGGCGAAGTCGGCGGAAAGAATCGACGGAGCAATAACGAAGGGCTGCATGACGCACCTTTTCTGAGCTAAATCACGATGGCGCGCATTGTATACCTCAAGTTTCCGCGCGCGCACCGTGACCGCGATGATTGGGTTGTGCCATGACCGATGACCGGCGGGTTCTCAGTACGCCGCCCGGTAGATCTTCTCGATGTCGGCGGCGCTGAGCTTGCGCGGGTTGTTGCGCATCAGGCGCTCGATGCCGGCGGCCTCTACGGCCATGGCCGGGATCGCTTCTTCAGGCACGCCGAAACTGCGCAGACCCTGCGGGATTTCTACCGCAGCGCACAGTTCGGTCATTGCCGTGACGGCGCTGTCGGCCGCTTCATTGAGACTCAGATGAGCGGTCTTCACCCCCATGGCTTCGGCAATATCCTGCATCCGTTCGACGCAGGCCATCTTGTTCCAGGTCATGACATACGGCAGCAACAGCGCATTGCTGACGCCGTGGGCAATGTTGAAACGCCCGCCCAGCGGATACGCCAGCGCATGCACCGCGCCGACCCCGGCATTGCCGAACGCCATGCCGGCCATCAGGCTGGCGGTGGCCATGTCCTCTCGGGCTTGCAGGTTGGAGGGATTGGCGTAGGCCTTGGGCAAGGATCGGGCGATCAACTTGATCGCGCCGATGGCCAGCGAATCGGTGATCGGCGAGGCATTCAGTGACAGATAGGACTCGATGGCATGCACAAGCGCATCGACGCCACTGGCGGCGGTGACACTGCGCGGACAGGTCAGCGTCATTTGCGGACTGACCAACGCCACGTCCGGCAACAGGTAGTCGCTGACGATGCCTTTCTTCAGTTGCGCGACCTTGTCCGAAAGGATGGCGACGTTGGTCACTTCAGAACCGGTGCCGGCAGTGGTCGGGATCGCAATCAACGGTGGGCCTTTGCGCGGCACCTGATCGACGCCGAACAGATCCTCCAGTGCACCGTGATAACCGGCGTACGCCGCAACGCTCTTGGCGATGTCGATGGCACTGCCGCCACCGAGGCCGATCAACCCGTCATGCCCGCCCTCTCGGTAGACACGCATGCAATCCTCGACGATGGCGATCTCCGGATCCGGCAGCACCCGGTCGAAGATTTCGTACTCGCGCTCACCGATCTGCGCCAGCGCCAGCTCCACCGTGCCGGACTTGACCAATGCGGCGTCGGTGACGATCAGCGGGTTGTCGATATCCAGCCGCGTGAGTTCGGCCGCCAGCTGCTCGATGGCCCCGGCGCCGGTGATCAGTTTGTGAGCAATCTTGAACGAGGAAAGACTCATCGTGCGCAGCCTCTTATAGATGTGGGAGCTGAGCACAAGCGTAGCTGGGGAAATCGGGTTGTCTGTCATTCAGCGCATGAATGGCAACCCGCACACTGATCGTTCCCACGCTCCGCGTGGGAATGCAGCCAGGGACGCTCCGCGTTCCATTCGGGAGCTGGAACGCGGAGCGAGGGAACAATATCGAGCTGGGCTCAGACCTGAGCAGTACGCAGCTTCTCACTCCGCCCACGCAGCCATTCCAGCGTCAGCAACAGAATCACCGAGAAGGCAATCAACAACGTCGCAGCCGCAGCAATCGTCGGACTCAGGTTCTCGCGAATCCCGCTGAACATTTGCCGAGGCAACGTCGCCTGCTCGGGACCTGCAAGAAACAGCGTCACCACCACTTCATCAAACGAGGTCGCAAAGGCAAACAGCGCCCCGGAAATCACCCCCGGCGCAATCAGCGGCAAGGTCACCCGACGGAACGTGGTCAATGGCGAAGCACCAAGGCTGGCCGCCGCCCGCACCAGGTTATGGTTGAAACCCTGCAACGTCGCCGACACCGTGATGATCACGAACGGCACACCGAGCACCGCGTGCACCACGATCAGCGAGAAGAAACTGTTGCCCAGGCCCAGCGGCGCGAAGAACAGGTAACTGGCCACACCGATGATCACCACCGGCACCACCATCGGCGAAATCACCAGCGCCATCACCAGCGGCTTGCCGGGGAAGTCGCCACGGGTCAGGCCGATGGCCGCCAGCGTGCCGAATACCATCGCCAGCACGGTCGCGGCCGGGGCGACGATGATGCTGTTCTTCAACGCGCGCATCCATTCCGCCGAGGCGAAGAAGTCCTGATACCAGTGCAGCGAAAAGCCCTGCAACGGGTACACCAGAAAACTGCCCGAGTTGAACGACAGCGGCACGATCACCAGCACCGGCAGGATCAGAAACAACAGGATCAAGCCGCAGAGGATCCGCAAGCTGTAGAACCACACCCGCTCGACGGGCGACATATAAGGACTCAGCATTTCAAATTCCCCTTAGCTCAGGCGCAGGCGACTAGCGCCCACCAGCCAGCTGTAGATCAGATAAAGCACCACGGTCGCCAGCAGTAACAGCCCGCCGAGCGCAGTGGCCATGCCCCAGTTGATGCTGGTGTTGGTGTAGAACGCGACGAAGTAGCTGACCATCTGATCGTTCGGGCTGCCCAGCAGCGCCGGGGTGATGTAGTAGCCGATGGCGAGGATGAACACCAACAGGCAACCGGCGCCGACACCGGCGTAGGTCTGCGGGAAGTACACCCGCCAGAAACTGGCGAACGGATGGCAGCCCAGCGAGATCGCGGCGCGCATGTAGGTCGGCGAGATGCCTTTCATCACGCTGTAGATCGGCAGGATCATGAACGGCAGCAGGATGTGCACCATCGAGATGTAGACCCCGGTGCGGTTGAACACCAGCTCCAGCGGTTTATCGATGATGCCCATCGCCATCAACGCGCTGTTGATCAAACCGCCAGATTGCAACAACACGATCCACGCGGCGACCCGCACCAGGATCGAAGTCCAGAACGGCAGCAGCACCAGAATCATCAGCAGGTTGCTTTGACGCGACGGCAGGTTGGCCAGCAGGTAGGCCAGCGGATAGGCCAGCACCAGGCAGATCACGGTGATGATCAGGCCCATCCAGAAGGTCCGGGCGAAGATGTCGAGGTAGATCGCCTGATCCGGGGTGGCCGGGGCAATTTCGCCGAGGTCGTCGATGCGGTGATCCACCGCCGCCAGCAAGTAGAACGGAGTGATGCTGCTGGTGTTGCGCTTAACCGCTTGCCAGTAGGCCGGATCGCCCCAACGCTCGTCGAGGCCCTCCAGCGCTTCTTTATAAGAGGCCGGTTCGCTGGCGAATGGCAGCGAGCGGGCGGTTTTGGTCAGCAGGCTGCGATAGCCGGCCAACTCCATGTTCAGGCGCTTGGACAGATCGCCCAGGGTCTGGTTTTTGCGCGCTTCGGCGAGGTCTTCGCTGGCGGCTTTGTAGACCGGTTCTGCGGGCAGGCCTCGGCCGTCCCACGCAGCAATCGCGGTTACGGTGCGCGGCATGCCGCCAACCACTTCCGGGTTGCCGACACTTTTATAGAGCAGCGCCACGATCGGCACCAGGAACACCAGCAACAGAAACAGCACCAGCGGCGCGATCAGCGCCTGGGCCTTCCAGCGGTTGACCCGCTCGGCGTGCTTGAGCCGCTGCTTCAAGGTGGGGCTGTTGCCCTCGTTCAGGGGAACGGCGATGGCCATGACGTACTCCGCAAATCTTTGATCGTTACAAAAGCGGCGAATACCGCCTCGAACTTTGGGTACTGATCGTTCCCACGCTCTGCGTGGGAACGCATTCAGTGACGCTCTGCGTCACAGGGACGCGGAGCGTCCCGGGCGACATTCCCACGCGGACGGTTCGACGCCTCGACGTGGGAATGATCATCCGGTAGCCGTCGGCCCGTGTGACGTGGTTACTTCGCAGCCCAGGAGTTGAAGCGCTGCTCCAGTTGCTCGCCGTTGTCAGCCCAGAAGCTGACGTCGATCTGCACCTGATTGGCGATGTTTTCCGGGGTGGTCGGCATGTCTTTCAGGATTGCCTTGTCCAGCAACGGCACAGCCTGGGAGTTGGCCGGGCCGTAGGCGATGTTTTCCGAGTAGGTCTTCTGCTGTTGCGGCTGCACCGAGAACGCGATGAATTTCTTCGCCGCTTCGGCGCGCTTGGCGTCCAGGCCTTTCGGGATGGCCCACGCATCGAAGTCGTAGATACCGCCGTTCCACACCACTTTCAGATTGGATTCTTTCTGCACGGCAGCGATACGACCGTTGTAGGCCGAGCTCATGACCACGTCACCGGAAGCGAGGTATTGCGGCGGCTGGGCGCCGGCTTCCCACCACTGGATGTTCGGTTTCAACTCATCCAGTTTCTTGAACGCGCGATCCTGACCGCCCTTGCTGGCCAGTTCCTTGTACACGTCTTTCGGCGCTACGCCGTCGGCCATCAGTGCGAATTCGAGGGTGTACTTGGCGCCTTTGCGCAGGCCACGTTTGCCCGGGAATTTTTTGGTGTCCCAGAAATCCGCCCAACTGGTCGGTGCGGTTTTCAGCTTGTCGGCGTTGTAGGCCAGCACGGTCGACCACACGAAGAAGCCCACGCCGCACGGCTGGATCGCGCCTTTGACGTAGTCTTCGGATTTGCCGAACAGCGCAGGATCGAGTTGCTCGAACATGTCTTCGTCGCAGCCACGGGACAGCTCCGGCGATTCAACCTCTACCAGATCCCAGGACACGCTCTTGGTGTCGACCATGGCTTTGACCTTGGCCATCTCACCGTTGTACTCGCCGGCGACGATCTTGCCGTTGCCCGCCGCTTCCCACGGTGCGTAGAAGGCTTTGACTTGCGCCGCCTTGTTCGCCCCGCCAAACGACACCACGGTCAGATCCGGGCCGGCGGCCATTGCGCTTGCCGCACCCATCAGGCCCAGGGTCAGGGCTGTGAACTTCAGGGATCTCAACATTTATTGTTCTCTCCACGTGCAGGGTTGGTGTTGGTATTGCCGGGGCGCTTAATGCGCCTCTAGAAGAGGGTCGAGCGCGCGAACGTGCTCGACCTGCCAGCCAAGCGGAACCACGTCGCCGACCGCGAGCGCTGGATCGAGCTCGGCAATCGGTTGTTTCACGAAGAAGTCGGTCTTGCCGCAGACTTCCAGGCGCACCCGGACGTGGTCGCCCAGATAGATGAATTCGGCCACCCGCCCGGAGAAGCGGTTGACGCATTGGTCACTCGAACCGTTGAGGCTGACGCGCTCCGGACGGATCGACAGGGTGACCGGCTCGCCGGTCTGGCCGATGTTGACCGCCAGCGCCTCGACCTTTTCCCCGCGCCCCAGCTCGACCACGCAGCGCTCGCCGTTCTGGCTGAGCAGGCGACCGTTGAGGCGGTTGTTCTCGCCGATGAAGTTGGCGACGAAGGTGTTTTTCGGTTCCTCGTAGAGGGTGCGCGGCGGGGCGATCTGCTGGATTTCGCCCTGATGGAATACGGCGACACGATCGGACATGGTCAGGGCTTCGCCCTGGTCGTGGGTCACGTAGACCACGGTCACGCCGAGGCGCTGGTGCAGGTGTTTGATTTCCATCTGCATGTGTTCACGCAGCTGTTTGTCGAGGGCGCCGAGGGGTTCGTCCATCAACACCAGTTGCGGCTCGAACACCAGCGCACGGGCCAGCGCCACACGCTGTTGCTGGCCGCCGGACAGTTGCGCCGGGTAACGCGATGCGAACGCATCAAGCTGCACCATGCTCAGGACTTTCTTGACCTTGTCGCTGACGTCGCTCTTGTTCAGGCCGCGCACGGTCAGCGGAAACGCCAGGTTTTCAGCGACGGTCATGTGCGGGAACAGCGCGTAATTCTGGAACACCATACCGATGTCGCGTTTGTGCGGCGGGACGTTGTTGATCGCCCGCCCGGCGAGGAGGATTTCACCGGCGGTCGGGGTTTCGAAACCGGCGAGCATCATCAGGCTGGTGGTCTTGCCGGAGCCGGACGGCCCGAGCAAGGTGAGGAATTCGCCCTTGCGGATGTCCAGGTTGAGGTCTTTGACGATCAGGTTCTCGCCGTCGTAGCTCTTCTGCACTCCACGAAAGCTGACCAGCACATCGCTGGCCCCTGCGTTTGATTCGACCTGGCTCATACCCACACCTTTGTTATTGATGACTGCTGTGGGATTAAGCCTAGTGGCTGCTTGCAGTCACGCAAATCGGGGCGCAGGAGAGAATCGCCTCAGCCGGATGGAAGGCCGGGGGTAGGGATTGCCCTACAAGGATGGCGCGTTTTGGCAAACCCGACGCATGGGTCGGGGCTCAAGCCGTCAGAACCGGCAAAAGCGCCTGTCGCTATTGGATATGCCGCTCAGAGCAGCTTGTGTTCCATCGCGTACTTCACCAGCTCGGCGAGCGAAGTGATGTTGAGTTTCTGCATCAGCCGCGCCTTGTGGGTGCTGATGGTCTTGCTGCTCAGGGCCAGTTGCTGGGCGATGTCGTTGACGTTGGCACCCTGGGCCAGGCGTTCGAACACCGAGAACTCGCGCTCCGACAGCAACGAGTGCAGCGGCCGCGCATCGGTCAGGCCGACTTCGAAGACCATGCGGTCGGCCAGCTCCGGGTCGATGTAGCGCCCGCCCGCCGCGACCTTGCGAATTGCCGTCAGCAGCAGTGCCGGATCGCTGTCCTTGGTGGCATAACCGGCGGCGCCGACCTTCAGCGCCCGGGCGGCCATCTGTGCTTCGTCGTGCATCGACAGCACCAGAATCGCCGGCGGATGGTTCAGCGCGCGGATTCGTGGAATCGCTTCGAGCCCGTTGACGCCGGGCATCGAGATGTCCAGCAACACCACTTCGCAGGGCACATTGCGCAGGGTTTCCAGCAATTGCTCGCCGTTGCTCGCCTCCCCCACCACCTGCAGATCCTTGGCCAGGCCGATCAATTGCTTGATGCCTTCGCGAACGATGGTGTGGTCTTCGGCTACCAGTACACGGATCACTTACTTCTCCTCATCCAGTGGCACCCGCACGCTCAGCGTGGTGCCCTCGCCCGGCTCGCTGTCGAGTGACAGCTGCCCGCCCATGATCAACACCCGCTCGCGCATGCCCACCAGTCCAAAGGATGTCGGCCTGCCGGCAGCGGCGACAAATCCTACGCCATCATCGCTGACCGTCAGACACAATTCGTTGCCTTCCTGCGTCAGCGTCAGTTCCACAGTATGCGCCTGGGCATGGCGCATGACGTTGGTCAGCGCCTCCTGAAGAATGCGGAACAGGCCGATGGCCTTGGCGTCACTGAGGGGCGCAAGGTTGTCCGGCACCTGCACCAGACACGGAATCTGCGTGCGCGCCTCGAAGCGCCGCGCCTGCCACTCGATGGCCGAGGCGATCCCGGCATCGAGGATCGGCGGGCGCAGCGCCGTCGCCACATCCCGCACCAGCTGGAACAACTGGGCAATCAGGCGCTTCATGCTGTTCAAGCGCTCGTTCAGACCCGGATCAAGTTGCGCGTAGGCCAGTTCGCACATCGACGTTTCCAGTTTCAGCACCGTCAGCATCTGCCCCAGTTCATCGTGAACCTCCCGGGCGATGCGCGCCTTTTCCTCTTCCCGCACGCTTTCCAGGTGCGCCGACAGTTCGCGCAGTTGTTCGCGGGAGGCCGCCAGCTCCAGTTCGATGCGTTTACTTTCGGTGATGTCCCAGACAATGCCGTCCCAGACATAGGCACCGCCCTCCAGTTGACGGGTGATGGCCTTGATCTCAGCCCAGCGCTGCTCGCCCTGGCGCGTGAGAATCCGGCCCTGCCACGACCAGTCGCTGTCGGTGTCCAGCGCCTGGTCCTGAGTCTGGTGATAAGCGGCCCGGTCATCCGGATGCACCAGACTGCGCAGGCCCATGTCGCGATGGGCGATGGCGGCCGGCGCGTAGCCGACCAGACTTTCGCTGCCCTCGCTGATGTAGGCAAAGTCGATCTGCCCGGTCACCGGTGCGCGCTCGAGACGGAACACCAGCCCCGGCACATTGGCCGCGATACCTTGCAACCGCGCCTCACTTTCCTGCAACGCAGCCAGGGCACGACGGCGCTCGGTGACATCGGTGAGATAAACCACCAGGTATTCGCCATCGCGAAAACGCAGGAAGCTCAGCGACACGTCCGCCGGCAGCACACTGCCATCGGCCCGCACACAATTGGTTTCAAAGCTCAGCGGCCCTTCTTCGCTGGCTCGGGCGCGTTTCCACAGATTGAGCCAGCGATCCATGTGCAGGCCCGGTTCGAAGTCGATCAACGGCCGGTCGATGATGGCGCCCTGTGGATAACCGAGCATGTTTTCTGCCGCACGGTTGGCGTAGCGCACATGGCTGTCCCAGTTGACCCAGAGAATGCCGACGGTGCTCTGATCGATGGAAAACTGAGTCAGACGCAGGGCTTCTTCGCTGGCGGCGCGCAGGGCGATGTCTTCACGCGCGTCGAGCAGGCGCTGTTCAAGACTGCGCTGCTGGCGGCGCTGCCAGAAGACGATGGCCACGCAGCTGAGCAGCAGCACCGCGAACAACAGGCTCAGGTTCTGCCAGAAGCCCGGCGATTCGGAGAGTCGCGGATATTTGGGTTGCAGCCATTGGGCATGCAGGCGCTCCAGATCCTTGGCCGGAATTGCGCGCAAGGCACTCTCGACGATCCCGGCCAGTTCCGGCCAGTCGCGACGGGTGCCGATGCGCAGCAGTTGCGGCAGACCGATGTCACCGACCACCACCAGCCCGGCAAACTCCGGTTCCGCCGACAGCCGCCCGAGCTGCGCCTCATCGACCACCGCGTAGGACGCCTGCTGACTCAGCAACAGTTGCAGCGCCTGACGCTCCATCGGTACGCCTTGCAGATTCAGGTGCGGATAGTTGCCGCGCAGATAATCGGCGGTTACGCCGGGCATGCGCACGGCGACGCGGGTCTGGCTGTCGAGTTTTTCCAGTTCCACGGTCGCGCTGCTTTTCTGGTCGCTGACCACCAGTTGCGGCACGCGCATGTACGGATCGGAAAACTGCCACAGACGCAGCCCGCCCGGAGTCTGGGTCAGGCCTGGGGCGATGTCGATTTCGCCGTCCCGGGCAGCGGCCTCGAGTTGTGCCAGATCCTGAAAGTTGCGCCAGCTCAGCTCGACATTCAGCGCACGGGCCAATGCCTTCATCACTTCGACATTGGCCCCCGACAGCCGCTGCAAGCGCCGGTCGTATTGCGCGTACGGCGCCTGCAGCACCAGACCGACACGCAATTCGTTGTGCTGTGCGAGCCACTGTTGTTCGCTCGCCGATAACCGCGCGAGGTGGCTCGGTGGCGCAGGCGCCGCCCAGCCCATCAAGGGAAACGCCAGACAGCCGATAACCCACAGGCAGCAAAAACGCATCATTGAAGTCTCATACACTGACAAATTCTGACCAACCCATTAGGCTGCCGGGATAACTTCTGGCCTGGAATAACCGATGCCCCCTGTCTATCGCCTGGCAATGCCAGCATTGTGCCTGTCGCTGATCCTGCCTTGTGCGTTTTCCGTCGAAGCCGCGGATCCGGCACCCGCCCCCGCCGCAGAAAAAGCCGCCGAAGAAAAACCGGTCGAACGCCAGCCACTGCTTGAGCGTAGTCAGGAAGAAGCCGCGGCACTCGAACGCAAGGTTCCGGCCCAGGAACAACAGCAACTGCAAGCCGGCAGCGACACCTTCCTCGCCCTGTGGAAACCGGCCAACACCGCCGAACCCAAAGGCGCAGTGATCCTCATTCCCGGCGCCGGCGAAACCGCCGACTGGCCCCAGGCGATCGGCCCGTTGCGCCGCAAGTTGCCGGACGTCGAGTGGAGCAGCCTGAGTATCACCCTGCCCGATCTGCAAAGCGATGCCATCGCGCCGCGCGTGGTCGAAGCACCCGCCGCAGCGAAAACCGCCGACCCGGGCAGCAAGGATTCGACCACCGCCGAGCCGATCGAACAAGCCGCCGGTGGCGAAGCCGATGTGGCCGACAAGGTCGTTGCTGAATCCACCGAGGAACAGTCCAAGGCCGACGCCGAGCGAATTTTCGCCCGCATCGACGCCGCGCTGGCCTACGCCGAACAACAGAGCGCGCGCAGCATCGTCGTCCTCGGCCATGGCACCGGTGCTTACTGGGCCGCTCGCTACATGAGCGAGAGACAAAGCTCGCAGGTCGAGAAGCTGATGCTGGTGGCCGCGCAGACCCCGGCCAAGGCCAAACCGGAACTGGTGGAACTGACACCGACCCTGAAGCTGCCGACCGCCGACATTTTCTACATGGATAAAGCGCTGGACCGCAACGCGGCACTGGAGCGCATGCAGGCGAGCAAGCGACTGAAGACCTCCGCGTTCAGTCAGGTCGCACTCAAGGCTTTGCCGGACAACAAGGCCGAGCAGGAGCAGTTGTTCCGCCGGGTGCGTGGCTGGTTGAATCCGCAGAGCCCGGACTGACAAAGCGCATAAAAAAATCGCAGCCCAACGCTGCGATTTTTTTATGCCTAGCGAAAATCCCGCCGTTCGCGAATCAACGTGTAGGCATTGTGCAATTCACGGGTCCTCTCGGTGGCCTCGCGCACCTGCGCCGGCGTAGCGCCCGTACCGGCCACCTTGTCCGGGTGATGCCGGCTGAGCAGACGCCGATAGGCACGCTTGATCTGCGCCGGTTCGCTGGTGGCTGAGACGCCGAGCAGGCGCATCGCCTCCTGATAACTCACCGCCGCGCTGACGATCGGACGCTTGTGTGGCTCGTAGTCCGCCGCCAGCGCCTGGATCTGCTGGGTCGTCCAGCCCAGCCACTTGCCCCACTGCGCCAGCAATTCCCGCTCGCTGACGCCGGCCCGACCATCGGCGAAGACCATTCGCCAGCAGGCGCGCAATACACCTTCAGCGGCATGGGGTTGAGTGCTCAATCGACGCAGATAACCGCGCAGATTGTCGTTGCCGGACTTGCCGCGATTGAACGCGGCAATCGCCCGGCGCTGTGCCGGCTCGCTCATTTCCAGCGCGCGCATCTCATGCCGCGCCTGCTGGATGTGACCGTCCGTGACCCGCCCGTCGCTCTTGGCCAGACGCCCGAGCAACACGAATAACAGTTCGTCGTTGCGCAGCATCGGCCGGCCGCCGAGTTTTTCCCGCAAATGCCCCCAGCTCTGCAAATGCAGGCGCCGATCCAGCGCCTGCCCCAACAAAGCCCCAAGCATGGCCCCCGGAATGCTCGCGATAGCAAAACCCGCTCCGGCTCCAATCAGAGTCCCTGGCCACAACATATCAGCGACTCGCTTCTATCAAGGCTTCGGCTTCGGCCAGACGCTCGTGCGTGCCGACATCGACCCAGCGACCTTTCAGTCGCTCGCCGGTCACCTGCCCGTCCGCCATGGCTTTACGCAGCAGCGGCGCCAGTTTGAAGGCACCGTCGCTGCAGCCATCGAACAACTGCGGGTGCAATACGGCGATGCCGCTGTAGGTCAGGGTTGCCGCCTCGGCCTGGCCATCACGCACCTGGCCGTCGGTCAGGGTGAAGTCGCCTGTCGGGTGATGGGCCGGGTTGTCCGCCAGCACCAGATGCGCCAGCCCGGTGATCGGCTGATGCAGCACGCTGAAGTCGTAATCGGTCCAGATATCACCGTTGACCACCAGAAACGCGTCGTCGCCCAACAGCGGCAAGGCGCGGAAAATGCCGCCGCCGGTTTCCAGTGGCTCGCCCTCCGGCGAGTACTGGATCGACACGCCGAACTGCGAACCATCGCCCAGATGATCTTCGATCTGCCGGCCGAGCCAGGCATGGTTGATCACGATCTCATTGAAACCGGCTGCGGCCAGGGCACGCAGGTGATATTCAATCAGCGGCACGCCGCCGGCACGCACCAGCGGCTTCGGGGTGGTCAGGGTCAGCGGGCGCATGCGCTCGCCTTTGCCGGCCGCCAGAATCATTGCCTTCATGCCGTCACTCCACCACGCAGGCTGGCGAGCAGTGCCTGCAGATCCGCCAACTCGGGACGGCGGGCGATGACCGCTTCTATATAAGAGAAGAAACGCGGCACATCACCGAGGTAACGCGGCTTGCCGTCGCGATGGCAGATGCGGGCGAAGATGCCGATGACTTTCAGATGACGCTGCACGCCCATCAGATCGCTGGCGCGCAGAAACTCTTCGAAGTCCGGCTGCACCGGGATGTTCAGCGCCGATGCCTGCTGCCAGTAGCTTTCCAGCCAGCCGCGCACACGCTCTTCTGGCCAGCTGAGGAATGCGTCCTTGAACAGGCAGGTCACGTCGTAGGTCACCGGACCATACACCGCGTCCTGGAAATCCAGCACGCCGGGATTAGGCTCGCTGAGCATCAGGTTGCGCGGCATGTAGTCGCGGTGCACCAACACTTTCGGCTGGGCCAGGGCGCTGTCGATCAGCAGCTCGCTGACCTTTTGCCACTGCTGCTGTTGGGTTGCATCGAACTCGACGCCCAACTCGCGTTTCACGTACCACTCGGGAAACAGTTCCAGCTCGCGGCGCAACAACGCGACGTCATAGCTCGGCAGCGGCGCCACCATCGGCAGCTGCTGAAAAGCCAGCAGCGCTTGCAGGGCATCGCTGAACAACGCGTCGGCATTTTCGCTGTCGATCACGTCCAGATAGGTCTGGTTGCCCAGGTCATTGAGCAAAAGAAAGCCACGTTCGAGGTCTTCGGCATAAATTTTCGGCACGTTGATACCGGATTTCGCCAGCAAAAAGGCGATATCCACGAACGGTTTGCAGTTTTCCTGAGGCGGCGGCGCGTCCATCACGACGAAGCTGCGACCCGCGCCTTCCCAACGGAAATACCGGCGGAAACTCGCGTCGCTGCTGGCCGCGGTCAACGTGGCCGGGGGTACGGCTCCCCAGCCCTGATCTGCAAAAAGGGTTGCCAACTGTTCATCGAGCCAAACTTTCAGGTGTTGCAAGCGTACATCTTGATCAGGCATTGCAAGGGTCTCCGACGGCGCTAGCCGTCAAGCGGGTCATGCTTTATTATCCAGCATCTTTTTCAGACCATCGAGAGGCGTGCGGCCCACACCGCGGGCAGATGGCACGCAGGAAGCCCGGACTAATAAGATGGCATTGAAATCCCCCGCGTTTCGTAAAAAATTTCCGTTGTTGGTAACCGGCAGTCTGCTGGCTATGCAACCTCTGGCCAGTTCATTCGTTGTTGCCGCCGAGCAGTATGACTGCGCCGTGTCGGCAACGGGTGGCTGGGCCTGCTCGCCGAAGACGCCGGCCGCTGCCTTGCCGCCGCGTCCCGTGCACGACGGCAGTGCCGTCAGCGCCGCTGGCGAAGCTCCGGCCCAGAACGGCTCCACCGCGGAGTCCGGGCCCAAGCCGGTACTGGTTACCGAGTCCAAGGGCCGCGGCCTGAAATCCCGTAGCGAAGACTACAGTCACCTCGACTGGGTTCCGCGCGAGAAGCTCACCGCCGCCCAACTGGCCGAGACCGGTCCTTACTGCTCTGGTTCCTATATCGAACCGATTCGTCCTGGCATGAATGACAAGACGAATAAAAGTGACGCCCCGACCTTCATCGGCGCCAAGGCATCGCGTTATCAGCAGGATTCGCAGGTCGCGAGTCTGGCCGGTGACGTGGTCATGCGTCAGGGCAGCATGCAGGTCGAAGCCGATGAGGCCAACCTGTATCAGGCCGAAAGCCGTGGCGAACTGGCGGGCAACGTGCGCATTCGCGACAACGGCGCGCTGATCGTCGGCGACCACGCCGATGTGCAGCTCGACACTGGTGAAGCCAAGGTCGACAACGCCGAATACGTGATGCACAAATCGCGCATCCGCGGTAACGCGCTGTACGCCAAGCGTGCCGAAAACGCGATCATTCGTCTGAAGGACGGCACGTACACCACGTGCGAACCGAACAGCAACGCCTGGCAGCTCAAGGGCAACAACATCACCCTGAACCCTGCCACCGGTTTCGGTACCGCGACCAACGTGACACTGCGGGTCAAGGACATTCCGGTCCTGTACACCCCGTACATCTACTTCCCGATCGACGATCGTCGTCAGTCGGGTTTCCTGCCGCCGACCATCGGCACCGGCAGCGACACCGGCTTCATGCTGGTGACCCCGTACTACTTCAACCTGGCGCCGAACTACGATGCCACGTTGTATCCGCGCTACATGAGCAAGCGTGGCATGCTGGTGGAAGGCGAGTTCCGTTACCTGACCAAGTCGAGCGAAGGCCAGTTCGGTGCGGCGTACCTCAACGACGAGGACGACGAGCGCAAGGGCCAGACCGACTACGACAAGACTCGCTACATGTACAACTGGCAACACAAGGGTGGTCTCGACTCCCGCGTGTTCACCCAGGTGGACTACACCAAGATCAGCGATCCGTATTACTTCCAGGATCTGCAGACCGACCAGATCGGCGTGAAAAGTGCCGACTACGTGAACCAGCAGGGCTCGGTCACTTATCGTGGCGACAGCTACACCGCCCGTTTGAATGCCCAGGCGTACCAGCTGGCAACCGTATCGAACATCACACCGTATGACCGCCTGCCGCAGATCACCTTCAATGGTCAGCTGCCGTATCACCCGCAAGGTCTGAAATTCGATTACGAAACCGAGATCGTACGGTTTGATCGCGACCTGAAAAACGGCGACTTTGTAAACGAAGACGGCACTGTCTCGCCACGTCTGGATAGCAACGTGGCCGGACTGGCCCGTGCCAACGGTGACCGCCTGAACCTGAAGCCAGGTGTCAGCCTGCCTATGAACTGGACTTACGGGTTCTTGAAGCCGTCGCTCAAGTACCAATACACCCAGTACCAGCTTGATCTGGATCAGCAAGGCAAAAACACCCTGCTGGCCGGCGAAAAATTCAGCAGCAGCCAAAACCGTGGTGTGCCAATCGCCAGTATCGACAGCGGCCTGTACTTTGACCGCAATACTCAATGGTTCGGCAAGAACTACCGTCAGACACTGGAACCGCGCCTTTTCTATCTCTATGTCCCCGAGAAAGACCAGTCGGACATTCCAGTCTTCGACACCAGCGAATACACCTTCAACTATGCATCGCTGTTCCGCGACAACCGCTTCTCCGGCTCCGACCGTGTCGGCGACGAGAACAAACTGTCGCTGGGCGTGACCAATCGCTGGATCGAAGACGACGGATTCGAGCGTCAACGCATCAGCGTTGGCCAGGCTCTGTACTTCAAGGACCGCAAGGTTCAGCTCCCGGGTATTGCGTTCAACGATCGGGATGATGCCAAGTCCGATGTTTCGCCTTACGCACTGGAATACGAATACCGCTGGAACCGCGACTGGCGCACCACGGCCGACTACAACTGGGATCCGGACAGCCGCAGCCCGCGTTCGGGTAGCGCGATGTTCCACTACCAGCCTGAAGACAACCCGAACAAGGTGGTCAACGTCGGCTATCGCTATCGCAACGACCAGGTCCGTTACGACCAGAACACCGGTAAATGGTCGGTGGGTGGCGGTGACTACGGCACCCCAGGCCAGCCTGGCTACGTGAAGGACTACTACAAGATCCAGCAGCATGACTTCTCGGTCATCTGGCCGATCGTTCCGCAGTGGAGCGCGATCAGCCGCTGGCAGTACGACTACAACCGCAATCGCACGCTGGAAGCCTTCGGTGGTTTCGAATATGACAACTGCTGCTGGAAACTGCGCCTGATCAACCGTTACTGGGTCAGCTATGACGAATTCAGTCAGAACGCCCCGGAAAACGAAAAAGGCGACCACGGCGTCTTCCTCCAAATTGTTCTGAAGGGACTCGGCGGCCTCACCGGCGCCAAGGTAGAGAGCTTCCTCGACAAAGGCATCCAAGGTTATCGTCAACGTGAAGACCAAGCTTTCTGATTGTCTGCGCCCGCTGATGCTGGGCGCGCTGTTCCTGGGTACCGCGGCCAACGCCGCGGTGCAGTCCATCGATAAGGTTGTGGCCATCGTCGACAACGACGTGGTCATGCAGAGCCAGCTGGATCAACGCGTCCACGAAGTTCAGCAAACCATCGCCAAGCGTGGCGGCGGTCTGCCGCCTCCGGGCGTGCTGGATCAACAGGTGCTCGAGCGCCTGATCGTTGAAAATCTGCAACTGCAGATCGGCGAACGTTCCGGCATCCGCATCACCGATGAAGAACTGAACCAGGCGGTTGGCACCATTGCCCAGCGCAACAACATGACCCCGGAGCAGTTCCGCATCGCCCTGTCTCGCGATGGTCTGTCTTACAACGACGCTCGCGAGCAGATCCGTCGTGAAATGATCATCAGCCGTGTGCGTCAGCGCCGCGTGGCCGAGCGCATTCAGGTCTCGGAACAGGAAGTGAAGAACTTCCTCGCCTCCGACCTGGGCAAGATGCAACTGTCAGAAGAGCTGCACCTGGCCAACATCCTGATCCCGACCCCGGAAAGCGCCAACTCCGAAGCGATTCAGAGTGCTGCACGCAAGGCGATGGACGTTTACCAGCAGCTCAAGCAAGGCGCTGACTTCGGCCAGATGGCCGTGGCCAACTCCGCCAGTGACAACGCTCTGGAAGGCGGCGATATGGGCTGGCGTAAAGCCGCTCAACTGCCACCGCCGTTCGACCGTGAGTTGAGCCGCATGGCTATCGGCGACATCACTCAACCGGCACGCACCCCAGGTGGTTTCATCATCCTGAAGCTGCTGGAAAAACGTGGTGGCGAAAGCCAGATGCGCGACGAAGTGCATGTGCGCCATATTCTGGTCAAGCCAAGTCCGGTTCGCGACGAAGCCAAGACCAAGGAACTGGCTCAGTCGCTCTATAAGCGCATCGAAGCCGGTGAAGATTTTGCCGAACTGGCCAAGAAGTACTCGGAAGACCCGGGTTCTGCCCTCAACGGCGGCGACCTGAACTGGATCGACCCGAACGCACTGGTACCGGAATTCCGCGCCGTGATGGCCAAGTCCCAGCAGGGTCAGCTGTCCAAGCCGTTCCAGACCCAGTACGGCTGGCACGTTCTGGAAGTCCTTGGCCGTCGCGCCACCGACAGCACCGAACAGGCCCGTGAGCAGCAAGCGATGACCGTACTGCGTAACCGCAAATACGACGAAGAGCTGCAAACCTGGCTGCGTCAGATCCGTGACGAAGCGTACGTAGAGATCAAACTCCCTGGTGCAGACCAGGCAGCGCAGTGAAACCCAAGCGTTTCGCGCTGACACCCGGCGAACCGGCCGGCATCGGTCCCGACCTGTGCCTGCTGCTCGCCTCGCAAGCCCAGCCACACCCCCTGATTGCCATCACCAGCCGCGACCTGCTCCAAGAGCGGGCCGCGCAGCTGGGGTTGGCCGTCAGTTTGCTGGACGTTGCGCCTGACCACTGGCCGGACGCTCCGGCGCCCGCCAACAGCCTCTATGTCTGGGACACCCCACTCAGCGCCCCGGTGGTCGCCGGGCAACTGGACAAGGCCAACGCCGCATTCGTCCTCGAAACCCTGACCCGCGCCGGCAATGGCTGCCTGAACGGTGATTTCGCCGGGATGATCACCGCCCCGGTTCACAAGGGCGTGATCAACGAATCGGGTATCGCGTTTTCCGGTCACACCGAATTTCTCGCCGACCTGACCCACACCGCCCAAGTGGTGATGATGCTCGCCACCCGCGGTTTGCGCGTGGCGCTGGTCACCACTCACCTGCCCTTGCGCGCCATCGCCGATGCGATCACGCTGGAGCGGCTGGAACGGGTCACGCGGATTCTGCACGCCGACCTGCAACAAAAATTCGGCATCGCCCAACCGCGCATCCTGGTCTGCGGGCTCAATCCGCACGCCGGTGAAGGCGGACACCTGGGCCATGAAGAAATCGACATCATCGAACCCACATTGGAGCGCCTGCGCGGCGAGGGCATGGACCTTCGTGGCCCGCTGCCTGCCGACACTCTGTTTACCCCCAAATATCTGGAGCACTGCGACGCGGTGCTGGCGATGTACCACGACCAGGGCCTGCCCGTGCTGAAGTACAAAGGCTTCGGCGCTGCGGTCAACGTGACCCTGGGCCTGCCGATCATCCGCACGTCGGTCGACCATGGCACCGCCCTGGATCTGGCCGGCAGCGGCAGGATCGACACCGGCAGCCTGCAAGTCGCCCTGGAAACCGCCTACCAGATGGCCGAGACCCGTTTATGACCGAGCAATACCAACACAAGGCGCGCAAACGCTTTGGCCAGAACTTCCTGCATGATGCCGGCGTCATCGACCGCATCCTGCGCTCCATCAGTGCCAAGGCCGGCGACCGCATGCTGGAGATCGGCCCGGGCCAGGGCGCATTGACTGCCGGCATCCTCAACTCCGGCGCACAGCTGGACGTAGTGGAGCTGGACAAGGACCTGATCCCGATCCTCAACCAGCAGTTCGCCGGCAAGAGCAATTTCAACCTGCATCAGGGCGATGCGCTGAAGTTCGACTTCAACAGCCTGAACGCTGCGCCGAACAGCCTGCGCGTGGTCGGTAACCTGCCGTACAACATCTCCACGCCGCTGATTTTCCACCTGCTGAACAACGCCGGCATTATTCGCGACATGCACTTCATGCTGCAGAAGGAAGTGGTCGAGCGTCTGGCCGCAGGTCCGGGTGGTGGTGACTGGGGTCGGTTGTCGATCATGGTTCAGTACCATTGCCGCGTAGAGCATCTGTTCAACGTGGGGCCAGGCGCATTCAACCCGCCACCGAAAGTCGACTCGGCCATCGTTCGCCTGGTGCCGCACGCGGTTCTGCCGCACCCGGCCAAGGATCATCGCCTGCTCGAACGCGTGGTTCGCGAAGCTTTCAACCAGCGCCGCAAAACCCTGCGCAACACCCTCAAACAACTGCTCAGCAACGCTGAAATCGAAGCCGCCGGCGTTGATGGCAGTCTGCGTCCCGAGCAACTGGATCTGGCGGCATTCGTACGTCTGGCCGACCAGCTCGCGGTACAGATCCCGGCAACCCCCGCCGCCGACTGACAGCCGTGAACGCTATCGGGCAGGACGCCACTCTGGTTTACTGCCCGATACTTGCCTAGACTGATTCCCCATCAGCTACCCCTCGCGTTCCGCTTCATTTAAGGCCCTTTTGCATGTCCGATCCTCGTTATCAGGTCGATGTCAGCGTCGTTACCCACTATCTGGCAGACCAATCGCAACCCGAGCACGACCGCTTCGCCTTCGCCTACACCATCACCGTGCAGAATAATGGCGAGCAGCCCGCACGCCTGATGTCGCGTCACTGGGTGATCACTGACGGCGACGGCCATGTCGAAGAAGTCCGCGGCGCCGGTGTCGTCGGCCAGCAACCACTGATCGATTCAGGCAAAAGCCACACGTACAGCAGCGGCACGGTCATGACCACCAAGGTCGGCACCATGCAAGGCACTTACGAAATGGTTGCCAGCGACGGCAAACATTTCGACGCAATCATCAAGCCCTTCCGCCTCGCCGTCCCCGGAGCCCTGCACTGATGGCGACGTATGCCGTGGGGGACTTGCAAGGCTGCCTCGAACCGCTGAAATGCCTGCTCAAGCAGGTTGCGTTCGATCCGTCGATCGATCGGCTGTGGCTGGTCGGCGACCTGGTCAACCGTGGCCCGCAATCGCTGGAAACCCTGCGTTTTCTATATGGCATGCGCGAATCGCTGGTTTGCGTGCTGGGCAATCACGACCTGCACCTGCTGGCGGCCGCTAAAAAGATCGAGCGCCTGAAAAAGTCCGACACCCTGCGCGAGATTATCGAAGCCCCCGACGGCCCGGTGCTGATGGAGTGGTTGCGTCAGCAAAAGCTGATGCACTACGACGAAGTGCGTGATGTCGCCATGGCCCACGCCGGCATCCCGCCGCAATGGTCGCTGCGGCGCGCTCTGAAGTGCGCCGCCGAGGTCGAAACCGCCCTGCGCGACGACAATCTGTTTCCCGCCTACCTCGACGGCATGTACGGCAACGAACCGGCGAAGTGGGACAACGATCTCAAAGGCGTCACCCGCCTGCGAGTCATCACCAACTATTTCACGCGCATGCGCTTCTGCACCGCCGAAGGCAAGCTTGACCTCAAGAGCAAGGAAGGCCTCGACACCGCGCCACCGGGATATAAGCCCTGGTTCCAGCACAAGGATCGGAAGACCAAAGGTCTGCGGATCATCTTCGGTCACTGGGCGGCGCTGGAAGGCAATGTCCATGAGCCAGGCATCTGCGCACTGGACACCGGTTGTGTCTGGGGCGGCAGTCTGACCCTGATGAACGTCGACAGCGGCGAACGCCTGTCATGCAAATGCGATGAGCATGGTGGCCTTGCCCCAACCGTCGCACCACTTATCCCCGAAACTTCGCCAGTCAGCGTCCCGCGTTAGACTGCGCTTTCAGCCGAGCAACAGGAACCCGCCATGAGCGAATTCAAACGTATTCCCCCGGAGCAGGCCCAGGCCCTGCGCGAGCAAGGTGCAGTCGTGGTCGACGTCCGCGACCCGGCGACCTTCGCCGCCCTGCACATCAGCGGCTCGAAACATCTGGATAATCATTCCCTGCATGCTTTCATCCAGGGCGCCGACCTCGATGCTCCGACCGTCGTGGTCTGCTACCACGGCAACTCGAGCCAGGGTGCCGCGGCCTACCTCGTGAGCCAGGGCTTCTCCGACGTCTACAGCATGGACGGCGGCTTCGAACTGTGGCGTACGACTTTTCCTTCGGAAACCGCGCAAGGCAGCTCCGAATAATTTTTTTGTAACGCGCAGGCCCCGGCTCCCGTGGGCCCGCGGCGGCAGACGAACGGTCTTGCCACAACTAATTACGTATCTCGCCTTTACCTCCCGAATTCCCAACTATCCTTAAGCCCAGGCCATCCAAAACAGGGGAGAGCCGGTACACCGGCGCACGGGTCATCGGGAGTGACTTTCAAGGTTGTCGACCGCGAAAGTGTTCTGGGGGGTAAACAATCAGCTGCCACAGCGGCTGCTTGCCAGCATCGACTGAGTGATCCGGCGTCGGCTCCACGTATCGAGCGAGGTGACGTCATGAGTATCTTTAGCCACTTCCAACAACGCTTCGAGTCCACACGCCAGGAAGAACTCTCGCTGCAAGAGTACCTGGAGCTGTGCAAGAACGACCGTAGCGCCTACGTTTCTGCCGCCGAGCGTCTATTGCTGGCCATCGGCGAACCGGAGCTGCTCGACACCTCGACCAACTCGAGACTGTCGCGAATTTTTTCCAACAAGGTAATCCGTCGCTATCCGGCCTTTGAAGACTTCCACGGGATGGAAGAATGCATCGACCAGATCGTGTCGTATTTCCGCCATGCCGCCCAGGGCCTGGAAGAGAAGAAACAGATCCTCTATCTGCTCGGCCCTGTCGGCGGCGGTAAATCGTCTTTGGCCGAGAAGCTGAAACAACTGATGGAAAAAGTGCCCTTCTACGCGATCAAGGGCTCGCCGGTATTCGAATCGCCTTTGGGTCTGTTCAACGCCACCGAAGATGGCGCGATCCTCGAGGAAGACTTCGGCATTCCACGGCGCTACCTGAACACCATCATGTCGCCATGGGCCACCAAGCGCCTGGCCGAATTCGGCGGCGACATCAGCCAGTTCCGCGTGGTCAAGCTGTACCCATCGATCCTCAACCAGATCGCCGTGGCCAAGACCGAGCCGGGTGACGAAAACAACCAGGACATCTCCGCGCTGGTGGGCAAGGTCGATATCCGCAAACTCGAAGAATTCCCGCAGAACGACGCCGACGCCTACAGCTACTCAGGTGCGCTGTGCCGGGCCAACCAGGGCCTGATGGAATTCGTCGAGATGTTCAAGGCACCGATCAAGGTGCTGCACCCGTTACTGACCGCCACTCAGGAAGGCAACTACAACAGTACCGAAGGCCTGGGCGCGATTCCTTTCACCGGGATTTTGCTGGCTCACTCCAACGAATCGGAGTGGCACACCTTCCGCAACAACAAGAACAACGAAGCCTTCATCGACCGGATCTACATCGTCAAGGTGCCGTACTGCCTGCGGGTCAGTGACGAAGTGAAGATCTACGACAAGCTGTTGTTCAACAGCTCCTTGTCCAAGGCCCATTGCGCGCCGGACACCCTGAAGATGCTGGCGCAGTTCACCGTGCTCTCACGCCTGAAGGAGCCGGAAAACTCCAACATCTATTCGAAGATGCGCGTGTATGACGGCGAAAACCTCAAGGACACCGATCCGAAGGCCAAGTCGATTCAGGAATACCGCGATGCGGCGGGCGTCGACGAAGGCATGAATGGTCTGTCGACCCGGTTCGCGTTCAAGATTCTGTCCAAGGTCTTCAACTTCGATCCGCACGAAATCGCCGCCAACCCGGTACACCTGCTCTATGTGCTGGAACAGCAGATCGAACAGGAACAGTTCCAGGCCGAAACCCGCGAGCGCTACCTGCGCTACCTGAAAGAATACCTGGCGCCGCGTTATATCGAATTCATCGGCAAGGAGATCCAAACCGCCTACCTCGAGTCTTACAGCGAATACGGCCAGAACATCTTCGACCGCTACGTGCTGTATGCGGACTTCTGGATTCAGGATCAGGAGTACCGAGATCCGGAAACCGGCGAGATCCTCAACCGCGTCGCCCTCAACGAGGAGCTGGAAAAAATCGAGAAACCGGCCGGCATCAGCAATCCGAAGGATTTCCGCAACGAAATCGTCAACTTCGTGTTGCGCGCCCGGGCCAACAACAACGGCAAGAACCCGACCTGGCTCAGCTACGAAAAACTGCGGGTGGTCATCGAGAAGAAAATGTTCTCGAACACCGAGGACCTGCTGCCAGTCATCAGCTTCAACGCCAAGGCCAGCAAAGAGGATCAACAGAAACACAACGACTTCGTTACACGAATGGTCGAACGCGGCTACACCGACAAACAGGTACGACTGCTCTCCGAGTGGTATCTGCGGGTCCGGAAATCGCAGTAAAGCAGCTGCAAGCTACAAGCTTCGAGCTGCAAGTAAAAAAGCGCATGAGCCTGATGCCAGGGCATATGCCTGCACTTGCGGCTCGCAGCTCACTACTTGAAGCTGCCCGGAGGGCCTCCTATGAGCTATGTGATCGACCGACGTCTCAATGGCAAGAACAAGAGCACGGTGAACCGTCAGCGCTTCCTGCGGCGTTACCGTGACCACATCAAGAAGGCTGTCGAAGAGGCGGTCAGCCGGCGTTCCATTACCGATATGGAGCACGGTGAGCAGATCAGCATTCCCGGTCGCGATATCGACGAGCCGGTGCTTCACCATGGTCGTGGCGGCAAGCAGACCGTGGTCCATCCCGGCAACAAGGAGTTCACCGCCGGCGAACATATTGCCCGTCCGCCGGGAGGCGGAGGTGGCCGTGGGCCAGGCAAGGCCGGCAACTCCGGCGAAGGCATGGACGAGTTCGTCTTCCAGATCACCCAGGAAGAATTCCTCGAATTCATGTTCGAGGACCTCGAACTGCCCAACCTGGTCAAGCGCAACCTGACCGGCACCGACACCTTCAAGACCGTACGTGCGGGGATCAGCAACGAGGGCAACCCGTCGCGGATCAACATCATCCGTACCTTGCGTTCGGCTCATGCACGGCGCATTGCGTTGTCGGGCAGCAGCCGCGCCAAACTGCGCGAAGTCAAAGAAGAGCTGGCGCGACTGAAACGCGAAGAACCGGATAACTTCGGGGATATTCAGGATCTCGAGGCGGAAATCGAGAAACTCAGTGCGCGCATCCATCGGGTGCCGTTCCTCGATACCTTCGACCTCAAGTACAACCTGCTGATCAAGCAGCCGAACCCCAGCTCGAAGGCCGTGATGTTCTGCCTGATGGACGTTTCCGGCTCCATGACCCAGGCGACCAAGGACATCGCCAAGCGCTTCTTCATCCTGTTGTACCTGTTCCTCAAGCGGAACTACGACAAGATCGACGTGGTGTTCATCCGCCACCACACCAGCGCCCGGGAAGTGGACGAAGAAGAGTTTTTCTATTCCCGGGAAACCGGCGGCACCATCGTTTCCAGTGCACTCAAGCTGATGCAGGAGATCATGGCCGAGCGCTACCCAAGCAACGAATGGAACATCTACGCCGCCCAGGCTTCCGACGGCGACAACTGGAACGACGACTCGCCGATCTGCCGCGACATCCTGATCAACCAGATCATGCCGTTCGTGCAGTACTACACTTACGTGGAGATCACCCCGCGCGAACATCAGGCCTTGTGGTACGAGTACGAGCGCATCGCCGAAGCCTTTTCCGACACTTTTGCCCAGCAACAACTGGTCTCGGCCGGGGATATCTATCCGGTCTTCCGTGAACTCTTCCAGCGCAGGTTAGTGACATGACCGCCAAAGAGCAGAAGCGCCAACCCATTTCCACCGGCTCGGAATGGACATTCGAGCTGATCCAGACGTACGACCGTGAAATCGCCCGTATCGCGGCCCGGTATGCCCTGGATACCTATCCCAACCAGATCGAAGTGATCACCGCCGAACAGATGATGGACGCGTATGCGTCGGTCGGCATGCCGCTTGGCTATCACCATTGGTCCTACGGCAAGCACTTTCTCAGTACCGAAAAATCCTACAGTCGCGGACAGATGGGGCTGGCGTACGAGATCGTGATCAACTCGGACCCGTGCATCGCCTACCTGATGGAGGAAAACACCATCTGCATGCAGGCGCTGGTGGTCGCGCATGCCTGCTACGGCCACAACAGCTTCTTCAAGGGCAACTATCTGTTCCGCACCTGGACCGACGCCAGTTCGATTATCGATTACCTGGTGTTCGCCAAGCAGTACATCATGCAGTGCGAAGAGCGCCACGGCATCGATGCGGTGGAGGATCTGCTCGACTCCTGCCATGCCCTGATGAACTACGGCGTCGACCGCTACAAGCGTCCGTATCCGATTTCCGCGGAGGAAGAGCGGCGCCGGCAGAAGGATCGCGAGGAGCACTTGCAGAAACAGATCAACGACCTGTGGCGCACCATCCCCAAAGGCGCAGACAAGTACAGCGACAAGGACAACGCGCGCTTCCCGGCCGAACCGCAGGAAAACATCCTGTATTTCATCGAGAAACACGCCCCGCTGCTGGAACCCTGGCAGCGCGAGATCGTGCGGATCGTGCGCAAGATCGCCCAGTATTTCTATCCACAGCGCCAGACCCAGGTGATGAACGAGGGTTGGGCGACGTTCTGGCACTACACGCTGATGAACGATTTGTACGACGAAGGCCTGGTGACCGACGGCTTCATGATGGAGTTCCTGACGTCCCACACCAGCGTGGTGTTCCAGCCGGGGTTCGACAGCCCGTATTACAACGGCATCAACCCGTACGCACTGGGCTTTGCGATGTATCGCGACATCCGCCGCATGTGCGAAGAGCCCACGGAAGAAGACCGTCGCTGGTTCCCGGAAATCGCCGGCAGCGATTGGTTGTCGACCATCAAGTTCGCCATGAGCAGCTTCAAGGATGAGAGTTTCATCCTGCAGTACCTGTCACCCAAGGTGATCCGCGACCTCAAGCTGTTCAGCATCCTCGATGACGACCAGAAGGACGATCTGCTGGTACCGGCGATCCATGACGAGGGTGGCTACCGGATCATTCGCGAAACGCTCGCAGCGCAGTACAACCTGGGTAACCGCGAGCCGAACGTGCAGATCTACAGCATCGATCGCCGCGGCGACCGCTCGCTGACCCTGCGCCACCAGCAACACGACCGCAAACCGCTGGGCGATTCCACCGAAGAGGTCCTCAAACACCTGCACCGGCTATGGGGTTTCGACATTCATCTGGAAACCCTGCAGGGCGACCAGATCATGAAAACCCATCACGTTCCGCCCCGCAGCGAACACAGCGAGGGGGACTACGGTCGACTCGACCTGGCCGTCATTCATCTTTGATCCCGTTCAGGCCTCCGAAAGTCCGGCGCAAGGGTTATCCTGTCGGGCCAACGGAGGTTTTTTATGCAGATTTACAAGGTCGGCGGTGCGGTACGTGATCGCCTGCTGGGCAAACCGGTCACCGATATCGATTGGGTGGTGGTCGGCGCGACCACGGAAGAAATGCTTGCCAAGGGATATCGCCCGGTCGGTGCGGATTTCCCGGTGTTTCTTCACCCGAAAAGCGGCGAGGAGTACGCCCTCGCCCGCACCGAGCGCAAGAGCGGTCGCGGTTATGGTGGCTTCACCTTTCACGCCAGCCCCGAGGTCACGCTGGAAGAAGACCTGATCCGCCGTGACCTGACAATCAATGCCATGGCCGAAGACGATCAGCAAAACCTGACCGATCCCTACCACGGTCAGCGTGATCTTGAAGAGCGGATCCTGCGCCACGTTTCCCCCGCGTTTGCCGAAGATCCGCTCAGGGTTCTGCGTGTTGCGCGCTTTGCTGCCCGCTACGCAGAGCTGGGTTTCAAGGTAGCGCCCGAAACTTTGGAGTTGATGCGTCAGCTCAGCGAATCAGGTGAACTGGAAGCCCTTACGGCCGAACGCAGCTGGAAGGAGATTTCCCGCGCACTGATGGAAGATCAGCCCCAGGTGTTCATTCAGGTGTTGCGCGATTGCGGCGCCTTGAAGGTGCTGATGCCAGAGGTCGATGCCTTGTTCGGCGTGCCGCAACCGGAAGCCCATCATCCGGAAATCGACAGCGGTATTCACACCCTGAGCGTGCTTGAGCAGTCAGCCCTGCACAAGCAGCCGCTGACCGTGCGCTGGGCCTGCCTGCTGCACGACCTCGGCAAAGGCCTGACGCCAGAAGCGGAATGGCCACGACACATCGCCCATGAGCACAAAGGCCTGACGTTGATCAAAGCGGTCAACGAACGCTTCAAGGCGCCGAAGGACTGTCAGGAGTTGGCCTTGCTGGTCGGCCAATATCACACCCACGGGCATCGCGCCCTGGAGTTGAAAGCGTCGACTTTGCTTGAGTTGCTGCAAAGCTTTGACGTTTACCGTCGACCACAGCGTTTCGAAGAATTCATCGTCGCGTGCGAGATGGATGCCCGAGGCCGCAAAGGGCTTGAGCAGCGCAGTTATCCACAGGCGGATTACCTGCGCGGTGCGGCCAATGTGGCGCGCGGCGTGGCAGTGCAGCCGTTGCTGGAGAAGGGATTCAAAGGCCCGGAACTGGGCGAGGCACTCAAGCGCGAACGGCTCAAGGCGCTGAAGGTTTACAAGGAATCGGCGGCGTCCTGAAAACATTTGATCCGCCCTCGCCAGGGCGGATCAAACCGTTCAAGCCAGACCTGAAGGCGTGAGCTGAGTACCGCGCCATTCAAATCCGACCGGTGCCAGCACCTGATCGATCTGCGCTTCGGCCCACAATGTGGCAAAGCTTTTTCCTACACCGGGATGTACCCGATCCGGCGCAATCAAAGACAGCGGCCACAGCACAAAGGCATTTTTCAGGATTTCCGCCCGGGGCAGGATCAGCCCGTCGAAGTTGCCGGCCAGATCGCCGTACAGCAACACGTCGATATCCAGCGGCAAGCCCTTGCGATCCGGCGCATAGCGACCGTTGTCCGCTTCAATGAACTTCAAGCGGCGATCCAGCTCGATCAACGGCAGATCGGTGAACGCCGACACCACGAAGTTGAAGAACGGCCCGCTCTTGATTCCCACCGGCTGGCTTTCGAACACAGGCGAACAGCGGATATCCACCAGAAACGTGGACAAGGCATCCAGACCGGCCTGCAAATGGGTTTCGCGCTCGATATTGCTACCGAGCCCGAGATAGATCTGGGTCAGCGGCATCCGCGCTCGATCTCCACACCCACACCACCCTTGGCGGCCGGTACGGCACCTGGCTTGGTCAGCTTCAGGCGCACCCAGGTGATCTTGAATTCACTCATCAGCACTTCAACCAGACGTTCGGCGAAAGTCTCGACCAGTTGATACCGGGATTGCTCGGCAAAGGCCTGGATCCGCGTGGATACACTGGCGTAATCGAGCGCCAGGGTCAGGTCGTCACCGGCGGCGGCCGGCCGATTGTCCCAGGCGAAGCTCAGATCAAGACGCAGGCACTGTCGGATGCCGCGCTCCCAGTCGTAGGCACCGATCACGGTGTCGACTTCCAGGCCCTCGATAAACACTCTGTCCAAGCACTTTTCTCCACTGCACGACAAGGGCGCAATGCGCCGTTAGAATCAGGGCGTCCTCGCCCGGAATAGTTAGCATGTTTTGGTTACTGGCGATCCTCGCCTACCTGCTCGGCTCTCTGTCCTTCGCCATTTTGCTCAGCCGCCTGACCGGAAATCCGGATCCGCGAATGAGTGGCTCGGGTAATGCCGGCGCCACCAACATGCTGCGCCTGGCCGGACGCAAACTCGCGATCCTGACCCTGCTGGGTGATCTGTGCAAAGGCCTGCTACCGGTGCTGATCGCTTCGGCAATGGGCCTTTCGCTGCAGGATCAGGCGTGGATCGGCGTCTGCGCCGTGATCGGTCACCTGTTCCCGTTGTACTTCCGCTTTCGCGGTGGCAAGGGCGTTGCCACGGCGGCCGGCATGCTGCTGGGGCTGTATCCACCCGCCGCGCTGCTGGCCGTGTGCGCCTGGCTGCTGACGTTCTACCTGACCCGCACCAGCTCGCTGGCGGCGCTGATCGCCACTCCGCTGACCCTGCCGTTGCTGGCCTGGCAGGAACCGGCGGCGCTGTTGCCGATGAGCACGCTGACACTGCTGATCGTCTGGCGCCACCGGGGCAATCTACGCGACCTGTTCGCCGGGCGCGAACGGCATTTTTAAATACCGCACGTGAGCGCCGCTCATCACAGCGCCGACAACTGCTCCATCGGCCAGCGCGCCTGCACGCTGATCGCCAGACTCTCCTGCTGACCGGCCTGCAAACGCTGGCAGCCGGCAAACGCAATCATCGCGCCGTTATCGGTGCAAAACTCGGGACGGGCATAGAACACATCGCCCTTCATGTCGCCGAGCATCTTCTCCAGCGAAACACGCAGCGCCTTGTTGGCACTGACGCCGCCGGCGATCACCAGACGTTTCATGCCGGCCTGCTTGAGGGCACGCTTGCACTTGATGGTCAAAGTCTCCACCACGGCCTGCTGGAACGCCAGCGCGATGTCGCAACGGGCTTGCTCGCTGTCGTCCCCGGCGCTGACGCACTGCTGCCAGGTGTTGAGGGCGAAGGTCTTCAGGCCGCTGAAGCTGAAATCCAGGCCCGGGCGATCACACATCGGACGCGGGAAGGTGAAACGTCCTGCGACGCCCTTCTCTGCCAGCTTGGCGATTTCCGGTCCGCCCGGATAATTCAGGCCCATCATTTTTGCAGTCTTGTCGAAAGCTTCGCCCGCGGCATCGTCCAGCGTCTCGCCGAGCAGGCTGTATTGGCCGATGCCATCGACCTGAACCAGCTGCGTATGACCACCGGACACCAACAAAGCGACGAACGGAAATTCCGGCGGTTTTGGCTCCAGCATCGGCGCCAGCAGATGGCCTTCCATGTGATGCACGCCAAGGGCCGGAATGCCCCAGGCAAAGGCCAGCGCCTGGGCGCACGAAGCCCCCACCAGCAGCGCACCGACCAGGCCGGGACCCGCGGTGTAGGCGATGGCGTCGATCTCGGTTGGTACGCAGTCCGCCTCGGCCAGCACCTGACGAATCAGGGGCAGCATGCGCTTGACGTGATCGCGCGAGGCCAGCTCCGGCACCACGCCACCATAGACACGGTGCAGGTCGATCTGACTGAACAGCGCATCGGCCAGCAGGCCGCGTTCACTGTCGTACAAAGCGACGCCGGTTTCGTCGCAGGAAGTTTCTAATCCCAGTACTAGCATGGGTTTGCGCCTTGTTTAGGCTGAATTCGAAGGCGCGCATAATAGTCGCCGCGTGATGCCCCGACCAGCGGTTTTCGATCAGAGGCTTTGCATTCCGAGCGATGAGGGGTTAACATCCGCAACCCTTAAAAACCGACGTCTTCAAGTGCTCTTTTGCCGCGAGGATGTTGACCCCGGTAATGAATGAAGGTAGCTCTGGATGCCAGCCGTCAAAGTTAAAGAGAACGAACCCTTCGACGTAGCTCTGCGTCGTTTCAAGCGCTCCTGCGAAAAAGCCGGTGTACTGGCTGAAGTTCGTAGCCGCGAATTTTACGAGAAGCCAACTTCTGAGCGTAAGCGCAAGGCAGCTGCTGCTGTTAAGCGTCACGCCAAGAAAGTTCAGCGCGAACAGCGCCGCGCCGTTCGTCTGTACTAATACACAGACGATCGTAGCAAGCTTCTGCCAAGCCCGGCCCTCAGCCGGGCTAATGGCATTTGCGTAAAACGCTTGATGCTTCACCGTCGAAGCCGCAGATGCGACCGAGACAAACCCGCTTCACCGCGTCAGGCCTGGCTCTTTTGCCAGCGGTGCACGTCTTTTCTGACGAGCCTTTCAAGGCTACTGACGAGCACACCCACTGATTCCTCTTACGACGATCAGCCCAAGGCACCAGCTTGCGTGCCCGCTTCATGAGCTATCCGAGGCCGATTACCAGCCGTCAGCGGATTCAGCGCAACATTTTCGAATAGTCGAAGACTGATGAGCACTAACGTCAGTGGATTTTCGGCAGATACACTTCCCGACAGCGATTACGCAAACGACACCGGTCGAGCCGCCCAACGTGCGCGCATCACTCATTGACCCGCGTCCGGCCGCCTTTCGCATCGGACCCATTACAGCGCAGACGAGAACGCCATGGCCGGGCTGATTCCCCAGAGCTTCATTGACGACCTTCTGAACCGCACCGACATCGTCGACGTGGTCAGCTCGCGCGTGCAATTGAAGAAGGCCGGCAAAAACTACACCGCCTGCTGCCCGTTCCATAAAGAGAAAACCCCGTCGTTCAGCGTCAGTCCCGATAAGCAGTTCTATTACTGCTTCGGCTGCGGCGCCGGCGGCAACGCCCTCGGCTTTCTCATGGATCACGACAACCTGGACTTCCCCCAGGCTGTCGAAGATCTGGCCAAAGCCGCCGGCATGGAAGTCCCACGCGAAGAAGGCGTTCGCTCGAACAAACCGCGCCAGCCGACCGACTCACCGCTGTACCCGCTGCTCACAGCCGCCGCCGACTTTTATCGACAGGCGCTCAAAAGCCATCCGGCACGCAAGGCTGCAGTGGACTACCTCAAGGGTCGCGGCCTGACCGGCGAAATCGCCCGGGACTTCGGCCTCGGATTCGCACCGCCGGGATGGGACAACCTGTTCAAACACTTGAGCAGCGACACCTTGCAGCAGAAAGCCATGATCGATGCCGGCCTGCTGATCGAAAACGCCGAAACCGGCAAACGCTACGACCGCTTTCGCGATCGCGTGATGTTCCCGATCCGCGACACCCGTGGACGGATCATCGCTTTCGGTGGACGAGTGCTCGGTGACGACAAGCCGAAATACCTGAACTCGCCGGAAACCCCCGTGTTCCATAAAGGCCAGGAACTCTACGGCCTCTACGAAGCACGCAAGAACAATCGCAACCTCGACGAAATCATCGTCGTCGAGGGCTATATGGACGTCATCGCCCTGGCCCAACAAGGCCTGCGCAATGCCGTCGCGACATTGGGCACCGCCACCAGCGAAGAACACCTCAAGCGCCTGTTTCGCGTCGTGCCGAACGTACTGTTTTGCTTTGACGGCGACCAGGCTGGCCGCAATGCCGCCTGGCGCGCACTGGAAGCCACACTGCCCTGCCTGCAGGACGGTCGCCGTGCACGCTTTCTGTTTCTGCCTGAAGGCGAAGACCCGGATACGTTGATTCGCGCCGAGGGCACTGACGCCTTCCGCGCCCGGATCAATCAGCACGCACAGCCGCTGGCGGACTACTTCTTCCAGCAACTGACCGAAGAAGCCGACCCGCGCTCGCTGGAGGGCAAGGCCCACATGGCCACCCTCGCAGCACCACTGATCGACAAGGTCCCCGGCGCCAATCTGCGCATCCTGATGCGCCAGCGCCTGACCGAGATCACCGGCCTGAGCAGTGAAAGCGTCAGCCAGCTGGCCCAGAGCGCGCCGCAGGAAGCACCGCCCGCCTACGACCCGGGCATCGACTATGACGCCATGCCGGACTACAGCGACTACCATCAGCCGCAGGCACAAGAGATGTATGTGCCGCAGCAGGAATGGACGCCGAAGAAACCCGGTGCCGGCGGCAAGAAATGGGACAAGAAACCGTGGGACAAGAATGGCAAGCGTGGCGGCGATCGCGACCAGCCCCGTGCCCCGCGCGTGCCGGCCGCCGTCGAACCACCGACCCTTGCCGCCCTGAGAACCTTGCTGCATCACCCGCAACTGGCGGAGAAAGTCGAGGACGCCGGGCACTTCGCGGACGAGAACCAGACCAACGCACAACTGCTGGTGGCACTGCTCGAAGCCGTACAGAAGAATCCCAAGCTAAACTCATTTCAGTTGATCGCGCGATGGCACGGAACCGAACAGGGCCGCTTGCTCAAGGCGCTGGCGGAAAAGGAATGGCTGATTGACGGAGACAACCTTGAACAACAGTTTTTCGACACCATTACTAGCTTGTCAGCCCGCCAACGCGAGCGAAATCTGGAACAACTGCTCAGGAAAGCGCGTCAAAGCGAACTGAGCGCCGAAGAGAAAAATCAACTGCGCGACCTTTTAAGTCGCAATGTTTCCGCATCAAACCCGACCTCAACTGGCGCGTGAGGTCATAGCTCAGGTATAATCCTCGGCTTGTTTTTTGCCCGCCAAGACCTTCAGTGGATAGGGTGTTATGTCCGGAAAAGCGCAACAGCAGTCTCGTATTATTGAGTTGATCAAACTGGGTCGTGAGCAGAAGTATCTGACTTACGCCGAGGTCAACGACCACCTGCCCGAGGATATTTCAGATCCGGAGCAGGTGGAAGACATCATCCGCATGATTAACGACATGGGGATCCCCGTACACGAGAGTGCTCCGGATGCGGACGCCCTTATGCTGGCCGACGCCGATACCGACGAGGCCGCTGCGGAAGAAGCAGCCGCTGCGTTGGCGGCGGTGGAGACCGATATCGGTCGCACCACCGACCCGGTGCGCATGTACATGCGTGAAATGGGTACGGTCGAGCTTCTGACTCGTGAAGGCGAAATCGAAATCGCCAAACGCATCGAAGAAGGCATCCGTGAAGTGATGAGCGCCATCGCGCACTTCCCTGGCACGGTTGACCATATTCTTTCCGAATACACTCGCGTCACTACCGAGGGCGGTCGCCTGTCCGACGTTCTGAGCGGTTACATCGACCCGGACGACGGCATTGCGCCGCCTGCCGCCGAAGTGCCGCCGCCGATCGACGCGAAAGCGGCGAAAGCCGAAGAATCCGACGACGATGACGACGCCGAAGCTTCCGATGACGAAGAAGAAGCCGAAAGCGGTCCGGATCCGGTCATTGCCGCACAGCGCTTCGGTGCTGTCGCCGACCAGATGGAAATCACCCGCAAGGCCCTGAAAAAGCACGGTCGTCACAACAAGGCGGCAATTGCCGAACTGTTGGCCCTGGCCGAGCTGTTCATGCCGATCAAACTGGTGCCGAAGCAATTCGAAGCCCTGGTCGAGCGTGTTCGCAGTGCCCTGGATCGTCTGCGTCAGCAAGAGCGCGCGATCATGCAACTCTGCGTACGTGATGCACGTATGCCTCGCGCCGACTTCCTGCGCCAGTTCCCGGGCAACGAAGTCGACGAAAGCTGGTCCGACGCCCTGGCCAAAGGCAAGAGCAAGTACGCCGAAGCCATTGCTCGCGTGCAACCGGACATCATCCGTTGCCAGCAGAAGCTGACCGCGCTGGAAACCGAGACCGGTTTGACCATCGCCGAGATCAAGGACATCAACCGTCGCATGTCGATCGGTGAGGCCAAGGCCCGCCGCGCGAAGAAAGAAATGGTTGAAGCAAACTTGCGTCTGGTGATCTCCATCGCCAAGAAGTACACCAACCGCGGCCTGCAATTCCTCGATCTGATCCAGGAAGGCAACATCGGTCTGATGAAAGCGGTGGACAAGTTCGAATACCGTCGTGGTTACAAGTTCTCGACTTATGCCACCTGGTGGATCCGTCAGGCCATCACTCGCTCGATCGCCGACCAGGCCCGCACCATCCGTATTCCGGTGCACATGATCGAGACGATCAACAAGCTCAACCGCATTTCCCGCCAGATGCTGCAGGAAATGGGTCGCGAACCGACCCCGGAAGAGCTGGGTGAACGCATGGAAATGCCTGAGGACAAGATCCGCAAGGTATTGAAGATCGCCAAAGAGCCGATCTCCATGGAAACCCCGATCGGTGATGACGAAGACTCCCATCTGGGTGACTTCATCGAAGACTCGACCATGCAGTCGCCAATCGATGTCGCCACTGTTGAGAGCCTGAAAGAAGCGACCCGCGAAGTGCTGTCCGGCCTTACTGCCCGTGAAGCCAAGGTACTGCGCATGCGTTTCGGTATCGACATGAACACCGACCATACGCTCGAAGAAGTCGGCAAACAGTTTGACGTGACCCGCGAGCGGATCCGTCAGATCGAAGCCAAGGCGCTGCGCAAGCTGCGCCACCCGACGCGAAGCGAGCATCTGCGCTCCTTCCTCGACGAGTGATACCAGAACCCCCGGCCCAGGCCGGGGGTTTTGTTTATATGGCAGATTAAATACTCAGCTCCGCCCTCCCCCGCGCACAGCCCGTCTACACTCGAAACATTCCCCCCGAGCCATAACGAGACCGTTATGCCCAGACTGGCGTCCGTGCTTTTTTTGCTGCCACTGATGATCTGGACCGCAACGGCTGACGCGCTGACTCTGAACGATGAAGAACGTAGCTGGCTGGCGGCTCACCCGGACCTGCGCCTGGGTGTCGATGCATCGTGGCCGCCCTTCGAGTTCCGCGACGACCAGAATCGCTACCAGGGCCTGGCGGCGGACTATATCGATGTGATTCGCCAACGCCTGGCGATCAAACTCACGCCCATCGAGCCGGTGAGCTGGACCGTAGTGCTCGAACAAGCGAAAAACGGCAAGATCGACCTGTTGCCGGGCATCATGTCCACCCCGGAACGCCAGAGCTACCTGTCGTTCACCCGCCCTTATCTCGACTTTCCGATCGTCATCCTCGCCCACGTCGGCGGCCCGCAACCGCGCAAGCTCGAGGAGCTTTACGGCCTGAAAATCGCCGTAGTGGAAAACTACGCGCCCCACGAACTGCTGCGCACCCATCATCCCGACCTGAACCTGGTGGCGATGCCCAATGTCAGCTCTGCGCTGCAGGCCCTGGCCACCGATGAAGTGGACGCCGTGGTCGGCGATCTGGCCTCCAGCGTCTGGAGCCTGCGCCAACTCAAACTGGATGGTTTGTATGTCAGCGGCGAAACCCCTTATCGCTACCAACTGGCGATGGGCGTTCCTCGGGACAACAAAATGCTGGTGGGGATTCTGGACAAGGTGCTTGCCGATATGTCCCCGGAGGAAATCAGCAGCATTCAGGAACATTGGGTGGGCAACGTCCTCGATCACCGGACATTCTGGTCCGATCTGCTGGTTTACGGCTTACCGGGTCTCTCGCTTCTGGTCATCGTGCTGGCGGTGGTGATCCGCATCAACCGCCGCCTCAGTTCGGAAATCGCCCGCCGCATCGACCTCGAACAGGAACTGCGCAGCAGCGAATACCACTATCGCGGACTCGTGGAGAGTCTTTCGGCCATCGCCTGGGAAGCGCGGATCAGTGACTTCACCTACAGCTATGTTTCGCCCCACGCCGAAGATCTGCTCGGTTATCCGCTGTCTCACTGGCTGATTCCGGGCTTCTGGCGCAACATCATTCACCCGGCGGATCTGACCCGCGCCCAGAGCTTCTGCGATCACGAAGTCTTGGCTGGACGCGACCACAGCCTCGATTACCGGGTGATCACCGCTGACGGCCGCTGCCTGTGGGTGCGCGACATCGTCAGCCTGATCGAACATGGCCATGAACCGGTAATGCGCGGCCTGATGATCGACATCAGCGAAACCAAGCGCACTGAAGAGGCGTTGCGCCTGTCGGAACAGAAGTTCGCGTCGGTATTCCAGCAATGCCCGGACATCCTGGTCATTGCACGGCTCTCCGACGGCTGCCTGCTGGAGGTCAACGAAGCCTTTGAGGAGCAGATCGGGCTCAAGGCCGAAGAAGTCATCGGCCAGACCGCCACCGAACTCAACATCTGGGGCATTCCCGGTGTTGGTCCCGGCCTGCTTCAGCGGCTGCAGGCCGGCAGCATTCGCAACCTGGAGATGCCCTTTCGCCGCAACAATGGTCAAGTGTTCACCGGGCTGATTTCCGCTGAACCCTTCGAGCTCGACACCACACCGGCGCTGGTCGTGGTGGTGCGCGACATCACCCAGCTCAAGGAAACCCAGCAGCAACTGCAAACCTCCGAAGAAAAGTTCGCCAAGGCCTTCCACGCCTCGCCGGACGGTCTGCTGCTGTCGCGCCAGAGCGATGGCCTGCTGCTGGAGGTCAACGAAGGTTTCAGTCGTATCACTGGTTTCAACAGCGCCATGTCGGTGGATCGCTCGGCGCTGGACCTGGGCATCTGGGTCAACCTCAACGAGCGCAAGCAAATGCTCGATCTGCTGCACCGCGACGGGTTCGTTCGCGACTTCAGCTGCCATATCCGCCGCAGCGACGGGCAGATCCGCCTCTGCGAAGTCTCCAGCCGTCCGCTGCCCATCGGCGACGAAGACTGCATGCTGACCATCGCCCGGGACATCACCGAGCGCCACTTGATGCAGGAAAAACTGCAGCAAGCTGCGACCGTGTTCGAGAGCACTGCCGAAGGCGTGCTGATCACCGACACCCAGCAACACATCAGCGCCGTGAACCGGGCCTTCACCGAAATCACCGGCTACAGCGAAAGCGAAGCACTGGGTCACACTCCGCGCCTGCTGGCCTCCGGACTGCACGACAGCGCGTTTTACGCGGCGATGTGGCATCAATTGACCGACGAAGGTCACTGGCAGGGCGAGATCTCCAACCGGCGTAAAAATGGCGAGCTGTACCCGAGCTGGCTGACCATCAGCGCCGTGCGCAACCGCGACAAGTTCATCACCCACTTCGTCGCGGTGTTTGCCGATATCTCCAGCCTCAAGCACGCCCAGGCCAAACTCGACTACCAGGCCCATCACGACCCGCTCACAGGGCTGCCAAACCGTACGCTGTTCGAAAGCCGTCTGTTGACGGCACTCAACAGTCAGCAGGAAAACGGCGGCCAGGGCGCTGTGCTCTTCCTCGACCTCGACCGTTTCAAGCACATCAACGACAGCCTCGGTCACCCGGTCGGCGATTTGCTGCTCAAGGGCATCGCCGTACGCCTCAAGGAGCAACTGCGAGACATCGACACCGTCGCGCGGCTGGGTGGCGACGAATTCATCATTCTGTTGCCCGGCCTGCAACAACCCGGCGATGCCGACAACATCGCCACCAAACTGCTGAACTGCTTTGGCGCGCCATTCCAGGCCGGCGAGCATGAGTTCTTCATCAGCGCCAGCATCGGCACCAGCCTTTACCCGCGCGACGGCTGCGATGTCGCGACCCTGATCAAGAACGCAGACGCGGCGATGTACCGCTCCAAGGCCAAGGGCCGCAACCGGGTCGAAAGCTACACCCGCGATCTCACCGCCCAGGCCAGCGAACGCGTAGCACTGGAACACGAACTTCGCCGGGCCATCGAGCGCGAGGAGCTGTACCTTTATTACCAGCCGAAAATCAGCCTCGACGATCACAATCTGGTCGGCGCCGAAGCCCTGATCCGCTGGCGCCACCCGAACTTCGGCGAAGTGCCGCCAGAGCATTTCATTCCGCTGGCAGAAGAGAACGGCATGATTCTGCAAATCGGCGACTGGGTGCTGGAAACCGCCTGCCGGCAGATGTTCGAGTGGGGCCAGATCTATGAATCCCTCGGCCCGCTGTCGGTGAACCTCGCCGGCGCACAACTGCGTCAACCGAATCTGCTGGGACGCATCGAGCAACTGCTCAAGGACAACCGCCTGCAGCCGGAATTACTGCAACTGGAAATTACCGAAAACTTCATCATGAGCCAGGCTGAAGAAGCGCTGGCAGTGCTGCACCAGCTCAAACAACTCGGCGTGCAACTGGCCATCGATGACTTCGGCACCGGTTATTCCTCGTTGAGTTACCTCAAACGCCTGCCGCTGGACATCCTCAAGATCGACCAGTCGTTCGTTCGCGGCCTGCCCGACGACCCGCACGACGCGGCGATTGTCCGCGCCATCATCGCTCTCGGCCGCAGCATGCAATTCACAGTAATTGCCGAAGGCGTGGAAACCCAGGCCCAACAACAGTTCCTCGCCGCCGAAGGCTGCGAACAGATCCAGGGCTACATCGTCAGCCTGCCGCTGCCACCAGAAGAGTTCGCCGCGACGTTTCTTCGTATAGCCGTATCGGATTTTTCGGATAGCACAGCCGAGAAACCGTCGCTATAATCCGCGGCCTACTGAGGGCCTATAGCTCAGTTGGTTAGAGCAGAGGACTCATAATCCTTTGGTCCACGGTTCAAGTCCGTGTGGGCCCACCAAACAAGACAAAGGTTTATGCCAACGGCATAAACCTTTTTTTGTATTTGGAACATAAGTGCACTGGAAGCACTCAAGCCCCATCTGGCATTGCATCAATGCCAAGACGGACTCTTGCATCAACTGGAGCAAAAAATGAGCAACATGGAAAAGGAAATTCCAGAGAACACTATCGAACAGACCATCAAGGTTCTCGAATACCTGAATACCTGCGAACCGCTCAAAGCGAAAGCACGCAGGACCAAACTGGAAGTCAATGCCGACAGATTGACCAACTTGTTCCTAGGCTTCGGAGCGGGAGGAATTGCGTTGGCGGGCTGCATGGCCTATTGGCATAGCTCCATCAAATCACTTCCCATGTGGGGAAAAGACCTGGCACTGGTGTTAATTTTTACCTCGACGGTGTCTGTACTGCTCTCGTTCCTGACTCCCATCGTGGCGCAAATCTGCATTCTCAAACGATGGAAAACTATCAGTCTGAAAAACATGATCGACGATATAAGGCATGAAAATACGTTGGTCGACTCACTCCAGCACCATGCGATTTCGGTGCTACAAGAAGCGAAATACTGGCTGCAGCTAAAGATCACCCGAGCAGAAGCAAGGGTCGCTTATTTCTTTGGAGAAAAAACGGCAGGGCTCGCCCTGCTGGGAACAGCTTATGTTTGCGCCAAGGAGTTTGGTGGTTTTCCATGGCTTGGCAAAACCCTTGAAGCCGGTTTTGTGTTGGGTAATTGGGGAAATACTGCACTGTTGATGATCATTGCCATGGTGCTAGGCCTGTCTCTGGGTGCGTTGTTACTTAAACAAGTCAGCGCTCGCTATCGCTTTCAAGTCGAACTCATCGAACATGTCCTGAGCAGGCAATGTAAAAAATCAGAAGTCTGAATCCGCAGATGTAAAAAGCCGCGTAAACCGCGGCTTTGTCGACTCAGCATTTCCCTCTATTCGACAACGGCCACACACCACCAACTGCCCAGTGGCCTCTCACAAGCGTCTCGCCAAACGAGCCTGTAACATACGGACCAGTAATCCGCACGCCATGGAGAACCTCTTTGTCCGACAACCGCCCACCCGTGCTCGATGAAATCGACCGCCAGCTGATCGCTGCCCTGCAAATCAACGCCCGCGAAAGCGTGGCGATGCTGGCCCGGCAATTAGGGATCGCCCGCACCACCGTGACTTCACGACTGGCGCGACTGGAAAAGGCCAAGGTCATCACTGGTTACGGCGTGCGTCTGGGCCAGCGTGTGGTAGATGGCGGGCTGCAGGCTTACGTCGGAATCAAAGTGCAGCCACGCTCCGGCAAAGAGGTGCTGCGCCGGTTGAGCGCGATGGCCCAAGTGCAGCAATTGTGCGCGGTGAGTGGTGAATTTGACTACGTAGCCTGGCTGCGGACCGATTCACCGGAACAACTCGATCAGCTTCTGGATCAGATCGGCAGCGTAGACGGCGTGGAGAAGACCACGACGTCGATCATCCTCAGCAGCAAGATTGATCGCGGGCATCCAGTTTGATCATCACCATCGTCACATTGCAGCTCAAACACTCAAAACGACGACACATTGCGTCTTATTAACGTGTTCTACGCTCCCTAGAATGGCTGGCATCTTTTCCTATACTCAGACGCGCCTCCAGCGTCGGGTCGCCAGCAAGGTCAGCCATGAACAAGCACAATCGCCATCCTGCAGACGGTAAGAAACCGATCACCATTTTCGGTCCGGACTTCCCTTTCGCCTTCGACGACTGGATCGAACACCCGGCTGGTCTGGGCAGCATTCCCGAGCACAACCACGGTGCCGAAGTGGCGATCGTCGGGGCCGGTATCGCCGGTCTGGTGGCGGCTTACGAGCTGATGAAGCTCGGCTTGAAACCGGTCGTGTATGAGGCCTCGAAGCTTGGTGGACGCCTGCGTTCGCAAGCGTTCAACGGTACCGACGGCATCGTCGCCGAGCTCGGCGGCATGCGCTTCCCGGTGTCTTCCACCGCGTTCTATCACTACGTCGACAAACTCGGCCTCGAGACCAGGCCCTTCCCCAACCCGCTGACGCCGGCCTCCGGCAGCACCGTGATCGACCTGGAAGGCAAAACCCATTACGCACAGAGCCTGAAGGATCTTCCTGCGCTGTTCCAGGAAGTGGCTGACGCTTGGGCCGACGCTTTGGAGGCCGGCTCGCAGTTCGCCGATATCCAGCAGGCGATCCGCGACCGCGACGTGCCACGCCTCAAGGAACTGTGGAACACCCTGGTGCCGCTGTGGGACGACCGCACCTTCTACGACTTCGTCGCCACCTCGAAAGCCTTCGCCAAACTGTCGTTCCATCACCGTGAAGTGTTCGGTCAGGTCGGTTTCGGTACCGGCGGCTGGGACTCGGACTTCCCCAACTCGATGCTGGAAATCTTCCGCGTGGTGATGACCAATTGCGACGATCACCAGCATCTGGTGGTCGGCGGTGTGGAACAAGTGCCGCAAGGCATCTGGCGTCATGCGCCGGAACGCTGCGTACACTGGCCGCAAGGCACCAGCCTGAAATCGCTGCACCACGGCGCCCCGCGCTCCGGGGTAAAGAAAATCGCCCACGCGCCTGACGGACGTTTCGCAGTCACCGACAACAACGGCGACATCCGCGAATATGCCGCCGTGCTCACCACCTGCCAGAGCTGGCTGCTGACCACCCAGATCGAATGCGACGAAACCCTGTTCTCGCAGAAGATGTGGATGGCGCTGGACCGCACTCGCTACATGCAATCGTCGAAGACCTTCGTGATGGTCGACCGCCCGTTCTGGAAGGACAAGGATCCGGAAACCGGCCGCGACCTGATGAGCATGACCCTCACTGATCGCCTGACCCGTGGTACTTACCTGTTCGACAACGGCGACGACAAACCGGGCGTGATCTGCCTGTCGTACTCGTGGATGAGCGATGCGCTCAAGATGCTCCCGCACCCGGTGGAAAAACGCGTGAAACTGGCGCTGGATGCGCTGAAGAAGATCTACCCGAAGGTCGACATCGCCGCGCGGATCATCGGCGATCCGATCACCGTGTCCTGGGAAGCCGACCCGCACTTCCTCGGCGCGTTCAAGGGCGCCCTGCCCGGCCACTATCGCTACAACCAGCGCATGTACGCGCACTTCATGCAGGACGACATGCCGCCGGAGCAGCGCGGGATTTTCATTGCCGGTGACGACGTGTCGTGGACGCCGGCCTGGGTTGAAGGCGCGGTGCAAACGTCGCTCAACGCGGTGTGGGGAATCATGAAGCACTTCGGCGGGTCCACACATAAAGAGAACCCCGGCCCGGGCGATGTGTTCAACGACATCGGCCCGATCGCCCTGCCCGAGTAAGAGGAATCCCCGATGCGCGTAGCCCTTTACCAATGTCCACCGCTGCCACTGGAACCCGCCGCCAACCTTCAGCGCCTGCATCAACTGGCGATGGAGGCCAAAGGCGCCGATCTGCTGGTGGTGCCGGAGATGTTTCTCACCGGCTACAACATCGGCAAGGAGGCGGTCGCCACATTGGCCGAGGTCTACAACGGTGAGTGGGCGCAGCAAGTCGGACGGATCGCCAAGGCTGCCGGCCTGGCGATTCTTTACGGTTACCCTGAGCGCACCGCCGAAGGACAGATCTACAACGCCGTGCAGTTGATCGACTCAAACGGCGAGCGCCTGTGCAATTACCGCAAGACGCATCTGTTCGGCGATCTGGATCGTTCGATGTTCAGCGCCGGCGATGGCGAGTTTCCCATCGTCGAGCTCAACGGCTGGAAGCTCGGGTTCCTGATCTGCTACGACCTGGAGTTCCCGGAAAACGCCCGGCGCCTGGCCCTTGAAGGTGCCGAACTGATTCTGGTGCCGACAGCGAACATGATTCCTTTCGATTTCATTGCCGACGTCTCCGTGCGCTCCCGGGCTTTCGAAAACCAGTGCTACGTGGCGTACGCCAACTACTGCGGCCACGAGGGCGACATCCATTACTGCGGGCAAAGCAGCATCGCCGCGCCGGATGGCAGCCGCATTGCTCAGGCCGGACTGGACGAAGCCTTGATCGTCGGCGAGCTGGATCGCCAGTTGATGGTCGACTCGCGCAGCGCCAACCGTTACTTCAACGACCGCCGCCCCGAACTTTACGACGCGCTCAACAAGCGCTAATCCGCTAGCATTGGCACTTCACTGTTCTGGAAGTGCCCATGCCTGCGTCGACTCACCCCCGCCCCCACACCGAAACCCTGGCCAACGGCTTGCGCGTGACCCTGCGCCACGTGCCCGGCCTGAAACGCAGCGCCGCTGCGTTGCGAGTGGCGGCCGGCAGTCATGACGTGCCGTTGGCATGGCCGGGGCTGGCGCACTTCCTTGAGCATCTGCTGTTTCTCGGCACCGAGCGATTTCCTGCACAGCAAGGGCTGATGGCCTACGTGCAAGGTCACGGCGGCCAGGTGAATGCCAGCACCCGCGAGCGCACCACCGATTTCTTCTTTGAATTGCCGCCAGCGTCGTTCAGCGCCGGGCTGGAGCGTCTGTCAGACATGCTCGCCCATCCGCGTATGAATCCGGACGATCAGTTGCGGGAACGGGAAGTGTTGCAGGCGGAGTTTGTCGCGTGGACGCAGGATGCTGCGGCTCAGCAGAAAGAAGCGCTGTTCGAAGGGTTGTCAGCGGAACATCCGTTGCGCGGTTTCCACGCCGGAAACCGCGACAGCCTGCCGGTGGAGCAAGCGGACTTTCAACAGGCATTGAAAGACTTCCACCAGCAGTTCTACCGCACCGGGCAGATGACCCTGAGCCTGGTCGGGCCGCAGAGTGTTGAAGAGCTGCGCACGCTGGCCGAACAGTTTGCCGCCACGCTGACGCCTGGGGATAAAACTGCACAGGCAGCCCCCGTACGCTTGATGGGTAACGCGCAGGAAAGTTATCAACAGGCCGGCGAGCATCGCGGCAATCTGCTGTTTGCGTTGGAGGAGTTACCGGAGTCGTCAGCCGAAGCGCTGGCGTTTCTCTGCCACGGGTTGAACAGCGCCAAACCCGGTGGCTTGCTCGCCCATTTGCAGCAGCAGGGTCTGGCGGAAGGTTTACAGGCCTGTGTGCCCTACCAATTTGCTGAGCAGGCTTTGCTGCACCTTCAATTCACGACGCCATCCGGTCCACTCGACGCCATCCGCGCGCAGTTTCTCGACTGGTTGAGCTTCTTCGCAGCCCAGCAGGACTGGCCGACTTTGCGGGAGGAATATTCGGCACAGTTTCAGCGTCAGCAGCAGGTCAGCGGCGCGCTGCAACGGGCGCGACTCGACAGCGAACAACTCGAGAGCGGCCTGTCCGACGCGGCCGTTACGGCGCTCAAAGTAATTCTCGGCAAAATCGGCACTGTGGATAACTTCAGCAGTCACTGGCATCTGCCCGCTGCCAACCCGCTTCTGCGCACAGCCGAGCCGCTGGCCAACGCCGGTCTGATCCGCGGCCAGACCAGCGCCCACCGAGGCCTGCGCACATTCGCTCAGGATCGCTCGCGCAGCCGCCGCGAACGCTCGCCGATGCAATTCAGCCAGGCGCTGCCGGATAACGGCGACGAAGGCGCGGTGTATGTGCGCTGGCAGACGGAAGCGGCGGCCACGGCCGAGCTGCAAGCGAAACTGCAACGCAGCCTGCGGGAGGTGTCTGACGACACGCGTCAGGCCGGGGTGGAGTTGTCCTTCAGCGCTACGGGTAATCAGTGGCTGCTGAAATTGACCGGCCTGCAGGACACACTGCCGGTTGTGCTGGAACATGCGCTGAAATATCTGACGCAGGTCGATGCCGACTCGCCAAGCGGTGAGCCGCCAGTGCCGTCGATGCTGATCCGTCAATTGCTCAAGGCATGGCCGGAGCGTTGCCTGCCCGTGGTTGCGCAATCCGATGATGCCAAGCAGCTGTGGACAACTTCCCGTTGGGATGGTCTGGCGCTGGGTCTCGATGCCCACACCCAATCGGCCATGGGACTGGCCCTGAGCCGCATTCCCGGCAAGCCATCCAATGAATTACCGACCCTGCCGGCATTCCACGCACAACTTCGCTGGGATCAGTTCGACACCGACTCCAGCGAACACGCATTACTGCTGTTCTGCCCGACCGCCAGACCGGACATTCCCAGCGAAGCCGCGTGGCGCTTCCTTGCGCACCTGTGCCACACGCCGTTCTATCAGCGGCTACGAGGTGAATTGCAACTGGGATACGCGGTGTTCAGTGCTTTCAGACAGGTACACGGCCAGGGTGGATGGCAGTTCGGCGTGCAATCGCCGACCGCCACTCCCGCGCAACTGCTCGATCACGTTCAACAGTTCATCGAAGGCATCCCCGCGCTGATCGAAAACTTCGATGACGCCTTCCTCGTCGAGCAGCGCCAGATACTCGCCGTACACCTGGATGCCAGCATTCTGCCCGGCAAGGAGGCTGCCGAACTTCTGTGGCAGGCAAAACTTTCTGGCCACTCGTCGGATTACCTGATTCAACTGCGCAATGCCATAAGTCAGCTTGACCGCGAGGCATTGCTGGCCGCCGCACACTGTTTAATCCGCGTCGAAGGCGGCTGGCACGTCCTGGCCAACAGCCCTTCGCCGGGCGCACCGTGGCAAGCGGCAAATTGATCATTACCGGGGCTGCAAGGAGCTTTCTCAAAGATTCACGGGCAACCCCCCTGAAATTTTGAGTAACATAGCCACCTAACTATTTGGAACATCCCTGCGCTGCCGTGGACTATACCTATGGATAGCGCTATCCCACCCACCTGAAAAAGGAGTCACCCGATGGCCTGGACCAAACCTGCTTACACCGACCTGCGCATCGGCTTCGAAGTCACCATGTACTTCGCCAGCCGCTGAGTCCTGCCTCAAGCAGAACACTGCAGTGCAACGCCTCGGCTCGCCGGGGCGTTTTATTTTCAGCGTTGAAATGATGGAGCGTTCATGTTCGTCCAGATTCTGGGTTCGGCCGCCGGTGGCGGTTTTCCGCAGTGGAACTGCAACTGCGTCAATTGCGCCGGTTTTCGCGATGGCAGCCTGAATGCCCAGGCCCGTACCCAATCGTCCATCGCGATTTCCGATGACGGCGTGAACTGGGTGCTGTGCAATGCCTCGCCGGACATCCGCGCGCAGCTTCAGAGCTTCGCCCCGATGCAGCCGGGCCGCGCCCTGCGAGACACCGGCATCAGCGCGATCATCCTGATGGACAGCCAGATCGACCACACCACCGGCCTGCTCAGCCTGCGCGAGGGCTGCCCGCATCAGGTCTGGTGCACGGACATGGTCCACGAAGACCTGAGCACCGGTTTCCCGCTGTTTACCATGCTCAAGCACTGGAACGGCGGGCTGGACTGGAACCGCATCGAACTCGACCAAAGCTTCACCGTCGCCGCGTGCCCGAACCTGCGCTTCACCCCGCTGCCGTTGCGCAGCGCCGCACCGCCCTACTCGCCGCACCGCTTCGACCCGCATCCGGGCGACAACATCGGCCTGATCGTCGAAGACCTCGGCACCGGCGGCAAATTGTTCTACGCGCCGGGTTTGGGCAAGGTCGATGCGCCGTTGCTGGAAATCATGGCCGGCAGCGACTGCGTGCTGGTGGACGGGACGATGTGGGACGACGATGAAATGCAGCGCCGTGGCGTCGGCACCCGCACCGGCCGCGAAATGGGCCACCTGGCGCAGAACGGCCCTGGCGGCATGCTCGAAGTGCTGGAGCAGCTTCCCGAACAGCGCAAGGTGCTTATCCACATCAACAACACCAACCCGATTCTCGACGAAGACTCCCCGGAGCGCGCGGAACTGGTGCGGCGCAATGTTGAAGTGGCGTATGACGGCATGAGCATCGTCCTGTAACGAATGGCCCGGAGAACCGCAATGACCGACACCCCGCTGTCCACCGCCGAATTCGAAGCGGCCCTGCGCGCCAAGGGCGCCTACTACCACATTCATCACCCGTATCACGTGGCGATGTATGAAGGCCGGGCCACCCGCGAGCAGATCCAGGGCTGGGTCGCCAACCGCTTCTACTATCAGGTGAACATTCCCCTGAAAGACGCGGCGATCCTCGCCAACTGCCCGGATCGCGAGATCCGCCGCGAATGGATTCAGCGCCTGCTCGACCACGACGGCGCCCCCGGCGAAGACGGCGGCATCGAAGCCTGGCTGCGTCTGGGCCAGGCCGTCGGTCTCGATCCGGATCAATTGCGTTCCCAGGAACTGGTGCTGCCCGGCGTGCGTTTCGCCGTCGATGCCTACGTCAACTTCGCCCGCCGCGCCAGTTGGCAGGAAGCTGCCAGCAGCTCTTTGACCGAACTGTTCGCGCCGCAGATCCACCAGTCGCGTCTCGACAGCTGGCCACAGCATTACCCGTGGATCGACCCGGCCGGCTACGAATATTTCCGCACCCGTCTCGGTCAGGCCCGGCGCGATGTCGAGCATGGTCTGGCGATTACGCTGGAGCACTATAAGACCCTCGAAGGTCAGGAGCGCATGCTGGAAATTCTCCAGTTCAAACTGGACATCCTTTGGAGCATGCTCGATGCCATGAGCATGGCCTACGAACTGAACCGCCCGCCGTATCACAGCGTCACCGATCAACGGGTCTGGCATAAAGGAATCGCCTTATGAGTTTCGACCGCAGCAAGACCCCGACCTGGCGTCCCGGCTACCGTTTCCAGTACGAACCGGCCCAGAAAGGCCACGTGCTGCTGTACCCGGAAGGCATGATCAAGCTCAACGAAAGTGCCGCGCTGATCGGCGGTCTGATCGACGGTGAACGGGATGTCGCGGCAATCATCGCCGAACTCGACAGACAGTTCCCCGGCGTGCCCGAGCTCGGTGACGACATCGAGCAATTCATGGAGGTTGCCCGTGCGCAACACTGGATCGAACTTGCCTGAGTCATCGGTGCAAGTCCCGGCCAAACCGGAAGTCGGCCTGCCGCTGTGGCTGCTCGCCGAGCTGACCTACCGCTGCCCGCTACAATGCCCGTACTGCTCCAATCCGCTGGACTTCGCCGAGCAGGGCAAAGAGCTGAGCACCGAGCAGTGGATCAAGGTGTTTCGCGAGGCGCGGGAGATGGGCGCGGCGCAACTGGGCTTTTCCGGCGGCGAACCGCTGGTGCGCCAGGACCTCGCCGAGCTGATCCGTGAAGCGCGTCAGCTGGGTTTCTACACCAACCTGATCACCTCCGGCATCGGCCTGACCGAACAGAAGATCAGCGACTTCAAGAAGGCCGGACTCGATCACATCCAGATCAGTTTCCAGGCCAGCGACGAGCAAGTGAACAACCTGCTCGCCGGCTCGAAAAAAGCCTTCGCGCAGAAACTGGAAATGGCCCGTGCCGTAAAGGCCCACGGCTATCCGATGGTGCTGAACTTCGTCACCCATCGGCACAACATCGACAAGATCGACCGCATCATCGAGCTGTGCATCGCGCTGGAGGCCGATTTCGTCGAACTCGCCACCTGCCAGTTCTACGGCTGGGCGCAGCTCAATCGTGTCGGCCTGTTGCCGACCAGGGAACAACTGGTTCGCGCCGAACGCATCACCAACGAATATCGCGCCAAACTGGAAGCCGAAGGGCATCCGTGCAAGCTGATTTTCGTCACCCCGGACTACTACGAAGAGCGCCCGAAAGCCTGCATGAACGGCTGGGGCAGTCTGTTTCTGACGGTCACACCGGACGGCACCGCCCTGCCCTGTCATGGCGCCCGACAGCTGCCGGTACAATTTCCCAATGTGCGCGACCACAGCATGCAGCACATCTGGTACGACTCGTTCGGCTTCAACCGCTTTCGCGGCTATGACTGGATGCCCGAGCCGTGCCGCTCCTGCGACGAAAAAGAGCAGGACTTCGGCGGCTGCCGCTGCCAGGCCTTCATGCTTACCGGCGATGCCAGCAATGCCGACCCGGTGTGCAGCAAGTCAGAACATCACGGCGTGATTCTCAAGGCCCGCGAAGAAGCCGAGCACGCCACCCAGACCATCGAACAACTGGCCTTTCGCAATGAACGAAACTCGCGCCTCATCGCCAAAGGCTGAGCCTTTCAGCGCCACCGCCGCGGTTGCCGCCGGCGTGGACTTCGCCGAATTGCAGCTCGGCGCCCATGGTTTGTTCTGGAATGAATATCGCCCGACAGACGCCGCGTGCCGGATCTGGCATTGGTGCGATGGCGTGGCGAAATGTCTGACGCCTGCGGGTTTCAGCGTGCGCAGCCGGGTGTACGAATATGGCGGTGGGGCGTTTTGTCTGACGCCTGACGGGGTGGTTTTCGTCAACGAGGCGGATCAGCAGTTGTATCGCCAGACGCTGGATGGCCAGCCCGTGGCATTGACGTCTGGCGAGTGTCGTTATGGCGATCTGAACTACGCCGACGGGCAGGTGCTGGCCGTTGAAGAGAACGGTGATCGCCATCGGCTGGTGGCTATCGATCTGGCGAATGGCGACCGCCAAATGCTGGTTGAAGGCGCGGATTTTTACGCGTCGCCGATCATCAGTCCGGACGGTCAGCGCCTGGCGTGGATCGAGTGGAGCCGTCCGCATCAGCCGTGGACATCCACACGACTGATGCTCGCCGAGCGCTCGTCCAATGGATTTTCCGCCCCGCGTTGCGTGGCGGGTCAAACCCTTGAAGAGTCGATCCAGCAACCGCGTTTTGATGCCAATGGCCGACTGGGCTGTCTGACCGATCGTGCTGGTTATTGGCAACCGTGGGTCGAGTCGGCAAACGGCTTGCAACCGTTAGCCAGCGCCGAAGCCGATCACGCTCCAGCCCCATGGCAACTTGGCGGCTGCACCTGGCTGCCCGCCGGCGAAAGCTTTCTGGCGAGCTGGAGCGAAGGCGGTTTCGGTCGTCTGGCGCTCAACGGCGAAGACTTCACCGGTGATTACAGCCGCTTCCGTCATCTGGCTGTCGATGATCAATTTGTTTACTGCATTGCCGCCTCACCGGTCAGCCCTTCAGCGGTGATCGCCATTGATCGCGAATCTCATGAGGTGAATGTCCTGGCTGGCGGTGTCGCACCGCTGCCAGCCGAGCGCATCAGCCGCCCGCAAACCCTGCGCTACCCCAGCGGTTCGGGTGAAGCACACGGTTTCTTTTACCCGGCCACGAATGGCGATGCGAAACCGCCGCTGGTGGTGTTCATCCACGGCGGCCCGACATCAGCCTGCTACCCGATGCTCGACCCGCGCATTCAGTACTGGACACAACGAGGCTTCGCCGTCGCCGACCTCAACTACCGTGGCAGCAGCGGCTATGGGCGGGAGTATCGGCAGGCGCTGCATCTGAGTTGGGGCGCGGTGGATGTCGAGGACGCGTGTGCGGTCGTGGCCTACCTTAATGATCGCGACATGATCGACGGTGATCGTGCATTCATCCGTGGCGGCAGCGCCGGTGGTTACACGACGCTTTGTGCATTGGCGTTCCATCAGGTATTCCGCGCCGGCGCCAGTCTGTACGGCGTCAGCGACCCGGTAGCCCTCGCCCGGGCGACACACAAGTTCGAAGGCGATTACCTGGACTGGCTGATCGGCGATCCCGAGAAAGATGCAGAACGCTACACCGCCCGCACGCCGTTGCTGCACGCAGGCAACATTCGCGTACCGGTGATCTTCTTCCAAGGTGAGCTGGACGCCGTGGTCGTGCCGCAACAGACCCGCGACATGGTCGCGGCCCTGGAGCAAAACGGCATTGAGGTCGAAGCGCATTACTACGCCGATGAACGTCACGGCTTCCGCCGGGCCGCCAATCAGGCCCATGCGCTGGAGCAGGAATGGCGGTTCTACCAGCGAGTGATGGGCCTGACGGATTGAGACTCAGCGCTTGGCGATGATGTACACCGCGTGCACGATCCCCGGGATGTAACCGCACAACGTCAGCAGAATGTTCAGCCAGAACGCGCCGCCGAACCCGACCTGCAGAAACACACCCAGTGGCGGCAATAGAATAGCGATGATGATGCGGATAAAGTCCATGGGGCAGCTCCTGATTGGGGGTTGACTCACCTGAGCCATACAAGCTAATCGACCTGTGCCGTTTGTCAGGGTTCAGTGCTATCGCCAGACAGAGTGCGCAAGACCACTCAAGCCAGTATTTGCAGACCGTGTTTCTGCACAATGCTGAGCAGCTTCAAAGCCATTCCGCTTGGATGCTTATCCCCTGATTCCCATTGTTTGACGGTCGATGCGCTGGTGTTCAAATAACGTGCGAACACTGGCTGGCTGACATTGTTGCGCTCACGCAACGCCTTGATCTGCTCCGCAGGAATCGCATCCGGGACCGCTGCAAGGCACGACTCATCAAACTCACGCATCGTTGCCTTGCTGATAGCGCCGACTGCATGCAGAGCACTGGCCGACTCGTGCACTGATTCAAATACGTCACTCTTGAATTTTTTACTCATGAGTTATCTCCACGAACGCCCGCCTTTGGCCAGAACGATCGAACGGTAGCGATTTTCTTTCAGGCGCTTCTTCCAGACTCCGCCTCCCAGATTGTCCGCCTGCCCATCAAGCATCTCGGCAAAAGCCTCGCGAAGCTCGTCGTCGGTGATCCATGCTTTGCTGGCCTGTATCGCAAAACCTTTTGTCTTGAACAACCTGAACGACATCGGTATCCCTTCCAAAAAAACATACCACTCAGTGGTATAGATTACAAAGCCTGTCTTTCGACGAGGGTGTTCTGCCGGCTTCGGCAATCCTTGCCGAAGCCGGCTAAATAAACACTGCAGCGGCGGTCCCTCAAGCAATAAACCGCAATGGAAAAATCCGGCCACAAAAAAACGCCCCACGCCAAAAGAATCAGGCGTGGGGCGTGCGTTATACCGCGAGACGGTTCTTGAATTCGGGTGGGAAACTTCAGCTCAGACGGCAATTCCCTTGCGGCATTGCAATTGCGCGGTGCGGACCCGGGAGAAGGCGCGGGCCAGACGCAGGAGCATTTCGTCGATGTTGGCCTTGCTGACGTTGAGCGCCGGGGTGAAGCGCAGGCAGTCGGCTTGCGGGGCGTTGAGCAGCAAGCCTTCGTGAAGCGCTGCTTTGACGACGGCCTCGGCGGAGTCTTCCGACAGGGTCAGTCCCCAGAACAGCCCTTGCCCGCGCAACTCGCCATGTTCATAACGATGGGCCAGACGGGCGAGCCCTTCGCGCAGATGCTGGCCGTTGTCCCGGATCTGTTCGAGGAAGGCGCGGTCCTGCACGCTATCGAGCACCACCAGGCCGGCGGCGGTCATCAGCGCGTTGCCGTGATGCGTACCGCCCAATTCGCCGGGTTCGAAACAGCAGGCCCTGCCTCGCGCCAGCAACGCCGCCAGTGGCACGCCACCACCGAGGCCCTTGCCGAGCACGACGATATCGGCGCGCACGCCGTAGGACTGTTCGGCGAGCAAGGTGCCGCAGCGGCCGATGCCTGTCTGCACCTCGTCGAGAATCAGCAGAATCCCCAGCTCCCGGCACAGACGTTCGACACCCTTGAGGTAATGCTCGGTCGCCGGGATTACTCCGGCATCGCTCTGGATCGGTTCAAGCATGATTGCCACAGTCTGCGCATCAACAGCTGCGTGCAGCGCCGGCAGGTCATTGAATGGCACCAGATCGAAACCCGGCAGCAGCGGCGCGAAGCGGTTGTGCAGGTTGCAACTGTCCGACGCCGAAATCGTCGCCAGACTACGTCCGTGACAGCCTTGTCTGGCGACAATGATCCGCGAAGCGCCACCGCGATGCAGTTGACCCCATTTGCGCGCCAGTTTGATCGCCGCTTCACAGGCCTCACTGCCGCTGTTGAGCAGGTGCGCCTGATCGCTGGCAGTGCTGGCACACAGGCGCTCGGCAAGGCTGAGCATGCCGCGGTTGTGCAGATTGAAACCGGGATTGATCAGGGCCTGGGCCTGGCTGGCGATAGCCTTGACCAGCACCGAAGGGCTGTGGCCGAGGCTGTTGGCGCCGCCGGCCTGGGAAAAGTCCAAGTAGGCGCGGTCATAGCTGTCCCATAGCCAGGAGCCCTGGCCGCGAACGAATACCTGCCGCGGGCGCTCGACGCTGGGCATCAGACGCTCGGCATTCAGGCCATCAGCGACGTTCGATTCTTGGGTTTCAAAAGCCAGGTCATCTAGGCTCGGCGTCTGGCGCCGCAAACTGAACAGATTCATTGAAAAAAACCTCGCTCGAGGTTTTTTGAACTGCCTATGTAAAGACTTTCGAAACAAACGCTGGTCATGGCGCTTTCCGGCCCTGTAAGCCTTGTGAATGCGGTTAGACTAGGCCGGTTCACGGCATCGGGCCATTTCGATTTCCCAGCATTTTCGATAAGTGTTACTTATGGATTTCAAACAACTGCGTTATTTCGTCGCGGTCTACGAAGAAGGGCATGTCGGACGCGCCGCCGAGCGCCTGTCGATCTCTCAGCCCGCGCTGTCCCAGCAGATTCGCCACCTGGAACAAAACCTCGACGTCACCCTGTTCGAACGCAGCAGCAAACGCCTGTTGCCGACCCTCGCCGCCCATACCTTGTACAACCACGCCCTGCCGCTGCTCGACGGCATGCAGCGGGCGCGCGAGGCGCTGGGCAACTTCAAGGGTCAGGCACTGCGCACATTGGCGATAGGCGTGCTACAGACCGTGCACACCAGCCTGGTGCCGCAAATGCTCGAGCGAGTGCGCAAGGCCCAGCCGCATCTGGTGGTACAGATTTATGAATTGACCGGGCTTGAGATCGAGCGGCGCCTGCTCAACGGCTCACTGGATATCGGCATCAGCTATTTGCCGCCACGCCAACCCGGTCTGCACGGCGTGATGCTGTACGAAGATGAGCTGACGCTGGTCATCCCGGCGGATCATCCGCTGCGGGAATTCAAGAAAGTCTCGATGAGCCAGGCCGCCGAATTGCCGATGCTGCTATTAGGCGAAGAATTTCAGATCCGTCAGATCTGGCAGGCCCAACTGGCCAGCCTCGGACGTCGCCCGCAAGTGCAGGCCGAGCTGAACAACATGGTGGGGATTCTAGACAGCCTGCCGCATACGCGTCTGGCGACGGTGCTACCCGGTCGTTCGCAAAAGGAGTACGACGATCAGGATCTGTTGTGGAAACCGTTGAGTGAGCCGCGTGTACCGTTGAAGGTCGGGCTGGTGTGTCGCGATGTGCAACGCCAGCAGGCGCCATTGGCCTTGCTGCGAACGTTGCTGGAAGAGGTGATGCAGCGTGAGGACAAACCGCTGAAAGGTGCGCCGCCGCTGGACGCGCTGAGCTGAAAACTTTTCTGCGGGCATAAGAAAACCCCGCCGAAGCGGGGCTTTGCAGACTGTTTCCCTGACATCCATTTCACTCCGCCACCCTGGCAGAATCCTACGTGTCCGTGTTGTTGCTTTGCGCTTCCTGCGCGACGTCCATGGAAAGTAGATTAGCTCTGGATCCAATCCACGCCTATGGGAGAACAGCAGCACGTCATGTAAGCGATCGCTTACATGACGTTACATCATCAGAACTGCGCAGCGTCCAGCAGGAACAGCGACTCGCTGCCAGCCTTGACCGACGCGCTCAGCGAGTGAATCCGCGGCAGCAGACGGGCGAAATAGAACCGTGCCGTGCCGAGTTTGCTCGCGTAGAAATCGTCCTGCGCTTCTTTGCCCAGCGATGCCTTGGCCATCAGCGCCCACATGTACGCGTAAGCGGTGTAGCCGAACGCTTGCAGATACTCGACCGATGCCGCACCGATTTCGTTCGGGTTGGTTTTCGCCCGGTCCAGCAGCCATGAGGTCAACTCGTTGAGGGTGTCGACAGCGTCATTCAGCGGTTTGGTGAACTCGCCCAGATCGGCACTGGCGGTCGCAGTGAAATGGCGGATCTCGTCGGCGAACAGCTTGTAGAACGCGCCGCCGCTGCCGACGATCTTGCGACCCACCAGGTCCAGCGCCTGAATGCCGTTGGTGCCTTCGTAGATCTGCGTGATGCGCACATCCCGCACCAGTTGCTCCTGGCCCCACTCGCGGATGTAGCCGTGGCCGCCGAAGATCTGCTGGCCGTGGACGGTGGTTTCCAGTCCCAGATCGGTCAGGAACGCCTTGGCCACTGGCGTCAGCAAGGCCACCAGATCTTCCGCACGCTTGCGGGTCGCGGCGTCTTCGCTGAACTTGGCGGTGTCGAGCTGCATCGCCACGTAAGTGGAGAACGCACGGCCGCCTTCGTTCGAGGCTTTCATGGTCAACAGCATGCGACGCACGTCCGGATGGACGATGATCGGGTCGGCCACCTTGTCCTTGTTCTGCGCGCCGGTCGGCGAACGGCTTTGCAGGCGGTCGCGGGCGTATTCGATGGCGTTCTGGTACGAGCGCTCGCCGGTAGCCAGGCCCTGGATGCCGACGCCCAGACGCTCGTAGTTCATCATGGTGAACATCGCCGCCAGGCCCTTGTTCGGCTCGCCGACCAGGTAACCCACGGCTTCGTCGAAGTTCATCACACAGGTGGCAGAGGCCTGGATGCCCATCTTGTGTTCGATCGAACCGCAGTTCGCCGGGTTGCGCGCGCCCAGGCTGCCATCGGCATTGACCATGAACTTCGGCACCAGGAACAGCGAAATGCCTTTCGGCCCCGCCGGTGCGTCCGGCAGTTTGGCCAGCACCAGGTGGATGATGTTTTCGGTCAGGTCATGCTCACCGCCGGTGATGAAGATCTTGGTGCCGCTGACCTTGTAGGAACCGTCGGCCTGAGGTTCGGCCTTGGTGCGAATGATGCCCAGGTCGGTGCCGGCGTGTGGCTCGGTTAGGCACATGGAACCAGCCCAGACACCGGCGTACATGTTCGGCAAGTAAGCGGCTTTCAGTTCTTCGCTGGCGTGGGCGTTGATCGACAGGCAAGCGCCGGCGGTCAGCATCGGATACAGACCGAAGGCCAGGCTGGCGGAGTTGACCATCTCTTCGACCTGGGCCGATACGGCTTTTGGCATGCCCATGCCGCCGTAGGCCGGATCACCGCCAACACCGACCCAGCCGCCTTCGGCATAAGTCTGATAAGCCTGTGGGAAACCGGCCGGCGTGGTGACGGCACCGTCGGCCCAGTGGCAGCCTTCTTCGTCGGCGGCACGGCTCAGGGGCGCGATGCTTTTGCTGGTGACCTTGCCGGCCTCTTCGAGAATGGCTTCGACGGTTTCCGCGTCCACTGTTTCGGCCAGTGCCGGCAGTTCCGCCCAGAGTTTGGCGACTTCGAACACTTCATTGAGGACGAAGCGCATATCGCGCAGCGGCGCTTTGTAGTCAGCCATGGCAAACCTCGCAAAGATCTAAACAGGTGATTCGTGGAAGGGTGTTTTCGTTGAGCTGGAGTGTAACCCAACAACTTTTGCGACACATAGGGTCAGGCGGTGACTGATTTGTTATTTTTAGTCACCAGCAATCAATCATAAAGAAGCCCGCAATCAGCGGGCTCATTTGTTTAACAGTGGCGTGTTACAGCGAGAACAACTGCGCCGGCAGTTTCATCAGGCAATCGCTACCCGCCTCGATCGCCGCACGATGCGCAGCGGTGCGCGGCAGCAACCGCTTGAAGTAAAACTCGCACGTCGCCAGTTTGCCCTGGCAGAAATCGCCATCCCCCTCGCCCGACTCCAGCTGCGCCTGGGCAACCAGAGCCATGCGCAGCCACAGGTAGCCGAGAACGATGTAACCGCTGTACATCAGGTAATCCACCGACGCGGCGCCGACTTCATCCGGATTTTTCATCGCCGCCATGCCGACCTTCATGGTCAGCTCGCCCCACTGCTGGTTGAGACCATCGAGCTGCGCAACAAACCCGCCCAGTTGCGCATGCCCGGCGTTGGCGGCGCAGAACTTGTGGACGATTTTGGTGAAGTTGCGCAGCAGCTTTCCCTGGCTGCCCAGCACTTTGCGCCCCAACAGATCCAGCGCCTGAATACCGTTGGTGCCTTCGTAGATCGGCGCGATCCGGCAATCGCGAACCAGTTGCTCCATGCCCCACTCGCGGATAAATCCGTGGCCGCCGAACACCTGCATGCCGTGGTTGGTCACTTCCAGGCCGGTGTCGGTCATGAACGCCTTGCAGATCGGGGTCAGGAACGCCAACAAGTCTTCGGCCTGCTGACGCGCCTCGGCGTCCGCGCTCAGGTGCGCGACATCGAGCATTTGCGCGGTGAAATAGGTCAGCGCGCGGTTGCCTTCGTTGAAGGCTTTCATGGTCAGCAGCATGCGTCGCACGTCCGGGTGGACGATGATCGGGTCGGCCGGTTTGTCCGGAGCTTTGGCGCCGGTCAAGGCACGCATCTGCAAGCGGTCGTTGGCGTATTTGATTGCGCCCTGAAAACTCGCTTCGCCCAGACACAGGCCCTGCATTCCCGTGCCGAGGCGCGCGTGGTTCATCATGGTGAACATGCAGTTCAGGCCTTTGTTCGGCTCGCCGATCAGGAAGCCTTTGGCGTCGTCGAAGTTCAACACGCAGGTGGCCGAGGCCTTGATGCCCATCTTGTGTTCGATCGAACCGCAGGAAACGCCGTTGCGCTCGCCCGCCTCACCGGATGCGTCCGGGAGAAATTTCGGCACGATGAACAGCGAAATCCCCTTGGTCCCGGCCGGTGCGTCCGGCAGTTTGGCCAGCACCAGATGAATGATGTTGTCGCTCATGTCGTGCTCGCCGGCGGAGATGAAAATCTTGCTGCCGGTCACTGCATAACTGCCGTCGGCCTGAGGCACCGCGCGGGTCTTGATGATGCCCAGATCGGTGCCGCAATGGGCTTCCGTCAGGCACATGGTGCCGGTCCACTGGCCCGCAGTAAGTTTGCGCAGATAGGTGTTTTTCTGTTCTTCGGTGCCGTGGGCGTGAATCGCCGACATGGCGCCATGAGTCAGGCCCGGGTACATGCCCCACGAGGTATTGCTGGAGGCGACCATTTCGCTGATCACCAGCCCCAGCGAACTTGGCAGGCCCTGGCCACCGTAGGTCGGATCTGCCGCCAGACCGTGCCAGCCACCTTCCACGTATTGTGCGAAGGCTTGCTTGAAGCCTGTAGGCGTTGTCACCACGCCATTGTCGAAATGGCAGCCCTCTTCGTCGCCGCTGCGATTGAGCGGTGCCAGCACGTTCTCACAGAACTTCGCGCCCTCTTCAAGGATCGCGTTGATCATATCCGGGCTGGCGTCGTGGGCGCCGAGGGCCGCGTACTGAGTGTGGAAGTCAAAGACGTGGTCGATCAGAAAGCGCATGTCGCGCAGGGGAGCTTTGTACTCGGGCATGGTGGCTTCTCCTTCAGCAGATTGCTTCAACCTACTGCCGGCCACCCTGCCCCACAATCACTGTCCAGACGCTGAATGCGCCGTCATCACTCAACCTGCGGCATTGTCCATGCGCACCGCGCCACGGCGGTTCTGACCGAACGCCATCACGCAGTTTCGCCCCGCGCCCTTGGCGCTGTAGAGCGCCTGGTCGGCGGATTTCAACACTTCTTCCGGGGTGCGCTGTTCCAGACGTTCGGCCACGCCGATGCTGACCGTGACCGACACACTGGACGCGCCCGAACCCGAACGCCGCTGGCGGCCCTGCTGATCATCCTGCGGGCGACTTTCCTGATTGCGCAGCTGAATGTTGTAAGACGCAATCGACTCGCGGATGACTTCCAGATGCGGCATGCACTCTTCAAGGGTTTTGCCCGCAAACACCAGGGCGAATTCCTCACCGCCGTAGCGATACGCCCTACCGCCGCCGCTGATTTTGGACAGTTTGCTGGCGACCAGGCGCAAGACCTGATCCCCCACGTCGTGACCGTGGGTGTCGTTGAATTTCTTGAAGTGATCGACGTCGCTCATCGCCAGCACATAGTTGCGCCCCAGACGCTGCATGCGCTCGTTGAGTGCGCGGCGGCCGGGCAGGCCGGTGAGCTCGTCGCGGAAGGCCATTTGATAAGCCTCGTGCGCCACCGCCGCCGCAATCATCAGCATCACCTGGCTGCACATGATGTTCAGGGTGAACGGCAGGATGAAGGTTTTCGGCAGCATCCAGAACACCCCGAGCAACCCCACCAGTTGCGCCGCGTGCAGCGGCCGCGGGTTGCGCCAGTATTGCCAGGCCAGCAGCAGAAACGCCGAGATGAACACCGGATACGACAACTGAATCAGGCTCATCCATGCGCCATGCAGCGCCGGCCAGCGGATCTCGGAAAGCCACATCAGCAAGGCCTGCGGGTAGCTTTGCTCAAGCCCCAGCGCCACGCTGCCAAAGGCCAGCAGCACGGCGAAGCGCGCGACCATGTCCTGAAACAGATGCGTGCGTTCCTGCCATGCGGCGAACAGACCGAACAGCAACGGCAGCAACAGACAGACCAAGTGGAACACCACGGCCGCGTCTTCACGCACCTTGCCGTTGTCGCGGTAATAGTCGGTCTGGGTATCGAGCAGGAAGTAGGCGATGTACACCGTGACCATCAGAAACAGCTCGCGCTGGCGTCGGTAAACCGCACAGTACGAACCGCCCAACAGCAGCACCAAGGTTGGCAATACGTTAAACAGCGAGGTGAAGAACACGTTGAGATCTTTGACGTACGCAGCCGCCAACCCCGCGAGCAACAACAGCAGTGAAGGCAGGAAATGACTGAAACGTACAGCGGAAGAACGCGGCAAGGGTAAAAGCTCCGACCCGTCATGGCAAAGAGATGGCATTGTGCCTGCAATGTGGCCAGTTAAGCACACATAATGTGATCCAGATCACAGGCTGTCTCTTTAACGGCCGAAATCGGCGGTTGCTGAGGGATTCAGTAAGGTTTTTTGCGCAACGGCCGCTAGACGGCCACCATGGCCATCATTCTTGATGGCCATGGTGTGTTTTTCTGCTCAGAGATCGTTGTAGAACGGCTGCAATGGCCCCTCTGCCGCTGGCCGGCCTTCAGCACCGTAAGGCTTGAGATAGAGCGATGCGTCCATCGCCTGACGGGTCGTGACTTTCGGACTGGCCGGGCGTTGAGTGACGGTATTCTCGTCGCCGATATGGCCCTGCGGGATCACCAGCGACGGATGATCGAACGGTGCGCGCTCCCAGGCCACGCGCGGATCGGTCAGGCCGACCTCCATGAATTTCACCAGCGCGTCGATTTCATCGGGCGTCAGGTTCAGCGCCGTCATGTCCGGGTCGAGGTTGGAGGTGTTGTGCTGGTTCACCGCCGGATGCTCGAAGCCGCTGGTGTTGTTGGCGTCTTCGCCGCGCCGGTCACCGCCACGGTTGTAGAACTCCATCACCTGCTTGAGCGTCGAGCGACTGCCGTTGTGGAAGTACGGGCCGGTCAGGGCGATGTTGCGCAGGGTCGGCGTCTTGAACGCGCCGTCGACCGAATCGCGGAAACCGACGTTCGGCTTGAGCGTCGCATCGCACGGAATCGCCGCACTCAATGGCGCTTCGAACGTGCAGACATCGACGTCCAGCGGATCGACCGAGCGGCCGCCCTGCAACACACTGTTGTACTGCCGGGTGAACGACCATGGATTGCCCCAGGCATCCGCGCCGCCGAGGGCCAGGTCTTCCGAGGTCGGGCGCACACCGGTGTTGTAGAAGCCGTTGTCGTAAAGAGTGGTCAGGTTGTCGGCCATCACCATCCGCTCGATGCGTTCGCGCGGATGCATCAGCAGGCGGCTGGCGGCGTTGGTCAGCTCCGGCCCGCCGTGGCAATTGACGCATTTGCCTTTGCCGAGAAACAGGTTCATGCCCTCGACCTGTTGCGCGTTCATTGCCGTGTGATCGCCTTGCAAATAGGCATCGATCGGCGCCTGATCGGACACCAGCGTGGCCTCATACATCTGGATCGCCAGGCCGAAGAACAGCGGGAAGTTGGCCTCCATCTGGGTATACGGCGCGCCGCCCACCAGAACGTTTTGCGTGGCGTTCCACAGCCGGGGCTGGAAGGCGTTCTTGATCAGCTCGCGATAGGTCGGCCGCCGTGCGCCAGACACCGGAGCCAGTACCGAATCCGTGGACGAGATCCGCTGCTGCTTGAGCATCAACGTGTCGAGCATCCTGCGGCCAATGTCGGCAAAGGTGCGGCCACCGCAGGACATTTCCACCGGACTGCCGGGCGGACCGACGGCTTGCGAGGCAGCTGACGCGTCATTGAGCGCCAGCCGCACTTTGGTGGCGACCGTGCTGCGTTCGCTGGTCACGTAGATCCCGGCATCCGGGTCGCGATTGCCGAACGGCGAGAAGCCGTTGAACACGTTGTTGGCCCGACCGTCCCAGAAGTTGCGCACGTTGAACGCGGCGTTGATTACCGACGGCGCGTTGCGTCCGGTGCTGCGACGTACGTTGATGCCACCGACCTGGAAAATACCGTCCGGCTGCTGAGTACATTTGTCGAAACGCGCCTGATTGGGTTTGACGAAGTTGGCGTCAAACACGCCTTGCGAGCCGACCACATCGTCCGTCGAGTACACGATGGGCGAGTTGCGCTCCAGAGGATTGCTCAGCACGTGGGTCGGGAAGTCGGTTTTCTTCAGCGTGTAGTTCGGGCCGCCCTTGCCGCCGGACAAGGTCGCGTAGGACGCCACGTCACCGGGAATGTCCGACGCCACAAACGGTTTGTTGAAGATCGACGCGACGTTGGCGTTGGTGTGCGCCTGGCCGGGGTTGAGCTGGTTGGTGATGCGGTGGTCGACGCCGGCGTGGTAGTGGCAGGACGCGCAGGCCGTGGAGCCATCACTGCCGATCTCCATGTCCCAGAACAACGCCTTGCCCAGCAGGATCGCAGCCTGACGGTTGAGCACGTAGTCGGTCATAAGGTCGACCTTGCGTCCGCCTTCGGTCCCGGACGGATCGGGGGGCACCATCCCGCGCAACGATTGCAACGAAGGCACCTCCGGCACGGGAGGATCGACCACGGCGGGGTCGGCAGCCCATGCGCTGTGGACTGCCAGCGCAACGGGTAACCAGAAGGTCAAACGAGCGAGTCGACTGATGTTCATAGGCTTCACCCTGACTGTTGTTGTTAAGTGCCGGGCGTCTTGCTTCTTTGAGCAGGCAGTTCTGGTTAGCACCGGTAAATCGGGCAGTGCAATTAATTGGCCACTCTTCTGGAAACATTTTGAATCAATAAGCGCAGGGATTCGGCCGAGCACTGGCTTCATCAATGCTGGGGAATCAGCCCCGGGATTGGGGAAATCCGGGCACAAAAAAACCGCTGCCCCCGAAGGAGCAGCGGTTTTTTGAAGGACTGCGTTAAGGCTTAGTAGCCCAGTGCGAAGTTTTCTTCTTTCATGTCCATCAGGTTGTTGGCGCCCGACAGCATGGTGGCCACGTGCGTACGGGTACGCGGCAGGATGCGCTGGAAGTAGAAGCGCGCGGTTTGCAGCTTGGCGGTGTAGAACGCCTCGTCGGTGGTGCCGGCAGCCAGTTTTTCAGCAGCCAGACGCGCCATGTCAGCCCAGAAGTAGGCCAGGCAGGCGTAACCGGAGTACATCAGGTAGTCCACGGAGGCCGCGCCGACTTCTTCGCGATCTTTCATGGCGGCCATACCGACCTTCATGGTCAGTTCGCCCCACTCTTTGTTCAGTGCAGCCAACGGTGCGACGAATTCTTTGACGGCTTCGTTGCCTTCGTTGTTCTGGCAGAACTTGTGGACGATCTTGGTGAAGCCTTTGAGCGCCTCGCCTTGAGTCATCAGCACTTTACGGCCCAGCAGGTCGAGTGCCTGGATGCCGGTGGTGCCTTCGTACAACATCGAGATGCGGCTGTCGCGAACGTTCTGCTCCATGCCCCACTCGGCGATGAAGCCGTGGCCACCGTAGATCTGCACGCCGTGGTTGGCGGATTCAAAACCGACTTCGGTCATGAACGCTTTGGCGATCGGAGTCATGAAGGCCAGCAGTGCGTCGGCTTTCTTCTTCTCTTCTTCGTCCACGCCGTATTTGACGATGTCGACCTGTTTGGCCGTGAAGTACACCATCGCACGGTTGCCTTCGGCGAATGCCTTCATGGTCAACAGCATGCGGCGTACGTCTGGGTGAACGATGATCGGGTCAGCGGCCTTGTCCGGCGCTTTCGGGCCAGTCAGGGAACGCATTTGCAGGCGATCGCGAGCGTATTTCAGGCCGCCCTGGAAGCCGATTTCGGCGTGGGCCAGGCCTTGCAGCGCGGTGCCCAGACGTGCGGTGTTCATGAAGGTGAACATGCAGTTCAGACCCTTGTTCGCTGGGCCGATCAGGAAACCGGTCGCGCCGTCGAAGTTCATCACGCAGGTCGCGTTGCCGTGGATGCCCATCTTGTGTTCGATCGAACCGCAGGTCACGGCGTTGCGTGCACCGACGGTGCCGTCGGCGTTCGGCAGGAACTTGGGAACGATGAACAGCGAGATGCCCTTGGTGCCGGCCGGTGCGTCCGGCAGGCGGGCCAGCACGATGTGGACGATGTTATCGGCCATGTCGTGTTCACCGGCCGAGATAAAGATCTTGGTGCCGGAAACTTTGTAGGAACCGTCGGCCTGAGGTTCGGCCTTGGTACGCAGCATGCCCAGGTCGGTGCCACAGTGCGGTTCGGTCAGGCACATGGTGCCGGTCCATTCGCCGGAGACCAGTTTGGTCAGATAGGCTTCCTGCTGCTCTGGGGTGCCGTGCTCGGAGATGGTGTTCATCGCGCCGTGCGACAGGCCCGGGTACATGCCCCACGACCAGTTGGCTTCGCCGACCATCTCGCTGACTGCCAGACCCAGCGACTCAGGCAGGCCTTGACCGCCGTGCTCGACGTCATGGGCCAGGCTTGGCCAGCCGCCTTCCACGAATTGCTTGTAGGCCTCTTTGAAGCCGGTCGGGGTTTTCACGCCGGACTCGCTCCAGGTGCAGCCTTCGGTGTCACCCACGCGGTTCAGCGGTGCCAGCACCTGCTCACAAAACTTGGCGCCCTCTTCGAGAATGGCGTCAACCATGTCCGGCGTTGCTTCTGCGCACGCTGGAAGGCTCTGATAGTGCGCTTCGTAGCCGAGCAGTTCGTCACGAACGAAGCGAATATCACGCAAGGGGGCCTTGTAGTCAGGCATAGCGATAAACCTCTGCTGATGTAACCGGGAATGAAAGACCGCGTTGATTTGTTGTGACGGTCAAACAGTTGTTTGAAACATACGTTTACGCCGAAATCTTGTCAAGCGTCGCCCTTTTGCCGTTCGTCAGGCGTAAAGCCTTCGTCCGGATGAAACTACCCGCCATCGGCCTCAAAAGCATATTTATTGGCTCCGAAAGAATGTCGGACTGTCAGTTTTTACAGGATAAAAATCGTTCCAAAACCTGTGTACTGACTATCGCGGACACCTCTCTAGACATGGTGGCCTGAGGAAATCTTTCAGTAGGAGAACAAAATGGAAATCAAGGCTGGTGATAACAATCACACTCACGCTCCCGGTAATCTCGACCTTACCTTCGGAACCGAAGGCCGCATCGAGATCGACGAAAGAGGTACAGCAAACTCAACCATCTCCGATAAAGACGGCAAACTGGTTGTTGTCTCACATATCAGCGACCGGTTTCGCCTGTCGCGTTACCTCGTCGACGGCACTAAAGATGACTCATTCGAGGAGAGGACCTGGAACTTCGAAGATGGCGACCAATCCACGCCGCAGCGTGTATTGCTCCAGGAAGATGGAAAAATTCTGGTCATCGGGGAGTCGCTGAAAGCCGACGCCGTGAGACCCGCTGTCACCCTTTTCAACCCCAGCGGTAGTCCCGATTTGGTGTTCGGCCGCAGAGTCATTACTACTGGTCCAGAAGGTGCAACCCCTTCACGGTCACCCTACAAGTTTGCAGATGGCTGCCTGCAAAAAGGTCAGAAGATACTTATTGCAGCGACCTACACACTTCCGTCAGGCCCTTTGAGCAGGCTTTTTTGTCTGCAAGCTGATGGCGAGACTGACAAGAGTTTTGGCGGTGGCAGCGGATTCATCGATATCAGGCTCCACGGACTCGACAGTTATGCCAACAATGTCCAGATCCAAGGCAATGGCAGCATTATCGTGGCAGGTAGCTGGAGATACGTCGATCAACAACAGAGGACACGCACCGTGGCTCGTTACACGGATGAGGGCATTCTGGACTATACCTTTGGCCAGGCAGGCTATACCGATGTCGTAGTGGCCGGCGAACGAGGAACCGAATCGCAGATTCAGGAGCTTGTCTGGGCCGATATCGTCTCTCGGGTTGCTATCCAGGATGATGACAAAATCATCATCGCCGGCTATGCGAAGGGCTCTGACGGGAACAACAGGGGTCTACTTGCCAGACTCGAAAAAGACGGCAGCATTGATGAAAACTTCAATAAGGGGGTACCTCTGCTAATTTCTGGCTCAATGGATGCCATGGACTTTTACTCGATCGGGATAGATCCGAATGGCAAAATCGTGGCCGTGGGCAGCGGTAACCTCGCAGGCACGTTAATGGAAGTTTACGAGCGGATTAGCAAAAACGGAGTAAGAGAGAATTTCTGGAGCGGATACAGTATCGGTACCTGTACTGATGTGACGATCCAACCGGGAGGGCGAGTTATCATTTCAGGGAGTTCCGGGAATAATCACAGCACTCGCTTTCCAAGAATATGGGGCCGCTTGGGCGCCTGATACCTTTTTCTGCCACGCTCGTACGCTCAATGGGCGCAGCTATTGAACTTAAGCATGAAGGGATATCGATATGTCGCCAAGTCAAACGATCAGGCAAACGTATCGATGATCGTACCGAGCATTTCATCGGAAGCCTTGGCGACTTTCACGCCCAGTTCCGCCTGAAACTTGCCTTGGGCCATTTCGACCATGTTGCTCGCCAGGTCCGATTGCTGGGCGCGATCCACGGAACGCAGACGATCGACCTGTACTTCCGAAGACTGGCTGGTGACCGAACGCTCGATGGTGCTGCTGGCGATCTGGCTGGCGGCCTGATCGACGCGGTTCTGCCCGGTCTGAATGGTGCTCAGACCTGCATAAAAAGCTGTGTTTCCGGAGATTTCCATGGGAGCTCTCATCCTTGGGAAGGATCAATGGGTGCCATTGAACCAGAGGCGTCAGAAAAACACCCGTCAAAAACACTAATGGCACAGTGCCTTGTCATAGCCAAAATCAGTCGAGCAGATCCAGTTGCAAGTGATCGGCGACCGCTTCGGCGCTGACCGCCTTGAGCTTCGGCACCCGCCCCAGGCACGGCGCCGGAATCCGCTCGGCAAGTGTCGCCAGGTTTTCCTCCAGCCGCGACGTCTTCGGATCAATGATGTTCGCCACCCACCCCGCCAGTTGCAGCCCGTCCCGGGCAATCGCCTCGGCCGTCAGCAACGCATGGCTGATGCAACCCAGGCGCACGCCGACCACCAGAATCACCGGCAGCTTCAGCGCAATCGCCAGATCCGACAAATTGTCCTGATCCGCCAACGGCACCCGCCAGCCGCCCGCACCTTCGATCAACGTGAAGTCGGCGTTCATGGCCAGAATCTCGCGCATCGGCGCCAGCAGCGATTGCACGGTCAGCGCCACACCCGCCTCACGCGCTGCCAGATGCGGCGCGATGGCCGGCTCAAACGCCACCGGGTTGACCTGTTGATAGGTCAGCGGCAACGAGCATTCGGCCTGCAACGCCAGCGCATCGGAATTGCGTAAACCTCTGGGCGTTACCACACAACCGGACGCCACCGGTTTGCCCGCCGCGGTACTCAGCCCCGCCGAGCGCGCAGCGTGCAGCAACCCGGCGGCGACGGTGGTCTTGCCGACGTCAGTGTCGGTTCCGGTGATGAAATAGGCTGCGCTCATAAGGGTTTCTCCAACACGGCGTAGACCACCTGATAGGTCGCTGGCAGCCCTTGAGGCTGACGGAACTGCTCGTAAGCCTCGACCAGCCCCAGAATCCGCGCCCGCCCGGTCAATCCACCCGGCCGGCCAGGGTTCAGGTTATGCGCGCCCAGTGCCTTGAGTTCGTGGGTCAGGCTGCGCACATCCGGGTAATGCAGCACATGCGGCCGGTTCTCCAGACAAACACTGCGCAAACCACTGGCCGCGCACAATTGCTCATAGCGGGCGAATTCGCGGAAGCGGTTGACGTGCACCAGACCATCGACCTGACGCCAGCTGTCTCGCAATTCGTACAGCGTCCCTACACAAAGACTAGCAAACGCGAAAATCCCCCCCGGTTTCAGCACCCGAAACGCTTCGCCGAGCACCGCTTCGAAGTCCGCGCACCACTGCACGGCGAGGCTGGAGAAGATCAGATCGCAGGTCGAATCCTGTAACGGCAAACGTTCGGCATCGCCAGCAATAAAGTGCATGGCCCCACCCAACGGCCGCGCGTGATTGAGCATGCCCTCGGCGATATCCAGCGCCAGCCCCTCACCAAATCGCTCGGCCAGCGCCCGGGTGAAATACCCGGTGCCGCAGCCGAGATCCAGCCAGCGTGACGGCAGAAAATCCACCGGCAAGCGATTCATCAACTGCGTACCGACATCGCGCTGCAACTCGGCGACGCTGTCATAGCTGGCCGCTGCGCGAGAAAAAGAAGCTGCGACCTGGCGCTTGTCAGGCAAGCCGCCGGGCAACGCCGCAACAGACAAATCAGTCATCACCGCACTCACTCAAAAACGCCTGGATCGCACCCGCCACACCGTGGGGGTCTTCCAGAAGAAACGCATGGCTGGCCTGCTCGATCAGACCGACCTCGACATCCGCCAGCAACGCGAACAACTCGCCCGCGGCCTCCGCCGGCACCAGCCCGTCCAGCCCGCCAAACAAATGCAGTTGCGGGCCGCGAAATGCCTGCAAGGCTTCGCGTGTATCGATCTGCGCCAACAATTCCAGACCGGCCATCAAAGCGGCCGGCGAGGTATTCGGCGCGCCGCCGAGCAACAGCCGCGACAAGCCGCGCGCATCTTGCGCGCCCTGGGCGCACAGCAGAGAGAATCGCTTGAGGGTCGTGCGCGGGTCGGCGCTGCAGCCGGCCAGAAACGCATCGAAAGTCTCGCCGGGCATCGCGCTCGGCCATTGTTCATGGGCGACAAACGAAGGATTGCTCGCCAGGGTCAGCAAGCCGCAGCAATGTTCGCCACGCCGCGCAGCCAGCTCGGAAGCGAGCATGCCACCCAGCGACCAGCCGCCAAGCCAGGCATCTTCGGGGATGCGCTCATCGAGCTCGTCGAGCCAGTCGTTCAGATCGCTGGAGTCCAGCTTCGGCAACGGCTCAATGTCGACCTGCAGGTGTTCATCGAGTCCGCGCAATGCAGCGGCCAGCGGCTCCAGCGGCGAAACGCCGAGCCCCCAACCCGGTAACAGAATCAGGCGATCACGCATGGCTCGGCTCCGACGTAAGTTGAGCAAAGGAATCGGCCAGTCCTTCTAACAATAGCTGCACCTGTGCCTCGCTGTGGGCGGCGGTCAGCGTGACCCGCAACCGTGCACTGCCGGCAGGCACGGTCGGCGGCCGGATTGCGGTGACCATCAGCCCACGCTCACGCAGCATCTGCGACAGACGCACGGCGCGACCGGCATCGCCGATCAGGATCGGCTGGATCGGCGTGAAGCTGTCCATCAGTTCCAGGCCGATCTGTTCGGCGCCGTGGCGGAACTGGCGGATCAGCGTCTGCAAATGCTCGCGACGCCAGTGTTCGCTGCGCAGCAGTTCCAGACTTTTCAAGGTTGCGCAGGCCAGCGCCGGCGGTTGGCTGGTGGTGTAGATGTACGGGCGGGCGAACTGGATCAGGCTTTCAATCAGCTCTTCACTGCCCGAGACGAACGCACCCGCCGTGCCGAACGCTTTGCCGAGTGTGCCGACCAGCACCGGCACATCCTCCTGGCTCAAACCGAAATGTTCGACGATCCCGCCACCGTTCGCCCCCAGCGGGCCGAAACCGTGAGCATCATCGACCATCAGCCAGGCGCCTTTGGCCTTGGCTTCCCGGGCCAGCGTCGGCAGATCGGCAAGGTCGCCGTCCATGCTGAATACGCCGTCAGTGACCACAAGTGTATTGCCGGTGGCTTTTTCCAGGCGCTTGGCGAGGCTGTCGACGTCGTTGTGCAGATAACGATTGAAGCGCGCGCCGGACAACAATCCGGCATCCAGCAACGAGGCATGATTGAGCCGGTCTTCCAGCACCGTATCGCCCTGCCCGACCAGTGCGGTGACCGCGCCGAGGTTGGCCATGTAACCGGTAGTGAACAACAGCGCGCGCGGCCGTCCGGTGAGATCCGCCAGGGCTTCTTCCAATTCGTGATGCGGGCCGCTGTGGCCGATCACCAGATGCGAAGCACCGCCACCGACGCCCCACTTCGACGCACCGGCGCGCCAGGCCTCGATCACTTGCGGATGATTGGCCAGGCCCAGGTAATCGTTGTTGCAGAACGCCAGCAACGGCTGACCGTCGACCACCACTTCCGGCCCTTGTGGGCTTTCAAGCAGCGGTCGCTGGCGGTAGAGATTTTCGGCACGACGGGCAGCAAGGCGTGCGGCGAGATCGAAAGACATGCAAGCCTCACGGGTGGCAAATGAATCAGCAGGCGCCGCCCGAGGCAGCGCCTGAGAAGAACGGGCGATCAGACCGCCGCGTTATAGAACTGCTCGCTGCTCTTCTGCTCCACCAGCGCCTGCTCGATGGCGGCTTGGTGGACTTCGTCGGCATGCTCTTCGCGGGCTTCCGGCTGAATGCCCAGGCGCGCGAACAGTTGCATGTCCTTGTCGGCCTGCGGGTTGGCGGTGGTCAGCAGTTTGTCGCCGTAGAAGATCGAGTTGGCGCCGGCGAAGAATGCCAGGGCCTGCATCTGCTCGTTCATCGCTTCGCGGCCGGCGGACAGGCGTACGTGGGATTGCGGCATGAGGATGCGCGCCACGGCGAGCATGCGGATGAAATCGAACGGATCGACGTCGTCGGCGTTTTCCAGCGGCGTGCCGGCAACTTTCACCAGCATGTTGATCGGCACCGATTCCGGATGCTCCGGCAGGTTGGCCAGCTGGATCAGCAGGTTGGCGCGGTCATCGAGGGACTCGCCCATGCCGAGAATGCCGCCGGAGCAGATTTTCATCCCCGCATCGCGCACATAGGCCAGGGTCTGCAGACGCTCGGCATAGGTGCGGGTAGTGATGATGCTGCCGTAGAACTCCGGCGAGGTGTCGAGGTTGTGGTTGTAGTAGTCGAGCCCGGCCTTTGCCAGCGCTTCGGTCTGATCCTGATCGAGACGACCGAGGGTCATGCAGGTTTCCAGGCCCATGGCCTTCACGCCTTCGACCATCTTCAGCACGTAAGGCATGTCCTTGGCCGACGGGTGTTTCCACGCCGCGCCCATGCAGAAACGGGTCGAACCGATGGCCTTGGCGCGGGCAGCCTCTTCGAGGACCTTCTGCACTTCCATCAGCTTTTCTTTTTCCAGCCCGGTGTTGTAGTGACCGGACTGCGGACAATATTTGCAATCTTCCGGACAGGCCCCGGTCTTGATCGACAACAGGGTGGAAACCTGGACGCGGTTGGCGTCGAAATGCGCGCGGTGCACCGTCTGCGCCTGGAACAGCAAGTCGTTGAATGGCTGAACGAAGAGTGCTTTGACTTCGGCCAAAGTCCAGTCGTGACGCAGGGTGGCAGTGGTGCTGGCGCTCATGGGCGTTTCCTTGGTTATGCTTGGCTGGTGCCTGGGAAAACGAAATACCCACAGGCACGACACGGATGTTCGGCATATTTAAGGAAGAGTCATGCGCTGTCAACCACACTACGAAAGGCCGGCTTACATCTGGTTAAAAAACAAACATAACTGCTTATTGTGCGACGAACCGGCAGACGCGCAAATCCCGATCTGCACCGCCTGCGAAACCGATTTGCCGTGGCTGGGCGATCAATGCCTGACCTGCGCCCTGCCCCTCGCCGCCGGCCTGACCTGTGGTGGCTGCCTGCAGGAGCCACCGGCCTTCGAACAGGTGGCTGTGCCCTGGATTTATGGCTTTCCGGTGGACACGCTGATCACCCGTTTCAAGCACAACGCCAAATGGCCGCTTGGCCACTTGCTCGCCGACGTTCTCGGCGAGTTTCTGCAACATCGCTTCGAAGAAGACCTGTCTCGCCCGGACGCCCTGCTACCGGTGCCGCTTGCGCCGAAACGCTTGCGCCAGCGCGGCTTCAATCAAGCGGCGATGCTCGCGCAGTGGCTGGGCAAGTCACTCGACCTGCCTTGCGAGGAACACTGTCTTTTGCGCGTGCAGGATACTGACGCCCAGCAGGCCCTCAACGCCAAAGCGCGTAAACGCAATCTGCGAAACGCCTTCGCCCTCAGTCCCGATGCCCAGGTGAAAGGCCGGCACCTGGCCCTGGTCGACGACGTGCTGACCACCGGTGCCACCGCCCAGGCGCTGGCCCGGTTGCTGATGGACGCCGGTGCCGCGCGGGTGGATGTGTACTGCCTGGCCCGCACGCCAAAACCCGGCGACGCGGCTTGACGGATACGCCTCGAGCCGCCAACGTCCTCCCTCAACCCTTCAGTACAAAGCGTCCGCCATGTCCCTGCCCAGTCTGTTGTCCCAGCACATCGTCCGCCGTCCGCAGCGCATCGCCTTGCTGCAACACATCGCCGAACAGGGTTCGATCACCCGTGCCGCGAAGAGCGCCGGCCTGAGTTACAAGGCGGCCTGGGATGCCATCGATGAGCTGAACAACCTCGCGCAGAAACCGCTGGTTGAGCGAGCGATAGGCGGCAAGGGCGGTGGCGGAGCCAAACTGTCGAGCGAGGGCGAGCGAGTGCTGCGCCTCTATCAAAAGCTGCAAGCCTTGCAGGCTCAGGTACTGGAGGCGGCCGAGGATGCCAGCGATCTGGATCTGCTCGGTCGGCTGATGCTCAGGACCAGCGCACGCAACCAGCTGCACGGCAAAGTCGTGCTGATCGAAGGTCAGGGCCGCAACGACCTGATCCGCCTCGAACTGGCTGAAGGCCTGTCGATCGACGCACAGATCACCCACGACAGCACCGTCCATCTGGAACTGCAACCGGGCACCGAAGTGGTGGCGCTGATCAAGGCCGGCTGGCTCGAACTGCTCGCGCCAGAGGCCACGCCTGCCGTCGGCCACAACCTGTTGAACGGTCGGATCGAGGCGATTCTCGACGCCGCAGACGGCCCGAGCGAAGTGCGCATCGCCCTGCCCAACGGCCAGACCTTGTGTGCGCTGGCCGAACCGCTGGACTTGCGCAGCCGTGGTCTGAAGGTCGAGCAACCGGTGCAGGTGCAGTTTTCCCCGTCCAATGTGCTGCTCGGAACACCGCTCTGAGCGCACTGCAACGAAAGCGTCATCGACCCGCATTAAGGTGGCTGCCAAAACCATGCAGGGAGCCTGATGTGAGCCTATTAGAAGAAAACCAATCCACAGACCTGGAAAAAATGGTCGGCCTGAGCCGTCGCGGTTTCATCAGCGCCGGCGCGCTGTGCGGCGCGGCGATGTTCCTCGGCGGCAACCTGCTGAGCCGCAGCGTGCTGGCCGCCAGTGTCAGCGCCGGCAACAGCCGTCTGCTCGGCTTCGACAGCATTCCGGCGGCCACCACCGACACCATCAGTTTGCCCAAAGGCTACAAGTCGTCGGTGCTGATCAGTTGGGGCCAGCCGCTGCACAAGAACGGCCCGGCCTTCGACCCGAGCGGCAACGGCACCGCGGCCGCACAGGAAGTGCAGTTCGGCGACAACAACGATGGCATGAGCCTGTTCGAATTCCCGGGCGAGAAAAATCGCGCGCTGATGGCGATCAACAACGAATACACCAACTACCGCTACCTCTATCCGCACGGCGGTATGCCGCAGTCGGCCGAAGACGTGCGCAAGGCTCTGGCCTGTGAAGGCGTGTCGGTGATCGAAGTGCAGCGCAAGAACGGCCAGTGGCAGTTCGTTCAGGGTTCGCGCTACAACCGACGCATCCACGGCAACACCCCGATCCGCCTCAGCGGCCCGGCCGCCGGCCACGAACTGCTGAAAACCAGCGCCGACAAGCACGGCAAAAAAGTCCTCGGCACTTTCCAGAACTGCGCCAACGGCAAGACACCGTGGGGCACTTATCTGACCTGCGAAGAGAACTTCACCGACTGCTTCGGCAGCAGCAACGCCCAGCAACAGTTCGACCCGGCGCAAAAGCGCTACGGCGTATCGGCCGCCAGCCGTGAGATCAACTGGCATCCGTTCGATCCGCGCTTCGACATGGCGAAGAACCCCAACGAACTCAACCGCCACGGCTGGGTCGTGGAGATCGACCCGTTCGACCCGCAATCGACCCCGGTCAAACGCACCGCGCTGGGCCGCTTCAAGCATGAAAACGCCGCACTGGCCGAGACCGATGACGGTCGCGCTGTGGTGTACATGGGCGACGACGAACGCGGCGAGTTCATCTACAAATTCGTCAGCCGCGACAAGATCAACCACCGCAACGCCAAAGCCAACCGCGACATCCTCGATCACGGCACGCTGTACGTCGCCAGGTTCGATGCCGGCGACGGCAATCCGGATCACCCGAAAGGCCAAGGCCAGTGGATCGAACTGACCCACGGCAAGAACGGCATCGACGCCAGCAGCGGTTTCGCCGATCAGGCCGAAGTACTGATTCATGCGCGACTCGCCGCCAGCGTGGTTGGCGCCACGCGCATGGACCGTCCGGAGTGGATCGTGGTCAGCCCGAAAGACGGTCAGGTCTATTGCACCCTGACCAACAACGCCAAGCGCGGCGAAGACGGCCAACCGGTGGGCGGACCGAACCCGCGCGAGAAGAACGTCTACGGGCAGATCCTGCGCTGGCGCACCGACCGCGACGATCACGCGGCGAAAACTTTCGCCTGGGACCTGTTCGTGGTGGCCGGCAACCCGGGCGTCCACGCCGGTACGCCGAAGGGCGGCTCGTCGAATATCACCCCGCAAAACATGTTCAACAGCCCCGATGGCCTCGGCTTCGACAAGGCCGGACGGTTGTGGATTCTCACCGACGGCGACTCGAGCAACGCCGGTGATTTCGCCGGGATGGGCAACAACCAGATGCTCTGCGCCGATCCTGCGACCGGTGAGATTCGCCGGTTCATGGTCGGGCCGATCGGCTGTGAAGTCACCGGAATCAGTTTCTCGCCGGATCAGAAAACCCTGTTCGTCGGGATTCAGCACCCGGGCGAGAACGGCGGTTCGACCTTCCCCGAGCACCTGCCGAACGGCAAGCCGCGGTCATCGGTGATGGCGATTACCCGTGAGGATGGCGGGATCGTTGGCGCCTGATCGGGCGAAGCTCTGATCGTTTCCGTGCACTGCACGGGAACGATCCCACTCAAGACAGCCCGTCTGCGCTACCATGCTGAGCCGGACGCGGCAGCCTGCTGCGCGCAGGAGTCAGCATGGCCCACCCGTTTGAAACCCTCACCCCAGACCTCGTGCTCGATGCAGTCGAAAGCATCGGCTTCCTGAGCGACGCGCGCATTCTGGCGCTCAACAGTTATGAAAACCGCGTCTATCAGGTCGGCATCGAAGACTCGGAACCGCTGATCGCCAAGTTCTATCGCCCGCAGCGCTGGACCAACGAAGCCATTCTCGAAGAACACCAGTTCACCTTCGAACTGGCAGACGTCGAGATCCCGGTGGTGGCGCCACTTATCCACAACGGCGAAACCCTGCACGAACACGCCGGCTTTCGTTTCACCCTGTTTCCCCGTCGTGGTGGCCGGGCGCCGGAGCCGGGCAATCTCGATCAGTTGTATCGCCTCGGCCAGTTGCTCGGGCGCATGCACGCGGTCGGCGGCACCAAACCGTTCGAGCACCGCGAAGCGTTGGCCGTGAAGAACTTCGGCCATGACTCGCTGACCACCCTGCTGGAAGGCAACTTCATTCCCAAGAGCCTGCTGCCGGCCTACGAGTCCGTCGCCCGCGACCTGCTCAAGCGTGTGGAAGACGTCTACGCCAACACGCCGCACCAGAACATCCGCATGCACGGCGACTGCCACCCCGGCAACATGATGTGCCGCGACGAGATGTTCCACATCGTCGACCTCGACGACTGCCGCATGGGCCCGGCGGTGCAGGACATCTGGATGATGCTCGCCGGCGACCGTCAGGATTGTCTCGGGCAGCTGTCGGAATTGATGGACGGCTACAACGAATTCCATGACTTCGACCCGCGCGAACTGGCGCTGATCGAACCGCTGCGCGCCCTGCGCCTGATGCATTACAGCGCCTGGCTGGCCCGGCGCTGGGACGATCCGGCGTTCCCCCGCAGCTTTCCATGGTTCGGCAGCGAGCGGTATTGGGGCGATCAGGTGCTGGCGTTGCGCGAGCAACTGGCGGCGCTGAACGAAGAGCCGTTGAAGCTTTTCTGACACGACACGTCTATACAACTGCCCGTACAATCGCTGCTTTGTTAGCTGCCTAAGCAAGGATTCTGCATGCAAGCCGCCAACCCGCGTCGCGGGTACATTCTGGGCCTGAGCGCCTACATCATCTGGGGACTGTTCCCGCTGTACTTCAAAGCCATCGCCGAAGTGCCGGCGGTGGAAATCATCATTCACCGGGTGCTGTGGTCGGCGCTGTTCGGCGCGCTGCTGTTGATGGTGTGGAAGCATCCCGGCTGGTGGCAGGAACTGCGCGACAACCCGAAACGCCTGGCGATTCTTGCGCTCAGCGGCACCTTGATCGCGGCCAACTGGCTGACCTACGTGTGGTCGGTGAACAACGGCCGGATGCTGGAAGCGAGCCTCGGTTACTACATCAACCCACTGGTGAACGTGCTGCTGGGCATGCTGATCCTCGGCGAACGCTTGCGGCGCATGCAGTGGCTGGCGGTTGGGCTGGCGGCGGTCGGTGTTGCGCAGCAGGTGTGGCAGGTCGGCAGTCTGCCGTGGGTATCGCTGGTGCTGGCGCTGACCTTCGGTTTCTACGGGCTGATCCGCAAGCAGGCGCCGGTCAAGGCACTCCCTGGACTGGTAGTGGAAACCTGGATGCTGGTGCCGATCGCCCTCGCGTGGCTGCTGTTCAATCCGACCGCCACCAGCGCCCAGGCCGAGTTCTGGACCACCTCCGAAGCCTGGTGGCTGGTGGCGGCCGGCCCGGTGACGCTGGTGCCGCTGGTGTGCTTCAACGCGGCCGCACGGCATCTGCCCTACACCACCCTCGGTTTCCTGCAATACCTGGCGCCGACGTTGGTACTGCTGCAAGCCGTGCTGCTGTTCGGCGAGCACTTGTCGTCCAGCACGCTGATCGCCTTCATGTTTATCTGGGCCGGTCTGGCGGTGTACAGCGTCGATGCGTGGCTGAGCTTGCGCCGGCGCAGCTGATCAAAAAACGCACAAACCTCCACAGGCCACGGTTCTCGTGGCCTGTATCGTTCCTTCCCAAGGTTATCCACAGCGTGATCCCCGCCGTTTGTGCGCAAGTCACTGAATGCTGGCGGTTTTTTGATCAATCTTCGCCAAGCCACGGCGGACGTGGCCTGGCGCTCAGTCTCTACAGGTTATCCACAGGCAGGTGCACGCTAAAACTGGATAACCCATTCCGCTCTCATGGATCAGTGCGCAGCACCAGTTCGACCATCAAGTCATCGGCCAGGGTTTCCAGGCGCGATTGCAGCACGTCCAGCGACAGGGTCAGCGGCACCGCCAGAATCGCCTCGGCGTGAAACAGCGGTTCACTGCTCATCGGTGCCGGGCGCACTTCGGTCACCAGCCGTTCGAGGTTGACGCCCTGCTCGCTCAGCAGCCGGGTGATGTCACGCACGATCCCCGGACGATCATTGCCCACCAGTTCCATGGCGATCGGTTTCCAGGTGCAGGCCTGTTCGATACCGCTTTCCGCCACCAGCACGCGAATCCCCTGAGCCGACAAAGCTTGTAAGGCATCGACTAATTCGTCGTAAGCCTCCGCCGGCACGCCGACCCGCAGGATCCCGGCGAACTGCCCGGCCATGCGCGACATGCGGCTTTCCAGCCAGTTGCCGCCGTGTTCGGCGATGCATTGGGCGATGCGCTCGACCTGCCCGGGCTTGTCCGGTGCGAAGACGGTGAGTACGAGGTGATCCATGGCGCAGCCCTCTTGTCATGACTTTTGTTATAGAAAAGCAAGTATAGGCAAGCGTTCCCCAGACGCCTCAGACGCTCGAAGTCACAAATCGTGTACAACTTTTTATATTTAACTGGAACAATCCATTGGTTTTTTGAGAACATCCCGTTCCGCGCCGTGACCGCAATGCGTCATGGGGTCGCAGAACGACGTAATTAGTCTGATTTTCACAACCGCAACTCATCATGTAGTATGCCGCAGCGCGCACTACATAACGCTGGATCGATGTCTGCCCAAGGCACGTTCGCAACCCTGAAAGCCCCGTCAGCAAGGCCCCCGAGCCGTTGATTGGTCCCAGCCCAGCCGCCAGCGATGGCATGTACTGGTCGAGGGGTTTGTGGTTTAAATGGCCAGAGGCTTCATTGTTAAATTGAAGAGCTGAAAAGCGAAATAGCTGAGCAGAGTGAGGCAAGCAATGACTGAACACGTTCAAGTCGGTGGCCTGCAGGTCGCCAAAGTCCTGTTCGACTTCGTGAACAACGAAGCCATTCCCGGTACCGGCCTCACCGCCGACAAATTCTGGGAAGGTGCCGACAAGGTCATTCACGACCTGGCGCCGAAGAACAAAGCCCTACTCGCCAAACGCGATGACTTCCAGGCTCGTATCGATGGCTGGCACCAGAGCCGTGCCGGTCAGCCGCACGACGCCGTGGCCTATAAAGCCTTCCTGCAAGAGATCGGTTATCTGCTGCCAGAAGCGGCTGATTTCCAGGCAACGACGCAAAACGTCGATGACGAAATCGCCCGTACCGCCGGCCCGCAACTCGTGGTCCCGGTGATGAACGCCCGCTTCGCCCTCAACGCCTCGAACGCCCGCTGGGGTTCGCTGTACGACGCGCTGTATGGCACCGATGCCATCAGCGAAGCCGGCGGCGCGGAAAAAGGCAAAGGCTACAACAAGGTGCGTGGCGACAAAGTCATCGCCTTCGCCCGTGCGTTTCTCGACGAAGCCGCGCCACTGGCGACCGGCTCCCACGTCGATTCCACCGGCTACAAGATCGCTGACGGCAAACTGGTCGTCACCCTCAAGGGCGGCAGCACCAGCGGCCTGCGCAACGACGCACAGCTGATCGGTTTCCAGGGTGACGCCAATGCGCCGATCGCGATCCTGCTGAAAAACAACGGCCTGCATTTCGAAATCCAGATCGACGCCAGCACCCCGGTCGGCCAGACCGATGCGGCCGGCGTCAAAGACATCCTGATGGAAGCGGCGCTGACCACCATCATGGATTGCGAAGACTCCGTGGCTGCCGTCGATGCCGACGACAAGGTAGTGATCTACCGCAACTGGCTCGGCCTGATGAAGGGCGACCTGGCGGAATCCGTGTCCAAGGGCGGCCAGACCTTCACCCGCACCATGAACCCGGATCGTACCTACACCAAGGTCGACGGCAGCGAACTGACCCTGCACGGCCGCTCGCTGTTGTTCGTGCGTAACGTCGGTCACCTGATGACCATCGACGCGATCCTCGACAAGCACGGCAACGAAGTGCCGGAAGGCATCCTCGACGGTCTGGTAACTTGCCTCGCGGCGATGCACAACCTGAGCGGCAACACTTCGCGCAAGAACACCCGCACCGGTTCCGTGTATATCGTTAAACCGAAGATGCACGGCCCGGAAGAAGCGGCGTTCACCAACGAACTGTTCGGTCGCATCGAAGACGTGCTGGGCCTCAAACGCAACACCCTGAAAGTCGGGATCATGGACGAGGAACGCCGCACCACGGTCAACCTCAAGGCCTGCATCCAGGCGGCCAGCGAGCGCGTGGTGTTCATCAACACCGGTTTCCTCGACCGCACCGGCGACGAAATCCACACCTCCATGGAAGCCGGCCCGGTGGTTCGCAAGGCTGACATGAAGGCCGAGAAGTGGATCGGCGCCTACGAAAACTGGAACGTCGATATCGGTCTGAGCACTGGCCTGCAAGGTCGTGCGCAAATCGGTAAAGGCATGTGGGCGATGCCCGACCTGATGGCGGCGATGCTCGAACAGAAAATCGCTCACCCGCTGGCCGGCGCCAACACCGCCTGGGTTCCGTCGCCGACCGCCGCTGCGCTGCACGCGCTGCACTACCACAAGGTCGACGTGTTCGCCCGTCAGGCCGAGCTGGCCAAACGCGCGCGCGCTTCGGTCGATGACATCCTGACCATCCCGCTGGCGGTCAACCCGAACTGGACCCCGGAGCAGATCAAGAACGAACTGGACAACAACGCCCAGGGCATTCTCGGTTACGTGGTGCGCTGGATCGATCAGGGCGTGGGCTGCTCGAAAGTGCCGGACATCAACGACGTCGGCCTGATGGAAGACCGTGCAACGCTGCGTATCTCCAGCCAGCACATCGCCAACTGGCTGCGCCACGGCGTGGTCACCGAAGCGCAAGTGATGGAAAGCCTCAAGCGCATGGCGCCGGTGGTGGACCGTCAGAACGCCAACGACCCGCTGTACCGTCCGCTGGCCCCGAACTTCGACAGCAACATCGCCTTCCAGGCGGCGGTCGAACTGGTGATCGAGGGCACCAAACAGCCGAACGGCTACACCGAGCCGGTCCTGCACCGTCGTCGTCGCGAGTTCAAGGCTGCCAACGGCCTGTAACCTGCGCGGATGCCGGACATGAAAAAGCCCTGATCTTTTGATCAGGGCTTTTTTTGTGCTCGTGAATTTGAGATTGGTGAAGGGCTTTGGATCGACCCCTCACCCCAACCCTCTCCCCAAGGGGTAGAGGGGGAAAGGGAGCAGATAGGGGACTTTTCAGAACCTGAGTTCGACTCAATATTTCAGGTCGGCGTATCTCTAACATTCACTTCGGTCAGTCCCCTCTCCCTTCGGGAGAGGGTTAGGGTGAGGGGGCTTTGGCGTTAAGGCTCGATGCCCAGCTCATGCTTGACCAGTCCAAGCAATTTGGCGGTATCAATCGGCTTGAGCAAAAAGTCCACCACGCTCAGATGCATCGCCGCAATCGCGTCCTTCACGTCGGCATCGCCCGAAACAATGATGATCGGCATCGCCGCCCGTACCGATTCACGCACCTGACGAATCAGGTCCAGGCCATCGACATTGCCCATCCGCAGATCGGTGATCACCAGGCCGATGGAGGGCCTTTCCTCGAGCATCTTCAGCGCAGACTCACCGCTGGCCGCGGTCATGCAACGAATACCGTCCAACCCGAGAATCTCCGACAACAGCTCCCGGGCGTCCTTGTCGTCATCGACGATCAATACGCGCTGCGGTGGCAGATCGGGTTCGAGCATTACAGCGCTGAGCGCTTCGCGCTCGGCGTCGCTCAAAATATCGTGGTCGGACATGGCGTTCTCTACGTTTTCAATTCGATCCCCTGGCACAGTGGTCAGACATCGCTGGGCAGAGCTTCAATGTGCACTTCGTCGGATTTTTTTCCAAGGGGCGAACCGAAGAATTTCCGACTGATTTTGTAGGGCATATCCGAAAATTCCCCAACGGCATGCCCAACCTAGACTTACGTCCAATGGGCACCCCGCGCGATGGGGTCGACCATGGCTGCAACGATCCGACAACAACAATTCGAAAAAGACTGCGGTAATGGTTATGAGTAAAGCGGACGCCTTCACCCAGGCAGGGAAAACCGCGGTGTTGCAGAACATTCAGGGCACTTTGCAATTCCTCCAGCGCTTCCCCCCTTTCAATCAAATGGAACACGCCCACCTGGCCTACCTGGTGGAGCAATGCCAGCTGCGCTTCTACGGTCAGGGCGAAAGCATCATCAAACCCGCCGACGGGCCGGTCGAACACTTCTACATCGTCAAGCAGGGCCGGGTGGTCGGCGAGCGGCCGCACACGGCCAAGGGCGGCACCGAAACCACATTTGAAATCACAACCGGCGAGTGTTTTCCCCTCGCCGCGCTGCTCGGCGAACGGGCGACTCGCACCGAACACCTGGCCGGCGAAGACACCTTCTGCCTGCAACTGAACAAACTGGCGTTCATCAAGTTGTTCGCCCTCTCCAACACCTTCCGTGATTTCGCCCTGCGCGGGGTCAGCAGCCTGCTCGATCAGGTCAATCAGCAAGTCCAGCAGAAAGCCGTGGAAACCCTCGGCACCCAATACTCGCTGAACACCCGTCTCGGCGAATTGGCCATGCGCCATCCGGTGACCTGCAGCCCCTCCACCCCACTGCGCGAAGCGGTGAAGTTGATGCACGAACAACAGGTCGGCAGCATCGTCGCGGTGGACGAGCACAAGGCACCGCTGGGGATTTTCACCCTGCGCGACCTGCGGCATGTCGTGGCTGAAGGGGCTGGCGATTTCAGCGAGCCGATCGAACGCCACATGACGCACTCGCCGTTCTATCTTTCGCCGGATCACAGCGCCTTCGACGCGGCGATTGCCATGACCGAACGGCACATCGCCCACGTGTGTCTGGTCAAGGATCGACGCCTGTGCGGCGTGGTTTCCGAGCGGGATCTGTTCTCGCTGCAACGGGTCGATCTGGTACACCTGGCGCGGACCATTCGCAGCGCCCAACGGGTCGAACAGCTGGTGACCCTGCGCGGCGAGATCGGCCAACTGGTGGAGCGCATGCTGGCTCACGGTGCCTCGTCGACCCAGATCACCCACATCATCACCCTGCTCAACGATCACACCGTGTGCCGGGTAATCGAACTGACCCTCGCCGAAAAAGGCGACCCCGGCGTACCGTTCAGTTGGTTGTGCTTCGGCAGCGAAGGCCGACGCGAGCAGACCCTGCACACCGATCAGGACAACGGCATTCTGTTCGACGCGCGGGATGCGGCCCATGCGGCGGAGATTCGCGGCAAGCTGCTGCCCATCGCCCAGCAGATCAATACCAGCCTGGCGCAATGCGGTTTCACCCTGTGCAAGGGCAACGTCATGGCCGGCAATCCTCAGCTGTGCCTGTCCCGCGCCGAATGGGCCCGTCGCTTTGCCGCGTTCATTCGCGAGGCGACGCCGGAGAACCTGTTGGGCTCCAGCATTTATTTCGACCTGCGCGTGGTCTGGGGTGATGAACAGGGTTGCGAGCAATTGCGCCGGGGGATTCTCGATCAGGTCGGCGACAATCGTCTGTTCCAGCGGATGATGGCCGAGAACGCCTTGCGCAACCGTCCGCCGGTTGGGCGATTCCGTGAGTTCGTGCTGACCCGCAAGAACGGCGAGAAAGCCACGCTGGACCTGAAAATCCAGGGCCTGACACCCTTTGTCGACGGCGCGCGTTTGCTCGCACTGGCCCATGGCATCGACGCCAACAACACCCTCGAACGCTTTCGCCAACTGGTGGATAAAGAAGTCATCGACCGGCTGGATGGCGCCGCGTACGAAGAGGCCTACCACTTCATCCAGCAGACGCGCATGCAGCAGCATCAACTGCAGACCCGGGAAAACCAGCCGTACTCGAACCGGGTCGATCCCGACAGCCTCAATCATCTGGACCGGCGCATCCTGCGTGAATCCCTGCGCCAGGCCCAGCGCCTGCAAAGCAGCCTGACCCTGCGGTATCAGCTATGAGCCTGTTTTCGTGGCTGCGTCCGGCCAGCCCCGTTGTGCCGGACGACCTGCAACAGCGCCTGACGACACTGCCGGCCATCGGCGAGCTGCGCGAGTGCAGTCTGCGCGAACAACGTTGGGTGGTGCTGGACCTGGAAACCACCGGGCTGAACCTGAACAAGGACCGGGTGCTGTCGATCGGCGCGGTGGTGATCGAGGACGGTGCGATTGACTTCAGCCAGCAATTCGAACGCACCCTGCAATGCCGCGAGCTGAAACTCGGCCCGAGCGTGTTGATTCACGGTCTGGCACCGAGCGCGATTGCCGCCGGCAGCGAGCCCACCGAAGCCCTGGTCGAGCTGCTGGAGTTTATCGGCGACAGTCCGGTGCTGGCGTTTCACGCCTCGTTCGACCAGCACATGCTCGGCCGCGCGCTGAAAGAACATCTGGGGCACAAGTTGCAGACGGTGTTCCTCGATGTGGCGCAGATCGCCCCGCTGGTTTGCCCGCAGGCACACATTCGCGAGGCGGGGCTGGACGAGTGGATCGACTGGTTCAAGCTTGAAGTGTTCGAACGTCACCATGCGAGCGCCGATGCTCTGGCTACCGCGGAACTGGCGCTGATCCTGTTCAGCCGGGCACGCCAGCAGCAGATCCACAGTCCGCTGAATCTGCAGCAACGCCTGAGTCAGTGGAAGCGCCGACAGCAGACGCATTCGTTCTGAATCCGGGTTGTCGCCCGACAACCCGACCGGTGGCCAATTGCTAACCATTCCCACCTCTGCCACAATCGCGAACAATTCTCGTTAGTTAACACTTCCCAGTCGGTGTCGTCGTGTCTTCAGCCCAAAGCCCTCACAGTGAGCTCGTCGGTGCGTTGTATCGCGACCACCGCGGCTGGCTGCTGACCTGGCTGCGGCGCAACGTGGCTTGCCCGCAACGCGCCGAAGACCTGAGCCAGGACACCTTCGTCCGCCTGCTCGGCCGCGACGAACTGCTGACGCCCCGCGAACCCCGGGCGTTTCTGGTGGCGATCGCCAAAGGCTTGTTGTTCGACTACTTCCGCCGGGCCGCGCTGGAACAGGCGTATCTGACCGAACTGATGCTGATCCCCGAGGGCGAACAACCCTCGGTCGAAGAACAGCAACTGATCCTCGAAGACCTCAAGGCCATCGACCGCATGCTCGGCAAGCTGTCGACCAAGGCCCGCGCCGCTTTCCTCTATAACCGCCTCGATGGCCTGACCCACGCCGAGATCGCCGACAAACTCGGCGTGTCGGTCCCGCGCGTACGCCAGTATCTGGCCCAGGGTATTCGACAGTGCTACATCGCGCTGTACGGTGAGCCAACATGAGCCCGGCCAGTTCTAGACCGGTCCCGGCCCATGTGCTGGACGCGGCGATTGCCTGGCAATTGACCCTCGATTCCAGCACCCCACTGGAGCGCGAAGAGTTCGCCAAGTGGCACGCGGCCAACGAAGAACACGCCCGCGCCTGGCGCCAGTTGGGCATGCTCGACCAGCGTTTCAGCGTGGCCAACGGCCCGGCACGCAGCGCGTTGCTGCAATCGCGCGAAGGCATCCGCCGCCGGGTGCGCAAGCTCGGCAGCGGGCTGGCCAGTGTCGTGGCGGTGGTCGGTCTGGCGTTGTTTGCCGGCGAACGTTATCTGCCGCTGGATTACTGGCTCGCCGACCAACGCACCGCCACCGGCGAACAGCGTACGGTGCGTCTGGCCGATGGCACCGTGCTCAACCTCAATACCCACAGCGCGGTGGATGTCCGCTTCGATGAGAAGCAGCGGCTGATCGTCCTGCAGGAAGGCGAAATCCTCGTCGAAACCGGTCACGGCGATGCGCGGCCGTTCATCGTCGAAACCGCCGAGGGCAGCATGCGCGCCCTGGGCACGCGGTTCCTGGTCAAACGCGAAGACGCCGGCACGCGTCTGAGCGTGTTGCAGTCGGCGGTGGCGGCTCATCCGCAATCCGATCCGCAGGAACAGATCCTGCGCGAAGGCCAGCAAGTGCTGATCCGCCACAACGGTCTGGATTCGGTGGTGGCGCTCAACCCCGGCGCCGATGCCTGGACCCGCGGCATGCTGGTGGTGGACAACGCGCGCCTGGAAGACCTGGTGCATGAACTTGGCCGCTATCGTCGCGGCCATCTGGGCATCGCGCCGGAAGTCGCCGACCTGCGCATCACCGGCAGCTTCCCGCTGCACGACACCGACAAGGCGCTGAACGCCCTGCTGCCAACCCTGCCGGTGCAGATCGAGCAGCACACGCCATGGTGGGTGACCGTGGCCAAGGCGGATCCGAAGCCCTGACATTCAGCACTGCCTGCCCACGACAGGCCGCCTGCCACACCCCTGAAAACGGACTTTCTGCTGACTTGCGCAGCGATGTCGTTCGTTAATCGAAATTATTTTCATCCAGCCCTATCACTTTTCGAATCTCGTCCGGCACACAGGCAATTGAGAAATATTTCCATTCAGGAGCCGCCGTATGTCCCGTTCGCTAGACACCTTGTTGCGCCCCAGTTTGCTGGCGGTCGCCATTGCCCTCTGCACTCCGCTGGCCAGCAGCCAACTGATCGCCGCTGAACAGGCATCGAGCGTGCGCGCCTACAACCTGCCGCCGGCTCCGTTGTCGACCACCCTGAACCAGATCGCCAGCCAGGGCGGCCTGACGCTGTCGCTGAACCCGTCGCTGGCGGCGGGCAAGACCTCGGCGCCGGTCAACGGCCAATATGACGCGGCCGGCGCCCTGCGCGCGGCGCTGCGTGGCACCGGTCTGCAACTGGAACAGAGCGGCGCCGGCACCTACACCCTGGTCGCCGTGCCGGAAGGCGCGATGGCCCTGCCGGAAACCTCGGTAATCGGCGTGGAAAACTTCGAAAGCGCCTGGGGCCCGGTCGAAGGCTACACCGCCACCCGCACCGCCGCCGGCACCAAGACCGACACCGCACTGGTCGAAGCGCCGCGTTCGATTTCGGTCGCCACGCGCCAGCAAATGGAAGACCGAGGCGTGCACAGCCTAGATGACGCCGTGCGCTACATGCCGGGCATTACCGCCAGCAGCTACGGCAGCGACACCCGCGCCGACTGGCTGCGCGTGCGCGGCTTCGAACCGACCCAGTTCCTCGACGGCCTGCCCCTGCCAAAAGGCGTGTACGCCAACCCGAAACAGGAAACCTGGAACCTCGACCGCCTCGCCCTGCTGCGCGGCCCGGCCTCTTCCGTCTACGGCCAGACCCCGCCGGGCGGCCTGCTGGACATGGTCAGCCGTCGCCCGAGCGATGTGCAGAGCAGCGAAATCCAGCTGCAATACGGCAGCGACAACCACCGCCAGATCAACTTCGCCAGCACCGGCAAGATCGACGACGCCGGCCAGTTTCTCTACGGCCTCAGCGGTGTGGTACGTGACAGCGGCACGCAGATCGACCACGTCGACAACAAGCGCTACAACATCGCGCCGAGCCTGACCTGGAACATCGACGACGACACCAAATTCACCCTGCTGACCCAGTTCACCCGCGACGATACCGGCATCACCAGCCAGTTCCTGCCGGTGCAGGGCACCAAGATCGACATGCCGTTCGGCAAGGTTTCCCACCACAAGAATCTGGGCGATCCGGACTGGGAATATTACGACCGCACCTACTACGCGCTGGGCTATGCCTTCGAACATCGCCTGAACGATGTGTGGCAGTTCAAGCAGAACCTGCGCTACACCAAGTCGGATCTGTCGTTCCAGGGCATCACCGTCGGCTCGTATCCGTTCACTCAAGTGGACAATGACGGTAACGTCGGCCGTACCACGACCATCGTCGACGAAGACATCAGCCAGTTCGCCGTGGACAACAACTTCCAGGCCGACTTCGCCACCGGCGACATCCGCCACACCCTGCTGCTGGGTCTGGATCACCAGCGCAGCAACACCAACTACACCTCGATCTTCGGCAGCGCGCCGGAGATCAACGTGAACAATCCGATCCATGGTCAGCCGATCGTGCGTCCGGCGCGCTCCACCGCGTTCTATGACTATAACCAGAAGACCTACCAGACCGGCCTCTACGTTCAGGACCAGATGGCCCTGGACCAATGGCGCCTGACCCTCGGCGGTCGTGAAGACTGGGTGCACACCAGCACTCAATTCATCAACAAGGGCGACGCCACCAACACCCAGCGTGACAAGGCGTTCAGCGGTAACGCGGCGATCAGCTACGTGTTCGATTCCGGTTTCGTGCCGTACCTGTCCTACGCCGAATCGTTCCAGCCGACCACCGGCGCCGACGCCTCGTCGACCGAATCACTCAAACCCACCGAAGGCAAGCAGTGGGAACTGGGCATCAAGTACCAGCCACCGGGCAGCAAGACCCTGCTGACTGCGGCCGTGTATGACCTGACCCAGAAAAATGTCTCGGTCAGCTCGTTCGTCAACGGCGTATCGATCACCAGCCAGACCGGTGAAGTCAAAGTCAAAGGCCTGGAGCTGGAAGCCGTCTCCGACGTTACCGACAACCTGAAGGTCATCGCCGCGTACACCCTGGCCAAGTCCGAAGTGCAAAACGGCGCCGACAAGGGCAACCGCCTGCAACTGATGCCGAATCAGCAAGCGTCGCTGTGGACCGATTACACCTGGCACAGCGGTGTGCTCGACGGCTTCGGCATCGGTGCCGGCGCGCGCTACACCGGCAACACCTACGGCGACAAAGCCAACACCTGGCTGGGTAAGGCGGACGCGTACACCGTGTTCGACGCCGCCGTGCATTACGACCTCGGCCGTCTGGACAACAGCCTCAAAGGCGCGTCGCTGGCACTCAACGCCACCAACCTGCTGGACAAGGATTACATTTCCACCTGCGACAGCTTCTACTGCTACTACGGCGACCAGCGCAGCGTCGTCGCCAGCGCCACTTACAAGTGGTAAGCGCCTGAGCTGAACAGGCCCTGCAACCAGGCCGTCCCTCGTGGACGGCTTGGGTGTTTTTGAAGGTCATGAAATGAAAAGTAAAACCATTCGCCGCTGGTCCTTCGTCCACACCTGGACCAGCCTGATCTGCACCGTGTTTTTGCTGCTGCTGGCCCTGACCGGCCTGCCGCTGATTTTCCATCACGAGATCGACCACCTGCTGGGCGATGCGCCCCAGTTGCGGGTGATGCCGGCGGACACGCCGCATCTGAACCTGGCGCAACTGGTCGAAGCGGCGGAAAAGCATCGGCCCGGCGAAGTCGTGCAATATTTCGGCTTCGAAGACGACGAGCCGAATGCCGTGCTGACAATCATGGCCAGGACCGCCGGCACCGAGCCCAACTCCTCGCACACCTTCATGCTCGACGCGCGCACCGGCGAAGCCCTGGAAATGCCGTCGGCCAACGGCGGGCTGATGCTGTTTATCCTGCGCCTGCACGTCGACATGTTCGCCGGGCTGCCGGGCAAGCTGCTGCTGGCGTTCATGGGTTTGCTGTTCGTGGTCGCGATCGTGTCCGGCACGGTGTTGTACCTGCCGTTCATGCGCCGCTTGAAGTTCGGCACGGTGCGCCAGGACAAATCCACCCGCCTGCGCTGGCTCGACCTGCATAACCTGATCGGTGTGGTCACCCTGACCTGGGCACTGGTGGTCGGCGTGACCGGGGTGATCAGCGCCTGCGCCGATTTGATCATCGCTGCATGGCGCAACGATTCGCTCAACGCCATGATCGCGCCCTACCGCGATGTCCCGCCGCTGATCCACCTCGCCCCGGCCACGCGACTGCTGGATATCGCCAACGAAGTCGCACCGGGCATGAAACCGGACTTCATCGCCTTCCCCGGGACCCGTTTCTCCAGCGAGCACCACTACTCGGTGTTCATGAAGGGCGGCACCCACCTGACCTCGCACCTGCTGACCCCGGTGCTGATCGACGCCAGCACCCTGCAAGTCACGGCGGTGGCAGAACGACCGTGGTACATGGACGCCATGGGCATGTCGCAGCCGCTGCACTTCGGTGACTACGGCGGCATGCCGATGAAAATCCTCTGGGCCACGCTGGACGTGCTGACCATCATCGTCCTCGCCAGCGGCGTGTACCTGTGGGTGGTGCGGCGCAAGGCCGCGAAACCGGTACTGGAACCGGCGGAGGCCTCTGCATGAAGCCGCGTCAGTCGAATTTCTGGAAAGTCTTCAGCACGCCGCTGGTGATCGCGCTGCTGAGTGCGGCGGGCCTGTTCGCGGCGTTGCTGGGCGACGGGATCTGGGATGGTTTGAGCTGGATTGGTCTGGGCATTCCGGCAGCCCTTGCCCTGCGCGGATTGCTGCAACATCGCTGAACGGCTTGAGCCTGACGGGCAACGCGCTATGCTGCCCGTCATTGCCCCTGACCGAGACCCTGCCGATGTCCGCTCCCAGCATGACCCTGTTCCACAACACCCTGTCCCCGTTCGTGCGCAAAGTCATGGTGCTGCTGCACGAGACCGGCCAACAGGATCGCGTCGCGCTGCAGGACTGCGTACTCAGCCCTGTCAGCCCGGACGCCGCCCTCAACGCAGACAACCCGCTGGGCAAGATCCCGGCCCTGCGCCTGGCCGACGGCAATGTCATCCATGACAGCCGGGTGATCCTCGACTACCTCGACCACCAGCACGTCGGCAACCCGCTGATCCCCCGCGACGGCTCGGCCCGCTGGCGGCGCCTGACCCTGGCCTCGATGGCCGACGGGATCATGGACGCCTCGGTCATGGTGCGTTACGAGCAAGTGCTGCGCGCCCCGGAAAAGCACTGGGACGAATGGCTCGAGGCCCAGCGCGAGAAGATCCGCCGCGCCCTCGCCTTGCTGGAGCGCGACGCGATTGCCGAACTGACCTGCCACTTCGACGTCGCTTCGATCAGCGTGGCCTGTGCGCTGGGTTATCTGGATCTGCGCTTTCCGGATCTAGCCTGGCGTGACGCCAACCCGCAACTGGCCAACTGGTTCTTTGAAGTGAGCCAGCGGCCGTCGATGATTGCGACGATGCCGAAGGCTTGACGCACCGGGCGGGAGGTAACGAGGCAAAGATCAGCGTCATCAACACCTCGGCCTCCCGCTGCTCCTCACGCAACCCAACGAACCGGCTCATTGCACCGCTCCGATATCGAACTCCAGCGATTTGGCCGGTTTCTGCCCGATCCCGTACCAGTCCAGATTGCGGGTCAGCACCATGAACACACCGAGCAGACCGAACAGCAGCAGCGAACCCATCAGCAGCGCGTAATCCTCGGCGCTCAGCAAGCCGTAAAGCAAGCCGTACAACGCCGCCAGCCCCGCCGAAAAACTCAAGCCGTGGCGCACGCTGCGCAGCACGTGGCAGACATAGAACCCGATCAACACCACACAACCGCTGGCCGACAACAGATACGCCAGGGCAAACCCGATGTGCTCCGACAACGACAGCAGCAACAGATAAAAGAACGCCAGCGCCACACCCACCAGCGCGTATTGCACCGGGTGCACCGCCAGGCTTTTCAGCACTTCGAACAGGAAGAAACCGGCGAACGTCAGGACGATGAACAGCAGCGCATATTTGATCGCCCGGTCACTCTTCAGATATTGATCCACCGGATCGATGAAGCTCACGCCGAAACTGCGCCCGTTGAACGCCTCGCAATCATTGCCCGACACACAACGGCTCATCGCTTCTTGCAAATTAGTGGAGAAAAACGAGGTCTGCCAATCGGCGGTGAAACCCTGATCGTTGATCTCGCGTTTGGCCGGCAGGAAGTTGCCGATGAAGCTTGGGTGCGGCCAGTTGGCGGCGAGGTTCACGCGGCTGGTCTTGCCCACCGGCAGCACCTGCAACGAACCGGTGCCTTGCAGGCGCAGGTCGAAGCCGAAGGCCAGCTCCGTGGTTTTGCTGGTGTCCAGCGCCGGCAGCGTCACTCGCACACCCTCGCCCAGCCAGCCGACCTGAGTACCGGGCACGAAGTCCAGGCGTTGCGCGCCGAGTTCCAGCTTCAGGGCATTTTCGATCCCGCGAATGTCACTGATGCCGACCGCCAGGAACGGCGCATCGAAGGTGTAATCGACAAAGTCTTCCTTGATCCCCAACTGCGCCGGCAGCGAGAAATGCCCACTGATGCGGTTGTCGGCATGGAACAGCCGCGCTTCGTAAATGCCCCGGGCCCGCAGTTCGGTCTGCACCTGGCCGTCGAGCTCAAAGCGCTCCGGGAGGAAATACAGGCGTCCACGTTCCTCACCGATTTCCTGGTATCGCTCGTCACTCTTCTCTTTGGTTTTCCAGGTGCGTACCACTTTGCGATACGGCACAACCATCACCGGCCCGCTGAGTTGCTGGCTGTAGCTTGAGCTTCTGGCGATGTCTTCCAGCACGCCGTCACGCAGTTGCTGGCGATCATCGATGATGCCGTCGATCATCAACAGCGGCACCAGCAACACCAGGATCAGCAGGGCAATGGCCCCGAGTTTTATCGTCAGACTTTTGTTCATGGGACTCTCCCTGTTTCAGTGGGCAGAGTCTGCAAAGGGGATGTGGGGGTTTTGTGGGAGGACTGTGGAGTTTGTGTGGAGACTACAACTGCAGAACGACTTCCACCCCGGCTTCGACGTTGCCGATGCGCATCGAACCACCGTGCAACTTGACCACCTCTTCGACAAAATTGAGCCCGAGACCAGTGCTTTTACGTCCGCTGTCCGGGCGTGGCAGGGAGTAGAAGCGCTCGCTCAAGCGCGGCAAGGCGTAGTCGGGAATCGGCGTGGTTTCGTTGAACAGGCGAAGCTCGACCCGCTCACCGATTTTCTCGGCGCCGAAGCGCAGCAGACCGTGCGACGGAGTGAAATCCAGTGCGTTCTCCAGCAAATTGCCCAGCGCCTGACGCAACAGAAACGGCTCGCCTATCAACGCCAGATCCGGCGCGATGGTTTGCTCGATCCGCAGTTGCCGACCTTCGATGCGTGCCATTTGAGCCTGTAACAGCTCATCCACCAGCGCCGCCAATGGCACTGCGACGCGTTCCTCAAGACCCTGCCGCTGTTCGACCTGAGCCAGATTGAGCAGGCGTTCGATCAACTGCTGCATCCGAGCACTTTCACTGTCGATGTTGCCGACAAAACGTAGGCGCTGATCCGCCGGCATCTCGCCCTGCAACAACTCGGCGGCACCGCGAATGGCGGCCAGCGGGCTTTTCAGTTCGTGGGTCAGGGTGTGCACATAGCGCTCGACGTAGGCTTTGCCTTCGAGCTGGGTGCGCATCTGTTCCACGGCGGTCGCCAACTGCTCCAGCTCGCCGCCGCGATAGTGCGGCACCGCCACCCGACGGCCCTCGCTCACGGCCTGGGCGTACACGGTCAAGCGGTGCAGCGCGCGACTGAGCCACCACGACAGCACGGCGCCAAGCAACAGGCCGAGGCCGATCAATCCGGCGCCGTAACCGAGCAAGCGGCGTTCGGTGCGATCGACATAGGGCTGCAGTGAACTGTTGGGTTTGGCCACGGTGACCACGCCGATGATCGCGCCGTTGTCGCGAATCGGCGCGCCGACATGCATCACCGAGGAGTTCGGGTCATTCGGGTCACTGCGGCTGGAGCGTGCGCCGTATTCGCCGCGCAGGGTCAGGTAGACGTCATTCCAGCGCGAATAGTCCTGACCGACCGCGACACCGCTGGAATCCAGCACCACGATGCCCTTGGCGTTGGTGACATAGATGCGATGGTTGACCTGGTTTTTCGCCAGGCCCCAGATCGTTGCCTTCGGCTGGCGTTCGCCATAGGCGCGGAGCAATTCCGGCCATCGATTCTGGTTGAGGGTGCCGGCCTTGAAATCGTCCCGCAGGATTTCCGCCATCAGGTTGGCGGTGTCGACCAGGGTTTCTTCGGTGGACTGGCGCACGCCGGGGCGGATTTCTTCCATCACGGTGTTGAGCACGAAATACCCGGTGAGGCCGATGAACAGCACGTACACCAGGAAAATCCGCAGCCCCAGCGACATCAGCTGTGCCCCGGGCTGTAGCTGTAGCCGAGGCCGCGATGGGTCTGGATCGGCTCGGCCTCGGCACGCACCAGACGCAATTTGGCGCGCACGCTTTTGATATGGCTGTCGATGCTGCGCTCGTAACCGGCATCCGCCGCCACGCCCAGCGCATCGAGCAATTGCTCGCGGCTGAACACGCGCTCGGGTTGTTCGAGCAGGCATTGCAGCAGACGGAATTCGTGGCGAGTCAGGCTCAGGGGCTGGCCGCGATAGCTGATCTGCACACGTTCGGGATCGATGCGAAACAGCGCCGAGGACGCCTCAATGACCGGACGTGGCGCCATGCGCTTGAGAATCGCCCGGACCCGCGCCGCCACTTCCCGTGGGCTGAACGGTTTGACCACATAATCATCGGCACCAATCTCCAGGCCCACCACGCGATCGATTTCGGCATTGCGCGCGCTGAGGAACAGTACCGGCACTTCGCTAAAGCGACGCAACTGTTTGCAGGTCTCGAAGCCGCTGATGTCCGGCAAGCCGATGTCGAGGATGATCAGATCCGCCGGGGTCTGGCGCTGATGCTCCAGCGCCGCCGCGCCCAGGCTCAGCCAGGTCGTGGTGAATCCCTCGCCCTGCAAGGCAAAAATCAGCGTGTCGGCAATCGCCGCTTCGTCTTCGACAATCAGGATATGAGGCATGGCGTCCGAGCCTGTGGGTTAAGTGCGCGAACGGTGCCCCAAGCCCGGCGTTACGTCAATGAGACCACCAGCGTCGCGTCTCACAAATGCGTTCCTTTTTTGACGAGTGGCTGTTGTCGTCAGGCAAGGCGCCGCGACGAGTCATAGCCCGCTATGGCGAGGAGCGGCAACGCAGCATGACGGCAACAGACACCGTCAAAAAGGAACAGCATTTGCGAGACACGACGCTCGATCAGCAATCAGGTTTGTCAGCGGTGAAGCGTCGTGCCGGGTTCACCGCCGCGCCGAACTCGCGCAAGGCCTTGGCACCGATCAGCAACGGGTAGTTGAAGTTGCTGCGGTCGGTCAGGTTGACCTCCACGGTACGCTTGACATCGCCCAGGCACAGCTCCAGATCGACCACCGGGCGCTTGGCGACTTCGGTGCTTTCGCCCTCGTCTTCTTCATCCGAGCGACTCTTGATCTTGCTGATCCGCGCGACCTTGTGTTCGTACACCTTGTTGCTGGCGTCCTTGGTGGCCAGACGGAAACGCACCCAGTCTTCGCCGTCGCGTTTGAACGTCTCGATGTCCTTGGCCGACAGCGAGGCGGTCAGTGCGCCGGTGTCCATCTTGGCCTTGAGCACTTCGCCGCCGATTTCCGGCAGCGCGATGTATTCGTAACGACCGTACAGGGTCGGTTCGGCGGCGAGCACCGGCAGGGCGACGAGGGAAAGCAGTGCAAGGAGGGATTTCACGTAAGGGGCTTCCTTGGGAAATGGGGGCGTCAGACGCGAGATTTTAGACCGTTGTTTACTTGATCGTTCCCACGCTCCGCGTGGGAATGCATCAGGTGACGCTCCGCGTCACAGGGACGCAGAGCGTCCCCGGCGGCGTTCCCACGCAGAGCGTGGGAACGATCAGACTAACGCGCCACAGGTGAAACATTCGTCACCGGCGGATTTGGCCTGCCGGCCGAAGCCACTTATCATGGCGCGCCCATCCGTTTTCCAAGAGTTGCTTATGCGCCGCCTGCTCACCGGCTGTTTCGTCACCCTGCTGCTGTTGTCCAACACCCTGGTATTGTTCGGCCCGCTGATGGTGTTCGCCGTGCTCAAGCTGATCCTGCCCGGGCGCTTTCGCGACTATGCCTCGTGGGCGGTGATGTGGATCGCCGAAACCTGGGCGGAAATCGACAAGCTGATCTTCCGCCTGTGCATCCCCACGCAATGGGACATTCGCGGCGGCGAAGACCTGCGCAGCGACACTTCCTACCTGGTGATCAGCAACCATCAGTCCTGGGTCGATATCCCGGCGCTGATCCAGACCCTCAACCGACGCACGCCGTTCTTCAAGTTCTTCCTCAAGAAAGAGCTGATCTGGGTGCCCTTCCTGGGCCTGGCCTGGTGGGCGCTGGATTACCCGTTCATGAAGCGCTACACCAAGGCGTTCCTAGCGAAGAACCCCGAGCTGGCCGGCAAGGATCTGGAAATCACCAAAGCGGCGTGCGAACTGTTCAAGCGTCAGCCGGTGACGGTGGTGAATTATCTGGAAGGCACGCGTTACACCGCCGCCAAAAGCACTCAGCAGCAATCACCGTTCAGCCACCTGCTCAAGCCCAAAGCCGGCGGCGTGGCGTTCGTACTGGCGGCGATGGGCGAACAGCTGGACGCGATTCTCGATGTGACCGTGGTTTATCCACAGCAGAAGATTCCGGGGTTCTGGGACCTGATCAGCGGCAACGTGCCGCGCGTGATCATCGACATCCAGACCCGCGAGCTGGATCCGGCCCTGTGGCAGGGCGATTACGAAAATGATCCGGTGTTTCGCGAGAAGGTCCAGAACTGGGTCAACCAGCTCTGGACTCTCAAGGATCAGCGCATCGCCGAACTCAAGGTCGAGCGCCGCTGAATCAACCGTTGGTGCCGGTGCCCCAGATGCTGCCCAAGCTTTGCAGCAGCGAACCGCCGACACCCTGTTGACCGAGATATTGCAGGAGGATCGGGGCAAACTGGCCGACCATCCCGCTGTCCATGCCCAACGCACCGAAGGCGTTGTTCAGGTCATTGGTGTCCTTGACGTTGCCCAGCGCATTTTCCAGCCCGGCGGACTTGCCCGACGAGCCGAGCAGACCGCTCAACGCCGCCAGACTGCCAGCGCCACCCGACAACTGGTCGATACCCGGTACTTCCTTGGCCAGTTCGGAATAATCGGTGCTGCTCAATTGGTTCTTCGCCAGGCCCAACATGGCACTGGTGCCACCCACCGCTTGTTGTGGCGTGAGGTCCAGTGCGCTCAGCGCACTCAACAAGCCAGCGGTTTCCGAGGTCGGCGCGGCCGTCGCAGCCTTGTCACCGCCCTGCATGCCCGATACCACGCCGGCCACATCATTCAAACTGAAACCGGCAAACACCGGCCCTGCCGCCAGGGTCAGGAGCGATGCCAGGGCAAAACCGCGTGAAATCTTCATTCAGACATCCTCTTGTGGCGTGAAGACCGCCCGGATACAGGCGATCAAACTGCCGGTTTGACCGGGTAGGCGGCAGCATGTTCCGGCGTGCGACTGGATATTCACATCCTGTTTGTGAAGGAAGCGTGACGCGCTTTCAGCCAAAGGACCGCTCCGTTATTTCTGACCTTCATAAAAAGTCGGGCGTTGATGCCGAATGGATTTCTTTACCTGTCAGATATGACAGTTACCGTGCCATCGGAACTGGATTACCGTGGATTTGCATCAATGATCCGGAAACAGCGAGGGGCAGGCGTCAGCCATTTGAATAGGAGATACGGTAATGGAAAAGCAATGCGTACCGCGCAATGAACTGCTTGACCCGGATATGCCGCCGATCATCTTCTGCATCAACCCGGACGATCCGATCATCAAACATATCAAAGCGGGGCAGAAGGTGACTTATGACCTTGTGCGTGGTGATAACGGCCAGTTTTATGCAGTCGACATCAGACTGGCTCAGGATTAAGGACGTCTCCTGAGAAGACTGCGCAAGTTTGCAATTCCGTAGGTTTACAAACTCAATCGAAGCGGGAAGCATCAAAATGTCAAACAGAGCTCAAGGTACAGTCAAGTGGTTCAACGACGAGAAAGGATTTGGTTTCATCACCCCGAAAGATGGGGGGCCTGATCTTTTTGTTCATTTCAAGGCAATAGAAACAGACGGTTTCAAAAGTTTGAAGGAAGGGCAGACCGTAAGTTATGTAGCCGAACCAGGGCAAAAAGGAATGCAGGCCGCACAGGTGCGACCCGAGTAGAAACCTCGCCACAAAGACCAGCTCAACTCGTTTCCGACAAAAAACGGCGCTCAAGAGCGCCGTTTTTCATTTGGATCTAATTACGCCGCACTGAACAACTTGTGCGGATCAATCACAAACTTCTTCGGCACGCCGGCATCGAACTCGCCGTAACCTTCCGGCGCCTGGTCGAGGCTGATGACTTGCACGCCCACCACTTCGGCGATGTTGATGCGGTCCCACATGATCGCCTGCATCAGCTGGCGGTTGTACTTCATCACCGGGGTCTGGCCGGTGTGGAAGCTGTGGGATTTGGCCCAGCCGAGGCCGAAACGGATGCTCAGGCTGCCCATTTTCGCGGCAGCGTCCACGGCACCCGGATCCTCGGTCACGTACAGGCCCGGGATACCGATCTTGCCGGCGACGCGCACCACGCCCATCAGCGAGTTGAGCACGGTGGCCGGGGCTTCGGATTTGACGCCGTCGTGCCCATGACCACGGGCTTCGAAACCGACGCAGTCCACTGCGCAATCCACTTCAGGCTCGCCCAGCAGCGCGGCGATCTGTTCGTGCAGCGGGGTGTCTTTCGACAGGTCGACGATTTCGAAACCCTGAGCCTTGGCGTGGGCCAGGCGGATGGTGTTGACGTCGCCGACGATCACCACCGCAGCGCCGAGCAAACGGGCGGAGGCGGCAGCGGCCAGACCGACCGGGCCAGCGCCGGCAATGTAAACGGTGCTGCCCGGACCGACGCCAGCGGTAACGGCGCCGTGGTAACCGGTCGGCAAAATGTCGGAGAGGCAGGTCAGGTCACGGATTTTCTCCATGGCCTTGTCGCGGTCCGGCAGTTTCAGCAGGTTGAAGTCGGCGTACGGCACCAGCACATACTCGGCCTGGCCGCCGGTCCAGTCGCCCATGTCGACGTAACCGTAGGCACCCCCGGCACGGGCCGGGTTGACGGTCAGGCAGACGCCGGTGTGTTGCTCCTTGCAGGAACGGCAGCGCCCGCAAGCCACGTTGAACGGAACGGAGACCAGGTCGCCGATTTTCAGGCTTTCGACGTCGCTGCCCTTCTCGATCACTTCACCGGTGATCTCGTGTCCCAGCACCAGACCGACCTGAGCGGTGGTACGGCCGCGCACCATGTGCTGGTCGGAGCCGCAGATGTTGGTTGAAACCACACGCAGGATGACACCGTGCTCGATCTTCCTGCCGCGCGGATCCTGCATTTTCGGATAGTCGATTTTCTGTACTTCGACCTTGCCAGCGCCGAGATACACCACACCACGATTGCCAGACATGCTTTCACCTCGCTGTTGTTTTTATGGAACCGCGCCGCCCAGGCAGGCAGTGCGTTAAGTGCTCGGGTACAGATGCTGATTCTTGTGTTGCCTGTTATGGCCTCATCGCTGGCAAGCCAGCGATAGCGGCCTAGAGAACGACCGTGCGATTGGCGTTCAAAAAAACCCTTCTTTCAATGTGATACCCAACAGCCCGGGCCAGGGTCAGGCCTTCGATGTCGCGGCCCTTGGCGATAAGGTCTTCGGGGTAATGACTGTGATCCACCGCCTCGACGCCCTGGGCGATGATCGGCCCCTCGTCGAGGTCATTGTTGATGTAGTGCGCGGTTGCGCCCACCAGCTTCACGCCCTTGTTGTAGGCCTGGTGATACGGTTTGGCGCCCTTGAAGCCCGGCAGCAGCGAGTGGTGAATGTTGATCGCCTTGCCATCGAGCTTGCGGCACAGCTCCGGCGACAGCACCTGCATGTAGCGGGCGAGGATCACCAGTTCAGCGCCGGCCTCTTCGATCACCTGCCACACCTGCCGCTCCTGGGCCGGTTTGTCGTTGGGGTCGAGGGGAAAATGGTAGTAGGGAATCTGGTGCCAGTCGGCCAGCGGCTTGAGGTCCGGGTGATTCGACACCACCGCCGCCACGTCCATCGACAACTGGCCGATGCGCTGGCGGTAGAGCAAATCGTTAAGGCAGTGATCGGCCTTGGAGACCATGATCACCACTTTTGGCCGGTAGTTCGGCGCGGTCAGCTCGAAGATCATGCCGAACGCCTGACCGCGTTCGGCGAGGCCGGCGCGGAAGGATTGCTCGTCAAAACCGTCGGGCTGACGGAACTCCACCCGAATGAAGAAACGGCCCGAGAGCCGGTCATCGAACGAATGGTGCTCGGTCACGTAGCAACCCTGCTCGAACAGAAAACGCGTCACCGCGTCCACGGTGCCGAGAACGCTGGGGCAGTCGGCGGTCAGAATCCATGTATCCGGGGCGCGGCTCATCGTTTTCTCCTGATCAGGCCTGAACGCTGAGGCCGTATTCGGCGGACGCATCCTGCAACCACAACCACCAGTAATCCGAGAAGCTGCGACGGATCAGCAGTTCCCAGGTGTCTTCGGCGGTATGGCGAATCATCAACTGCGACTTGGCGAACACCGTGCCGACAGCCTTGCCGACCGGGAAGTTGTTCGGGTGCACGTCGTAGCTGGTGGATTTCATCAGCACCTGACGCACGTTCGGGCCGCTCAGTTCGAGAATCTGCTGGCCGCCGCTGACATTGACGATTGCGATGTGCAGATCGCCCAGCGCTTCGCGCAGTTTCTGCTCGGCGGCGAACTCTTCACCGCTCGGCACGATCAGCAGCCACTCATCCGGGCCCATCCATTGCAGGCTGGTTTCACCTTTGACGATGACGCTCAGGGCGCCCGGCAACTCGATGCCCAGCGCCTTGTGCACACCGGCGGCGAACGCGGCATCGTGGCCGTCGCCGCGGATGGTCAGATGGCCGAGGAGTTTCTTTTCGCGCACGGTCACACCGGCGGTCTTGCGGCCCTTGCCGACCAGGCTGGCGAGGTCGGCGTGATGCAGCGACGACTCGGCCTTGGCCCCGGTGGTCGGGCGTTGTTGGTAAACGTTGGCTGCGGTCATAAAGCACCTATTCTTTTGTTTGATCGTTCCCACGCTCTGCGTGGGAATGCCGCCATGGACGCTCTGCGTCCGCTCTTGGGACGCGGAGCGTCCCGGGATGCATTCCCACGCAGACGGTTCGACGCCTCGACGTGGGAACGATCAGTGTCAAATGTTCTGGCGATCGCCTTTCGGATCGAAGAACACCGAAGAAACGATTTCCGCCTCGATCACGCTGCCGTCCGCCAGCGGTGCGAACACCCGCTCGCCCATGCGCTTCAGACCGCCCTTCACCACGCCCATGGCAAACGAATAGCCGAGGGAGTTGTGCGCGTAGCTGGAGGTCACGTGGCCGACCATGGTCATCGGGATCGACTGCTTGGTGTTGAACACCAGCTGTGCACCTTCCGGCAGCCAGACGTTCGGATCGATCGGCTTCAGGCCCACCAGCTGCTTACGCTGGTCACGCACGCAGTCTTCACGGTTCATGCCGCGCTGGCCGATCCACGAGAACGGTTTGGTGCGACCGACGCACCAGCCCATGTTCAGGTCGTCCGGGGTCATCGAGCCGTCGGTGTCCTGGCCGACGATGATGAAGCCCTTCTCGGCCCGCAGCACGTGCATGGTTTCGGTGCCGTACGGGGTCAGGTTGTACTGCTTGCCCGCCTCGACGATTTTTTCCAGCACGCCCATCGCGTAATCGGCCTGGACGTTGACTTCGTACGACAGCTCACCGGTGAACGAGATACGGAACACCCGCGCCGGCACACCGCCGACCAGACCTTCCTTCCAGGTCATGAACGGGAACGCTTCGTTGGCCAGGTCGATGTCGGTCACGGCGCTGAGCAGCTTGCGGCTGTTCGGGCCGGACAGGGTCATGGTCGCCCAGTGGTCGGTGACGGAGGTGAAATACACCTTCAGGTCCGGCCATTCGGTCTGGTGGTACAGCTCCAGCCACTGCAGGACGCGAGCCGCGCCGCCGGTGGTGGTGGTCATGACGAAATGGTTGTCGGCCAGACACGCCGTCACCCCGTCGTCGAAGACCATGCCGTCTTCCTTGCACATCAGGCCGTAACGGGCCTTGCCCACGTCGAGCTTGGTCCAGGCGTTGGTGTACACGCGGTTGAGGAACTCGCGGGCGTCCGGGCCCTGGATGTCAATCTTGCCCAGGGTCGAAGCGTCCAGCAGACCGACGCTATCGCGCACAGCCTTGCATTCGCGTTTGACGGCGGCATGCATGTCTTCGCCGTTTTTCGGGAAGTACCACGGACGTTTCCACTGACCGACGTCTTCGAACTCGGCGCCGTTTTTCAGGTGCCATTGATGCAGTGCGGTGTAACGCACAGGTTCGAAGATGTGCCCGCAGTGACGGCCAGCTACCGCGCCAAACGTCACCGGCGTGTAGTTCGGACGGAACATTGTGGTGCCCATCTGCGGGATGGTCACGTTCAGCGAACGGGCGGCAATCGCCAGGCCGTTGACGTTGCCGAGCTTGCCCTGATCGGTGCCGAAGCCCAGCGCGGTGTAGCGTTTGACGTGCTCGACCGACTCGAAACCTTCGCGGGTCGCCAGTTCGATGGCGGCGGCGGTCACGTCGTTCTGCAGGTCGACGAATTGCTTCGGCGCCCGCGAAGTGCCCTTCTCGTGGGGCACCTGGAACAGCGCCAGGGTTGGTTCTTCGAGACGGCTCAGGGCTTTCGGCAACACGGCTTCAACGGCCTGGAAACCGGCTTCGGACGCAGCGCGCACGCCGCCTTCAAAACCGTCAGCCAGCGAATCGCCAAGACCGTAGACGCCATTGATGCCACCGACGCACACGCGTTTCTGCGGTGCTTCGCCCGGTACGAAGCCGAGGATGTCTTCGCGCCAGATCGGCTTGCCGCCGAGGTGCGACGCCAGGTGAACCACCGGGCTGTAACCGCCGGAGCTGGCGATCAGGTCGCAGTCGAGCCATTCGCCCGGGCTGGTGACCTTGTGGCCTTTGACATCGATCGCCGCCACGCGGGCAGCGGTCACGTGCTTGCTGCCACGGGCCTCGATCACGGCGCTGCCGGTGAGGATACGAATGCCTTTGGCGCGCGCCTCTTCAACCAGTGCACCACGCGGATTGCTGCGGGCGTCGGCGATGGCGACCACCTGCAGGCTGGCGTCGAGCCAGTCCAGCGCCACGCGATAGGCGTGATCGTTGTTGGTCGAGAGCACCAGCTTTTTGCCCGGCGCCACGCCGTAACGGCGCACGTAAGTCGACACAGCACCGGCGAGCATGTTGCCCGGCACGTCGTTGTTGCCGTAGACCAGCGGACGCTCGTGAGCGCCGGTCGCCAGCACCACACGTTTGGCGCGGACGCGGTGGATGCGCTGACGCACCTGGCCGATCGGCGCGCGGTCACCGAGGTGATCGGTGAGGCGTTCGTGAATGGTCAGGAAGTTGTGGTCGTGGTAGCCGTTGACCGTGGCGCGCGGCAACAGCAGCACGTCCGGAGTGCTCTTCAATTCAGCGATGACGCCGGCCACCCATTCCATCGCCGGTTTGCCGTCGAGGCTTTCGCGGGAATCGAGCAGGCTGCCGCCGAACTCTTCCTGCTCGTCGGCGATGATCACCCGCGCACCGCTGCGCGCAGCCGCCAGTGCAGCGGCCAGACCGGCCGGGCCGGCGCCGACGATCAGCACGTCGCAGTGCTGGTTCATGTAGTCGTAGGTGTCCGGATCGACTTCGGTCGGCGAACGGCCCAGGCCGGCAGCCTTGCGAATGTACTTCTCGTAAGTCATCCAGAACGATTGCGGGTACATGAAGGTTTTGTAGTAGAAACCCGGCGGCATCAGCTTGCCGCCGACCTTGCCGAGAATCCCCATCATGTCGTTGTTGACGCTCGGCCAGCCGTTGGTGCTGGTGGCGACCAGGCCTTGGTACAACGCCTGTTGCGTGGCGCGCACGTTAGGGATCTGGGTGGCTTCGGTAGCACCGATCTGCAGCACCGCGTTCGGCTCTTCGGCGCCGGCGGCGAAGATGCCGCGCGGACGTGAATACTTGAAGCTGCGGCCAATGATGTCGACGCCGTTGGCCAGCAGAGCTGCGGCCAGCGAGTCGCCTTCAAAACCTTTGTAGGTCTGGCCGTTGAAGGTGAAGCTCAGCACTTTGTTGCGGTCGATCCGTCCACCGTTGGACAGGCGATTGGTCTGGCTCATACCTTCTCTCCCAGCGCCGTCGTGGCTGTTTTCGCAGTGTCAGCCTTGTCGGTGAATTGCGGCTTGGTGCCGATCTTGTAGGTTTCGAGAATCTCGTAGGTCACGGTGTCGCGGGTGACGTTGAAGTACTGGCGGCAACCGGCGACGTGATCCCACAACTCGTGGTGCAGACCGCGCGGGTTGTCGCGGAAGAACATGTAGTCGCCCCACTCCTCGTCGGTGCAGCTTGCAGGGTCCAGAGGGCGCGGGATGTGCGCCTGGCCGGATGCGTGGAATTCCTCTTCGGAGCGCAGTTCGCCGCAGTGAGGACAGAAGATATGCAACATGGGATTTCTCCTGTTAGTGGGCGACAGCCGCAGCGCCGTGTTCGTCGATCAACGCACCGTTGTGGAAACGGTCGATGGAGAAAGGTGCGGCCAGCGGGTGCATTTCACCCTTGGCCAGGCTTGCGGCAAACACGTTGCCCGAGCCAGGTGTGGCCTTGAAGCCACCGGTGCCCCAACCGCAGTTGAAGAACATGTTCGGTACCGGGGTTTTCGAAATGATCGGGCAGGCGTCCGGCGTGGTGTCGACGATGCCGCCCCACTGACGGTTCATGCGCACTCGCGACAGCACCGGGAACATCTCGACGATGGCCTGGATGGTGTGCTCGATCACCGGGTACGAACCGCGCTGGCCGTAGCCGTTGTAGCCGTCGATACCGGCGCCGATCACCAGGTCGCCCTTGTCGGACTGGCTGATGTAACCGTGCACGGCGTTGGACATGATCACGCTGTCGATGATCGGTTTGATCGGCTCTGACACCAGCGCCTGCAGCGGGTGGGATTCGATCGGCAGACGGAAACCGGCAAGCTTGGCCATGTGCCCGGAGTTACCGGCGGTGACTACACCGACGCGTTTGGCGCCGATGAAGCCCTTGTTGGTTTCAACGCCGATGCACACGCCGTTTTCCTTGCGGAAACCGATCACTTCGGTCTGCTGGATCAGATCCACGCCCAAGGCGTCGGCGGCACGGGCAAAACCCCAGGCCACGGCATCGTGACGGGCCACGCCACCGCGACGCTGAACGGTTGCGCCCATCACCGGGTAGCGGGTGTTTTTCGAGCAGTCGAGGTACGGAATTTCGTCCGCGACCTGCTTGGCGTTGAGCAGTTCGCCGTCGACGCCGTTGAGACGGTTGGCGCTGACCCGACGCTCGGAATCACGGATGTCCTGCAGGGTGTGGCACAGGTTGTAGACGCCGCGCTGGGAGAACATCACGTTGTAGTTCAGGTCCTGAGACAGGCCTTCCCACAGTTTCATCGCGTGTTCGTACAGGTGAGCCGACTCGTCCCACAGGTAGTTGGAGCGAACGATGGTGGTGTTGCGCGCGGTGTTACCGCCGCCCAGCCAGCCCTTCTCGACCACGGCCACGTTGGTGATGCCGTGCTCTTTGGCCAGATAGTAGGCCGTCGCCAGACCGTGCCCGCCGCCACCGACGATGACCACGTCGTAGACCTTTTTCGGGGTCGGCGTGCGCCACATGCGCTGCCAGTTTTCGTGGTGGCTGAGGGAGTGTTTGAAGAGGCCGAAGCCCGAATAGCGTTGCATAGTCATGTACTCCAGAACGCTCAGCGATAAACCGGGAAGTCAGCACACAGGGCCGAAACCTGCTGGGCGACGTTGGCCTCGACATCGGCATCGCCGAGGTTGTCGAGGATGTCGCAGATCCAGCCGGCCAGCGTCACGCACTGGGTCACCTTGAAGCCGCGAGTGGTCACCGCCGGGGTGCCGATGCGCAGGCCGGAGGTGACGAACGGCGACTGCGGGTCGTTCGGTACGGCGTTCTTGTTGACGGTGATGTGCGCGCGACCGAGGGCGGCGTCGGCGTCTTTACCGGTGAGGCCCTGACGGATCAGGCTGACCAGGAACAGGTGGTTGTCGGTGCCGCCGGACACTACATCGTAGCCACGTTTGATAAATACGCTCGCCATCGCCTGGGCGTTGTCGATCACTTGTTGCTGATAGGCCTTGAAGCCTGGCTCCAGCGCTTCCTTGAAGCACACGGCCTTGCCGGCGATGACGTGCATCAGCGGGCCGCCCTGGGCGCCGGGGAATACTGCGGCGTTGAGCTTCTTCTCGATTTCTTCGTTGGACTTGGCCAGGATCAGGCCGCCACGCGGACCGCGCAGGGTCTTGTGGGTGGTGGTGGTGACCACGTCGGCGTACGGCAGCGGGTTCGGGTACAGACCGGCAGCCACCAGACCGGCGACGTGGGCCATATCGACGAACAGCAGCGCACCGACCTTGTCGGCGATCTGACGGAAGCGCGGGAAGTCGAGGGTTTTCGAGTAGGCCGAGAAACCGGCGACGATCATTTTCGGTTTGCACTCGACGGCCAGACGCTCGACTTCGTCGTAATCGATCAGGCCGGTTTTGGTGTCGATGCCGTACTGCACGGCGTTGTACAGCTTGCCCGAGGACGAGACCTTGGCGCCGTGGGTCAGGTGACCGCCGTGGGCCAGGCTCATGCCGAGAATGGTGTCGCCCGCTTGCAGCAGGGCCAGGTACACGGCGCTGTTGGCCGAGGAACCGGAGTGCGGCTGGACGTTGGCGTAATCGGCGCCGAACAGTTGCTTGGCGCGTTCGATGGCCAGCGCTTCGACCTTGTCGACGTGCTCGCAGCCACCGTAGTAGCGCTTGCCCGGATAGCCTTCGGCGTATTTGTTGGTCAGGCCGCTGCCTTGCGCTTGCATCACGCGTTTGCTGGTGTAGTTCTCCGACGCGATCAGCTCGATGTGATCTTCCTGACGTTGCTCCTCGGCATTCATCGCCGCCAGCAGTGCATCGTCGTAACCCTGGATCTGGTCTTGCTTGCTGAACATCGCGTCTCTCCCAGCGGCATCTGTGCGCCATTCGTCTCGGTAAGGCACGGCGTTCAGCCAGTGCCCTTTGATGCGATGGTATGGCCGGCGCAGGGAGGTCAAATGCCTACGGACGCCACGCAAAGGTGCGTTTACGACATGGCAGAGACGACGGACTCAAACAAGCAGCTGGCGCAGGGCCAGAAGAACCACGAAATGCGCGGGATAGAGCGCATAAGCCCAGCGCCGCATGGGTGGCGCGTGGAGGCAAGTGGCGTGTCGCAACAGGAACACTCCGAGCAGTGGCGCGATCAGGCAGATTGCAATCCCGAGGATGGCGACCAGGTTACCGAACTGCGCGGATTCGTAGAGCACCCGCCATTGATTCGCCGCCAGACACACCAGCCCCGGCAGCAGGCTGAAATACCAGGGTTTGCGAAACACCAGCAACATCGCCAGCGGCAGCAGGACACCGAACAAACCGAACATCAGTCGCTCCGGGAACAACGCGGCCACCAGCAAAGCACTGACGCCCAGCAGTCGCGAAATCAGCGCTCGATCCTGCCAGCCCCGCGCCACCAGCAGGCCCAGCGCCAGGGTGGGCATTACGTTCAAGGTGTCGGGCTCGGGAATGTACAAGCGGTAGGGAATCTCGCTGAGCAGGCTGAACAGCAGCAACCAGCCCAGATAGCGCCACTCGGTCTTGCGCGCGCCGTCCCGCGCCAGATTTGCCGCCATCGCCAGACAGAACCAGGGGAACGCCAGCCGCCCCGGCACATACAGCCAATCGGCGCTGATCCCGACATATCGCAAGTGATCGAGCAGCATGCTCAGCAGCGCCAGCCACTTGAGCAGATCGAGTGCGCCGTCGCGCCGGCTCAGGTGCATAATCGGCTCGCATCCCTGTAATGTTCTGACAGCGACATCCCGTGTGCTCCCCGGATGATCTTCGGTAAAGTGCGCACCATCATTGACCAACGGAGCGCCACAAGCGCGCCGACCACGGAAGCCGGCCATGACCGACAAGAGCCAACAATTCGCCAGCGACAACTATTCCGGTATCTGCCCTGAAGCCTGGGCTGCCATGGAACAGGCCAACCACGGCCACCAGCGCGCCTATGGCGACGATGAATGGACAGCCCGCGCCTCGGATGATTTCCGCAAGCTGTTCGAGACCGACTGCGAGGTGTTCTTCGCCTTCAACGGCACCGCCGCCAACTCCCTCGCGCTGTCGTCGCTGTGCCAGAGTTACCACAGCGTGATCTGCTCGGAAACCGCCCACGTCGAAACCGACGAATGCGGCGCGCCGGAATTCTTCTCCAACGGTTCGAAACTGCTGATCGCCGGCACCGAAAACGGCAAGATCACCCCGGCCTCGATCCGCGAAGTCGCCCTCAAGCGCCAGGACATCCACTACCCGAAACCGCGCGTCGTGACCCTGACCCAGGCCACCGAAGTCGGCAGCGTCTACACCCCGGAAGAAGTCCGCGCCATCAGCGACACCTGCAAGGAGCTGGGCCTGAACCTGCACATGGACGGCGCGCGTTTCTCCAACGCCTGCGCCTTCCTCGGCTGCTCGCCGGCGGACCTGACCTGGAAGGCCGGCGTCGACGTGCTGTGCTTCGGTGGCACGAAAAACGGCATGGCGGTGGGTGAGGCAATCCTGTTCTTCAACCACAAACTGGCCGAAGACTTCGACTACCGCTGCAAACAGGCCGGGCAACTGGCGTCGAAGATGCGCTTCCTGTCGGCGCCGTGGGTCGGCATCCTGGAAAACGACGCCTGGCTCAAATACGCCCGCCACGCCAACCACTGCGCGCAACTGCTGGCCGAACTGGTCAGCGACATCCCGGGCGTGGAACTGATGTTCCCGGTCCAGGCCAACGGCGTGTTCCTGCAGCTCTCGGAACCGGCGATTGCCGCCCTGACCGCCAGGAACTGGCGCTTCTACACCTTCATCGGCAAGGGCGGCGCCCGCTTCATGTGCTCGTGGGACACCGAAGAAGAACGCGTACGCGAACTGGCGCGCGACATCCGCGAAGTCATGTCGGCCTGTTCTCCTCCTCCTTGATCGTTCCCACGCTCCGCGTGGGAATGCATACCGGAACGCTCCGCGTTCCTGCCCCACCACTGATGTAACGCCAGGCACCGTCATGACGCGGAGCGTCAAAGGCTGCATTCCCACGCAGAGCGTGGGAACGATCAAAAGCTACAGATGACTTTTCCCACCGCCGCTACAGACTTCGCCTCTAGCGCGATCACTCCGACCACCCCACTCTGCTCGTCCCCCCGTCGAGGCGTCGAGCCGTCTGCGTCGGAGTGCATCCGGGGACGCTCCGCGTTCCTCTCAGCAGCACCGCAAGATTCAAGGATGAATCCCATGGGCCGAAGCCGCTACACCATCACCGAACCCGACAAGCCTCACTTCCTGACCTGCACGCTGGTGGAGTGGCTGCCACTGTTCGTCCGCCCTTATCTCGTCGACCACCTGCTCAACTGTTGGCGCTATCAACAACCCCCCCAGCAACTGAAGCTCTACGGCTACGTGATCCTGGAAAACCACCTGCATTTCGTCGCCCAGGCGCCTGACCTGAGCAAATGCCTGAGCCAATTCAAATCCTTCACCGCCCGACAGATCATTGATGACCTGCAAAACAGGGGCGCCGAAAGAGCATTGAAGCGCCTTCGCTTCAGCAAACGGGCACACAAGGAAGATCGGGTGTATCAGATGTGGCAGGAAGGCGCTCACGCAGAGATGGTCTACAGCGAAGAAGTCATGCGTCAGAAACTCGATTACATCCATAACAACCCGGTAAAGCGTGGTTATGTGGAGTTACCGGAACACTGGCGGTATTCAAGCGCCCGAAACTATGCAGGGCTGGATGGGTTGATCGAGGTTCAGCGCTGGTACTGAAGCTCCCGGTATCCCACACGCAGATCGTTCCCACGCTCTGCGTGGGAATGCATACCGGGACGCTCCGCGTTCCTGCCGCACCACCGATGCAACGCCAGGCATCGTCATGACGCGGAGCGTCAAGGGCTGCATTCCCACGCGGAGCGTGGGAACGATCACCACTCAAAGCGACAACTGACTCTCTTACCGCCGCCACAGTCGCCTCCTGACGCTCGGTCACATCGACCTCCTTACCCTTCTCGTTCCCACGCTCCGCGTGGGAACGATCGGCGATCAGGCTCCCTCCCGTTTCAGCTCCATCGTCTACATTGTCTGTCGAGCCATCGCTCACATAACAATAAGCAGGAGCATCCGCATGTCGCTGAAAGACAAAACCCTGTTCATCACTGGCGCCAGCCGTGGCATCGGGCGTGAGATTGCGCTGCGGGCCGCGCGGGACGGGGCCAATATCGTAATCGCGGCCAAGAGCGCCGAGCCGCACGCCAAGTTGCCCGGCACCATCCACAGTGTCGCCGCCGAAGTCGAAGCGGCCGGCGGCAAGGCTTTGGCGCTGCAACTGGATGTGCGTGATGAAGACGCGGTGCGTCAGGCGCTGGCCCAGGCCAATGAACATTTCGGCGGGATCGATGCGCTGGTGAACAACGCCGGGGCGATCAAGTTGACCGGTGTGCAGCACATCGAGCTCAAGCGTTTCGACCTGTTGCACCAGATCAACACTCGCGCGGTTTTGCTGTGCAGCCAGGCGGCCCTGCCCTACCTGAAGAAATCCTCCGGGCACATTCTCAACCTGTCACCGCCGCTGAATCTGGCCAGCAAATGGTTCGCGCAATACAGCCCCTACACCGTGACCAAGTACGGCATGAGCATGCTGACGGTCGGGATGAGCGAGGAATTCGCCAACTACGGGATCAGCGTCAATTCGCTGTGGCCGCAGACCATGATCGCCACGGCGGCCATCGAATTTCAGCTGGGCAATCGCGAGTCGTTCAAGCATGCGCGCACGCCAGCGATCATGGCGGATGCGGCACATGTGATTCTGGACAGCAGCGGACGGCGAATTACCGGACGGTTGTTGATTGATGAGGAGATTTTGCGCGAAAGCGGTGTGACCGAATTCGATCATTACCGTTTTGAGCCGGGGAGTGATGCGAAGTTGATGACGGATTTGTTTGTGGATTGATCAGCAAGTCTGTGAAATCCCCCTCACCCTAGCCCTCTCCCAAAGGGAGAGGGAACCGACCGAGTTGTTTTGGCGAGCTACATCGACCTGCAAGACCTTATCGATTATGGATTCGGCAAAGAAAATTCAGGTCGGCGTATTCCTAGAGCATCCCCCAATCAGCTCCCTCTCCCTCCGGGCGGTCCGACGTTTCGGGAGGGCTGGGGTGAGGGGCTTTTGAAGTACCACTCAATACTCGATCCGAACATCCCCCTTCGGCACACTGCAGCAAGAAAGAATGTACCCCTCCGCCTCGTCGTCCTCGGTGATCCCGCCGTTGTGATCCATCTCCACCTCGCCACCCAGTTTGAGCACCTTGCACGTCCCGCAGATCCCCATGCCGCAGGCTTTCGGGATCATCAGGCCGACCTTCGCAGCCGCCGCATGCACGGTCTCGCCCGGCGCAACGCGGATGCTCTTGTCTGAAGAAGTGAATTCCACCAAGTGCAGATCCGCCGCCGGGACTTCCGGTGCTTCCGCCGCCTGCTCGGCCTGTTCCACCGCGTCGGCACGGGCTTCCGGTGGCGTGGCGCCGAAGGATTCCTCGTGATAGCGCTTCATGTCGTAGCCGGCGTTTTCCAGCAGGCGCTTGACTGCGGTCATGTACGGCGTCGGGCCGCAGCAGAAGACTTCGCGCTCGAGGAAGTCCGGCACCATCAGTTCCAGCATCTTGTGGTTGAGGTAGCCGCGATAGCCGGCCCACGGCTCGCCCAGCCCATGCTTTTCGCAGATCAGGTGCAGGCTGAAGTTGTCGATCCGCGACGCCATGTGTTCCAGCTCGCGGTGGTAAATGATGTCTTTCGGCGAGCGGGCGCTGTGGATAAACGTCATGTCGACGTTGCCGTTGGTGTCGTAGAACCAGCGCGCCATGGACATCACCGGGGTGATGCCGACACCGCCGCTCAGGTACAGCACTTTCGGGCTCGGGAAGTCGATGGCGTTGAACAGCCCGACCGGCCCGTGCACCGCCAGCTCCTGGCCTTCATGCAGCGTGTCGTGCAGCCAGTTGGACACCTTGCCCCCCGGCACCCGCTTGATGGTTACCGAAAAGCTGTACGGCACCGACGGCGAGCTGGAGATGGTGTACGAACGCATGATCGGCTGGCCTTCGATTTCCAGCTCCAGGGTCACGAACTGCCCGGGTTTGAAGAAGAACAGGATCGGTTGGTCGGCCATGAAGCAGAAGGTGCGCACATCCCAGGTTTCCTGGATGACTTTGACGCAACGGACGATGTGTCGGCCATTGGCCCAGGTCTGGGTGGTGACCGGATTCAGGAAGCTGTTCGACATGCTGTTCTCCACGGCCGACTGTCGGCCTTCATGTGGCGATTCTGCGTATAGCGCGAACGCCCCGTTTACCTATCCGCGACATTGACATACTTATCGCGACCAGCCCCCAACCACCGGGGGTTGCGCGTCGGGAACAGATTGCACCATGTCGCCCATGGATAAGGTTCCGGGCAGCGGCGGCCCCACACTCGCCCCAACACAAACAGATTCTTTACACCTTGCGTTGCACCCTTTAGCCGCACACCCGATCAGCCACTTTCGCGGCCACGCAGATGGCCTTGAGGAATTCATCGATGGACACCGCAAAAATCAGCCTGGGCGACCCGCTGGAACCCGCACGCAAGGCCACCGCACAAATGCTCCAGGAACGCGAGCGCACCTATTCGCTGCCGCAACCGTTCTACAGTGACGAGCGCCTGTTCGATATCGACATGCAGGAGATCTTCCAGAAAGAGTGGTTGATCGCCGGCATGACCTGCGAGATCCCGGCCAAGGGCAACTACATCACGCTGCAGATCGGCAAGAACCCGATCATCGTCATTCGCGGTGCCGAAGGCGTGGTGCATGCGTTCCACAACGTCTGCCGCCACCGTGGCTCGCGCCTGTGCACCAGCGACAAGGGCAAGGTCGCCAAACTGGTCTGCCATTACCACCAGTGGACGTATGAGCTGGACGGTCGCCTGCTGTTCGCCGGCACCGAGATGGGCGCCGACTTCGACATGAAGCAGTACGGCCTCAAACCGGTGAACGTGAAGACTGCCGGCGGCTACATCTTCATCAGCCTGGCGGAGAACCCGCCGGCCATCGATGACTTCCTGTCGACGCTGAACCACTACATGGAACCGTACGACATGGAAAACACCAAGGTGGCGGTGCAAACCACCTTGATGGAAAAGGCCAACTGGAAACTGGTGCTGGAAAACAACCGCGAGTGCTACCACTGCAACGGTTCGCACCCGGAACTGTTGAAAACCCTGCTGGAATGGGACGACGTCACCGACCCGCGCGCCGATCAGGCGTTCAAGGACCACGTCGCCGCCTCCGCCGCTGCCTGGGAAGCCGAGAAGATCCCTTACGCCCACGCCAGTTTCGGCCTGCGCAACCGTATCGTGCGCATGCCGCTGCTCAAGGGCACCGTGTCGATGACCATGGACGGCAAACAGGGCTGCGCCAAGCTGATGGGCCGGATCAAGAACCCCGATCTGGGCTCGATGCGCATCCTGCACCTGCCGCACTCGTGGAACCACTGCATGGGCGACCACATCATCGTGTTCACGGTGTGGCCGATCAGCGCTCAGGAAACCATGGTCACCACCAAATGGCTGGTGCACAAGGATGCGGTCGAAGGCGTGGATTACGACGTCGAACGCATGCGCCAGGTGTGGGATGCGACCAACGATCAGGACCGTCGTCTGGCCGAAGAGAACCAGCGCGGGATCAACTCCACCGCGTACCAGCCGGGGCCGTACTCCAAGACCTATGAGTTCGGCGTGGTCAACTTCGTGGACTGGTACAGCGAGCGGATGCTGAGCAACCTCGGCGCCGAGCCTGCGCCGTACCTCAAAGGCGTGCCGGTCCAAGGCTAAAAAGCATCGCTGGCAAGTCGAATCGTGACAGATCGTTCCCACGCTCTGCGTGGGAATGCAGCCCGGGACGCTCTGCGTCCCAAAAGCGGACGCAGAGCGTCCATTGAGGCATTCCCACGCAGAGCGTGGGAACGATCACACAATCACCGCATCATTGCGATGACCACCTCACCGATCCATCCTCCCCGATAAACTCCTCGAAAATCTCCTCCCCCACCAACCTGATCTTCGCGTAGCCGTTCAACACCCGCAGCGGATAGTCCGGATCGTTGGCATCCTGCGTCTCCGAAAACAGCACCCGCGAATGCCCGTTCAGCTCGCTGGTGGTGCCGTAGGGAATCGCGCCATGTCCGGCACAGCGCGCGTGCAGCCCACCCTGCGGCGCATAGACGATGCCATTGTGCAGGTGCCCCCAGTACCAGTAATCCGGCTCGCGCCCCAGTGCATCGCACACCGGTTGATACAGCGCGGTCTTGTTGTGCCCGGTGATGTCGAAGCCCTGATGGTGGCTGAGCACCATGAGTTTCTTGCGTTTGGGCAGGCTTTTCATCCACTCGATCTGCGGCTTGTTCAACGTGCCGTCCATGTACAGGTTCATGACATCCGAGGCGTACGCCGTGTCCAGCCCGACAATCAGCCAGTCGTCATTGATCAGCGCAAAGTAGCTGGTGCCCTGCTGCCCCGGAAAACGCGCGGCCAGCTCCTTGAAATAGCCGTGGGCGCCGCTGTACATCTCGTGATTGGAGTTGAGGGTGAACGAACCGTGGGTGCCCATCGGCCAGCCGGCCATGTCGGTGTCTTCCTGGGAGTGGGTGCCGGCGTAATAGACATCCCCCAGGTGAATGGTGAAATCGGCATTGGCCAGTTGCATCTGGTTGGCCACCGACACCGCCGGCGCATGGCTGTTGAACGGCCCGGTGCCCCAGTCGCCGGCAATCGCCAGCGTCACTTCGCGATCCATGGTCACCATTGCCGGATCGGTGCCGAAAGTCGCGTGATGGCGCAGGTTCTCGATCCACTTCAGCAGCGCCTCGCTCCACAGCAGATCCAGCAGCTCCCATTTGCGGCAGCCCAGCAGCGTGCCGTCCTTGAGCACCTTGGTCTGCAGTTGATCGGGCGATTGCGGTAACGGCGTCGCGTTGCCGATACGCAGGATCGACAGGCCGTGGGACAACTCCCACGGCACCGCCGGTTCGTCGTCCGGCAGCTCGCCGTGCTTGAGCACGTATTGCGCCTGATCGTGACCGCGCTGGAGCAATTTGATAATGGCTTGAAACTCCTGCGGCTCCAGCTCGCTGATGAGCTTCATCCAGGCCATTTCGATGCGCGTGAACAGGCCGTGCAGGCGCAGCTTGACCTTGTCGTATTCGTGTTTCAGATGACCAACCGCTGACATGGCGTAATCCTCTATCCGTAGGGGGTTCACAGGGTTTTCATGAATTCGATCAGCGCACGCTTGTCGTCGTCCGACAGCGTCGTGCCGTACAGGTGACCGCTGTTGTGGTTGCCTTCCAGGCGCGTGTCGTAGGTGAAGTCCGCCGAGGCTTTGGCCTGGGCGCCACTGGTCACGAAGCCGACGTTGACCGGGTCGTAGACATCGGAGCCGGTGATGAACACCTGTGGACGTTTTTCCGGCGGTTGCAGCAAGTCCCACAGGGTCGGCACCGAGCCGTTGTGCAGATACGGCGCGCGCAGCCAGATGCCGTCGGTGGGCGTGTTGCTATAGCTCTGGGTCTTGCGGTAGGCACCGAAATCGAACGGCGGTTTCTTGAAGGTGTGGAAGGCCGCCACCAGCCCGGTGGTGAACGAGTTCAGCCGGTGCGGATCGGTGCCGAGCTGGTCGATGTTGGTGGTGACCTGCCCGGTGTCGACGCGACCGAAATCGTGACAACCCGCGCAGTTAGCCTCCCACACCGGTTTGCCCTGAGCGACCTTGGCCTGATCCAGTGCCCACGGCCACGCCGGCGCCTTGTGCCCGAGCAGCCAGTTGGTCACCCGATTGAAGCTCGGCGGCAGCACCGATTCCGGCGTCGCGCCCACGGCCATCGCGGCGGCGTAGTTGCGCTCGTGGATCTTGTTGTTATTGCCGTCCCAGTGCAGGTACATCGATTCCCGGGGTTTCTGGTTCCACACTTGCGGCAGGTCGACGGTGCCTATGGTCGAGTCATCCGGGAAGCCGAACACCACCATCTTCGTCGGGTTGAAGGTGTCGGTACGCCCCGGCCCCTGTTGCGGGCGCAGCTTCTGCCAGGCGTACGCCTGCTTCTGTTTGAGCAGCGCGGTCTTGGCCATCGGGATGATCAGGTAACGGTTGTAGATCTTCTCGAAGAAGCCGAGCTGGAACTTGCTGTTGATCGCCGCCATCACCGCGTCGGTGGTGAATTTCGGATCGCTGGCGCAATCGTAGGCGAACCACTGGAAGGCTTGCAGTTGCAGGGTGTTGGCCGGTGCGCTCGGCACATTCACCGCGACGTCGCTGGCATTCGCCCGGTAGGAACCGGTGTGGCACAGCGCACAATTCGGCTCGACGGTCGGGTAGCCGATCTGTCGCTTGGCCATGCCGATCGGCAGGTCCTTGCCGTTCTCGAACAGGAAACCGAAGACTTCCCAGCCACCGGGTTTCGGCAGCTTTTCCGGGCACATCTGCGGCAGCACCGAGAACAGGTAATACGGGATTCGCGCTTCGATGCCCAAGCCAATCGCGGCGTATTTGTAGTGGTCTTCGTCGGAGGCGTAATCCTGCTCCGGCACCACGCGGAGCATCTGATACCAGGTCTGGTAACCGATGAAGGCCAGCAGCGCCACCACGACCAGCGTGCCGACCTTGAACCCGTGACTCTGCCACTGCTGCGCCCATGCCGCCCGCCATTCGCGCCAGCCGTCACAGAGCAGCGTCAAGGGTCGGTTTTCAGGGGGGGTGCCGAGGTACAGCAGGATGCCGAGGATCAGGAAAAAGCTCAGATCGCCCATCAGCATCGGTACGAACACCGAGCCCTGGCTGCTGGTGTTGATCAGGTAGATCCAGAACGCCACGGCGATCAGCCGCGTCAGCACGCACAGCCAGGAGTGCACCACGTAGCGCGGCGCGTTGAAGCCCGACGGCATGTAGAACACGCTGATGCCGACCAGCAGCATCCCGGCGTTTTCCAGCCACGGGTCGGAGAGTTGCGGCGGCAGGCCGACCACCGATGTCAGCAACCCCGGCGCAAACAGCGCCGGGATCGCGAACACCATGTTCATCGCAATGCCGAGCCAGATGAAGCGTTGAAACCAGCGGATGTAGCTGTCCATATCAGTTCCCCAGATCGTTCCCCCGTCGAAGCGTCGAACCGTCCGCGGGGGAATGCATCTCGTGACGCTCCGCGTCACAAAAGCGGACGCAGAGCGTCCATGGCGGCATTCCCACGCAGAGCGTGGGAACGATCGACGGCTATCCGAGGGCTGTTTTCTCCAGGTGTTCAAGGATGATCGGATACACATCGACCACCGCGTTCTTGCCGAACATGCAATCGATGTGGCCGTAACCCGGCACCACATGCCGGCTGTAGCGTTCCGGCCCATGCTTCTCGCAAACCCGCTGATAGGTCTTGAGCGTGCTTTCCGGCAGATAACACTGGTTGTCGGCGCCGCTGATAAAACAGATCGGCATAGTCAGCCGATCAAAGTGCGGCATGTACACGTCGTGCCCTTTGAAATCCACCAGATGCCCTTTGCGCACGATCAGCGCCAGGTGTTCGAAGGTCTCGATGTTCGACTCGCCGAACAGCTCGTGCAGATTGTCGTGCAGGGTCTCGTTGAGGGTGTCGTGGCGATACAGCGAGGCGTACATGAAGGTGATGCGGTGACACACCGGGTTGGTGCAATAGCCCTGGGCTTCGATCCGCGCGTAGCCGTTGAGCGCCTTGTCGTAGAGCCGGTTGAACCAGTTCTCCTTGCTGTCGGCGTAGGCGGTCATGGATTTGATGCCGATCGCATCGAGCATTCCCGGCAAGTGCAGACCGGCCTTCAACCCCGTTGCGGTTGCGACCACCGTGTCGGCGGCGATCTGCGAGCAGACCACCGAACGCACCCCCTGCAAACCGGCGAGCAGCGACATGAAGAAGGTCGTGGCGCCGTAGCAATGCACCACGCACTGCACGTCCTTGGCCTTGGTTTCCTGCTGGATCTGCGCGATGGCGGCCTTGAAGTCGTATTGGGCGATCTGGTCGCCGTTCCATTCTTTCTTGCTTGCCGGCAGCAGGATGCTCACCCGGAAATCCAGCAGCCACACGTCGTAGTCGTGCTTGCACAGAAACTCGAGCAGGTTGGTCTGGATCGTATCGGTCGAGAAGATATTTGAGCCCACCCCCAGACCATGTACCAGCATCACCGGGCCTTTGCTGCCGGCCTGATAGCGGGTCAGGCGCAACTGCACGCCGTCTTCGGTGGAGAAGAAATGCACGGCAGGCGTCGGTGCATCCAGTGGCCGTTTCAGCCGTGGCGGCGCGTCGGGGTTGAAATATTTGTCACCGGCGAACACCCCGCCGTAACTCTCCCAGAGAATCCCGGCGAAGAACTTGCCGAACCGCGCCAGCCCTTCGATGCGCTCACGCTCGTTGCGCGCATTGAGGACTTTCATGGTGGTCATCTGCTTGGCGAAATCGGTCGGTTTGATGTGCATCACTCCGGAGCCGATCACCTCGCCGGTCTTGTCCTGCCCGCGATACAGCGTGACGTAAAGGGTGCTGGTGTCGTGCCAGATATTCAGCACGCCGTTGTCTTCCGGCACGGTCTTGAAGGCACTGAAGAAGTAGTCGTTGCCGTCCTCGGCGGTCAGTTTCATGTCGTACTTCATGTGGCGCGTATCGACCTGCTGCTCGAACTGCTCGAACAGGTTGAACACACCGTTGCTGGCGGTCAGCGGTTCCGGCGACAGCGCCGGGGCGATCACCGTGCCGACGATGGTCGCGGCGTGTTCCGGCTCCTTGATCATCCGGTTGAGGTCGTTGGCGGTGATGGTCAGGGTGAAGTCGATCGGCGAGTTGTCCGCCTCGCCGCGTTTGGCGGCCGCCTCATAAACCTTCAGGTCGGTGCTTTGCGCGGCGGTGAAAGCGCGGGAGAAGTAGCCCTTCATGGTTTCGGTGAACTGCACGCCGAGGGTCGGCGGCGCGGTCTGTTTGCGCGGCGCCGACGGCAGCGTGTAGTCGATCGTCCAGCCTCGGTCTGCCGCCAGCAGGCCCATGTTGCGCTCGCTCACGGCGGAGATGGTCAGCAGCGGATTGACCGCCAGTGACGTCGGGATCACCGCGCCGTCGGTCACGTACAGGTTGGCGTAGACATCGGTGCCGCTGGCGCCGCTGAACACCTGGCCCTTGTGGTTGACCACGCCTTGCGCGGCGTCTTCACCCATCACGCAACCGCCCAGCGGATGCACCGAGACGATGCTGTGCTTGAGCAGCTTGGTCCAGATCGGATTCTCGACCCAGATCCCGCCCAGGGCCTTGGTGCTCTGGTACAGGCGTTGGTTGCCGATCTTGAAGTTTTCCTGCTCGCCGACGCCCGGCCAGTCGATGCGCAGTTGATCCTTGCTGTCGAGAACCATGCGTCCCTGGCCGCTGTCGTGGCTCATGATCAGGTAGGTCTGCATGTTGTGCAGCGCCCCGTGATACGGGCCGCGCAGGAAGCTTTCGGCTTCGCGCTCCTTGTACTTCACCTTGCCACTGAAGCTGTCGTCGGTGGGCTTGCCGATCATCTCGGCGAACCCGGCCATTGCCGGCACCATCGGCCGGCCGAGCGCGCCGGGGATCGAGCCTTCCTCGATGACCATGCGACTGCTGCGGTCACCCTCGGTGCGCATGTCGATGATCGAGGTGATGCACGGGCCGACCGGTTGCAGTTCCTTGGCCGAATGCGCGCCGAAACCGATGCCGTTGATGGTCTGCTCACAGTTGTGGCCGAAGCCGAGGATGTCGCCGTTGCCGCTCATGTTCTCGCCGAGCTGGCCGGACATCGCCAGGCCTTTGTCCCGCGAACGCAGCAGAATTTCAGTGGAGCCGAGGGTGCCGGCGGACACCACGACGATGTCGGCCTTCACGAACAGCGTCGGCGCATCGAACTTCTCGCGGCCGCTATCGAGGTACTGGAAGTGCACGATCCAGCCATTGCCGTCGCGCTCCAGATGCCGCACCTGGGCCTGACAGAAAATCTCCGCGCCGTGATTGGTGGCGTCCGGCAGGTAGTTCATCAGCGTGGTGTTCTTGGCCTTGTTGTTACAGCCCGACACGCAGTCGCCGCAGTGGTTGCACGGCAGTTGCTCGACGCCGACGTGGTTGAGGTTGTTCGGCAGTTTGTCGAAGGTCACGTTAATCGGCGGCTTGTAGAAATGCGCGCCTTGCTTGAGGAAATCTGCGGATTTTTTGTTGGCATCGAGTTTCGGCAGGTTCGGCGCGGTGCTCGGGTAGGGATTGGGTTTGAGCATCTCCCGGGCCTTTTGGTAACCCAACTGGAGCAAGCCGTCGTGGTCTTCGCGCACCGCCAATGGCCAGCGCGGATCCTGAAACACATCGACAGTCGGCTCCAGGGAAACGTTGGCATTGATCAGCGACGTGCCGCCGAGACCACAACCGACCACCACGTTCTGCTGCGCGTTGACGTGCAGGTCGAACAACCCGGTGCGTGAGCCGATGTGGCCGTCCGGATCGTGCACCTGCAATTCTTCGGTCGCGGCGATCATGGTGTTGGGGTATTCGCCGGGCTGGATCTCCCGACCGCGTTCCAGCAGACAGACCCTTTTACCGGCCCGGGACAGGCGCGACGCGGCAATGCCGCCGCCGTACCCGGAGCCGATGACGATCACGTCGTAGTGTTCCTTGATGTCGCTGATGGGCGTTGCGATCCGTGTCATGAGGTGGTTCCTCTCTCAGGCAGATGGGGCAACTCTGCGGTTGCCTGCAATCAATGGGCGAACGGGCACCTGGCCTCCGGGAAATCCCGACGGCAGTACAACGGTTTGGGCAGGAATCAGGCGCTACAGTCGGGCGTGCTGATTGGCGGCACGACGCAACGTGCGCTTGCGCGGCGAAGGTGCCGGCAGAGCACGAAGCATGCAGGGATTGAGGGGTAAGCGGTGGGGCCGGGTATCCATCACGCGTTCTCCCTGAACCAGATGTGGATAAGTGACAGCTGTCCTTGTGCCATTGCAGTGAAGACAGGCACCGGATCGAAGTCAAGGCAGGCTCTTAGAACTGTATGAAATCTGATCAATCGCCTTTTGGACTAAGCCCGCCGGGGGTTGCAGGGTTTGGCAAACAAGTTATCCACATAGCCACCCACAGCTAATGGGGACAACTGTGGATGATCTGGAAAAATAGTCGCGGTTTTGTGAAGAAAAACCGTGACTTATCCAGAAGCAGGGTTTCCATTAGCGATTGACTGTTTTTTGATCAAATCGCTACATGTCAAGGATTACGTGGCTTCCAGAGGATGGCGAACACCTTATCCACAGAAGCGCCAACAGAGTTCGGGGGTAACTTGGCGGGTGCTGTGGAAAAGCGCTGGAGGCGTTGATAAATCGGGGTTTGCGTTGGGTTTGCTGGATTAAAAGGGTGGATTGATCGTTTTTTGATCAGGTCGATGTAAGCCACGGTTTATAGGGCTCTTAGCGGATAGCGAACATCTTATCCACAGAAGCGCCAACAGAGATTGGGGGCAAGTCTGGGAGTTGTTCTGGGGAAAAACTCAGAAAAAACCGCGAGTTAGGCTGGTTGTTTTTTGATCTGAGGGCTGGAGGGCTTGGTTTGTATGGGGTTGGGAGAGGGGCGAACATGTTATCCACAGAGTGGTTAACAGGGATTGTGTGTAAATTCTGAGGAGTGGATGGCTTGTGACCGCTGCCCTCACCCCAGCCCTCTCCCGGGGGGAGAGGGAGCCGACCGAGTTGCCCTTCTGAACTACATCGACCTGAAAGATCAATGTGTTCTCAGGCTTGGCCAAACCAAGGTCACCGCTGAAGTCGCAGGTCGATGTAAATAGCCAGCTCAACTCGGTCAGTTCCCTCTCCCTCTGGGAGAGGGCTAGGGTGAGGGGGCTTCTAGCGGACAACACCTTCTTCAATCAGCAACTTCAAAATCGCTTCAGCTCCGGCCTCAGCAGTCACACCCTTGAGCACCTGCCCCCCACCGCCACTGGCCTTGGCCGTAGCCGCCTTCATCCGGTCAGCCCCGCTCTTGGCCTTGATCACCTTCAAGCGTTTCGGCCGAGGCTTGGCCGGTTGCAGGGTCGCCATCGCAAGCAGTTCGTCATCCACCACTTCCACGTCCTCAGCTTGGAGAACCCCACGCCGGGCCGGGCCGTAAGCACTCTGCCGAGGCTTGGGCGCGGCGTTATCCACAGTCGCCAGAAACGGCAGCCGCACCTTCAGCCGGCGCCGCTGCCCACGGGGCAACGCTTGCAGCACCAGCGCCGAGCCGTCGTTAATCGATTCGACCTGCGCCAGCCCCACCACCAACGGCCAGCCCAGTCCTTCGGCCAGCAGAAACGGCAGCATCCCCGAACCTTCGCCGGTTTCCGCCTGACTGCCTGTCAGTACAACTTGCGCGCCAGCATCACGCAGATACTCGGTCAACGCCGGCAGCGCATCGGCGCCGGCCGGTTGTTCCAGCACATGCATCTGCGCAAGCCCCATGCCCAGATAGGCGCGCAGCGCCGGTTCCGCGATGTCGCCGGCGTGCAGCACTTGCAGGTTGTCCCCCGCCAGTTGCAGGCCGAGTTCCACCGCGCGGGCGTCCTGATCGGCGCGGCGCGGGCGGCCGGAGGTCGGGTGGGCGCCGATTGAAACCAGACTGATGATCTTTGTGCTCATAACCGTTCCTTAAGCCGCATCGCGCTTGGCTTCGTTGCGGTAAGCCTCTACCGCCGCGATCAAGGCCTGAAGAATTTCCGCGCTTTCGCCGATCACCGACAGGTCGGCACGCTTGATCATGTCGCAACCCGGATCGAGGTTGATCGCCACCACCTTGTCGCAGGCACCGATGCCTTGCAGGTGCTGGATCGCCCCGGAAATCCCCACGGCCACGTAAACCCGCGCGGTAACCCAGGTGCCGGACGCGCCGACCTGGCGGTCACGGGCCATGAAGCCATCGTCCACCGCCACCCGCGAAGCGCCTTCGGTGGCACCGAGGGCCGCAGCGGTCCTGTGGAAAAGCTCCCAATCCTTGACCCCGTTGCCGCCGGAGAAGATGAACTCGGCCTCGGCCATCGGAATCGCCGCCGGATCCACCGCCACCGCACCCAGATCCTCGATCCGCGACAAGCTGCGCGCGACGGGTGTGGATAACTCCACCGGCAGCGCTTCATGACGGGTTTCGCTGACCGGTTCGGCACATTCGGCGGACGCCAGAATCAACCGCGCCACCGGGCGGGCCAGATCCTGCAACCCGGCACCGGCGCGGCCGATGCATTCCTGATCCTTGACCTGCCACACCCGTGTCGCCGGGCGCTCATCCAGTGCAGCAGCAAAGCGCCGACCGAGTTCGCCGCCACCGCTGCGACTGTCCGGCAGCAGCCAGTGACGCGGGTTGAACTGGTTATCCACAGCCCGCAGGCCCTGGATCCGTTGCTCCGGTGCATAACCGCTGAACGCTTCGCCTTCCAGCACCAGCAAGCGATCAACGCCTGCGGTGGCGAAAGCGTTTTCCTTGTGCTCGCCGAACACCACGGCCAGCACCGCGCCTTCGCTGCCGGCCAGTTGATGAGCCAGACCGAGCAGGTCACGGTCATGGCTGCTCAAGCGGCCACCGACCATGTCGGGCACCACGCTGATATAGAACGCCGGGGCCGGCACCTGATGCAGCGGCAATTGCACTTCGACCGCGGCCGAACGTTTGACCGCCCCGCCCTGCTGGGCGCCGCTGCGGTCGATGCGCTTGATGCCGTTCGGCCCGATGAAGCCGATACCGTGCAGGTTCTTGCGGATGATCCCGTTGGGGCCCATCCAGCTGTGTTGCGCCGGTTGCATGGCCGCGTGCAGCGGGTGCAGACGGTTGCGTGCGATCCATTCGGCGCGGGGGTCGCGGCGGATAATGTCGCTCATCAGTGGGCCTCCGCAGGTTCACGTTTGGCCGGGGTGGCAGGCTTGTTCGGCGCGGCGTCTTCGAGCAGCGCGTCGGCCACCAGTTCGGCGATGTCCTTGATCAGCGGACGCGGTTCGACCACGCCTTCGAGCATCGCCGTGCACTGTGGACAACCCACGGCCACCAGCTCGGCGCCGGTCTCGCGAATGTCTTCCATGCGCATGTCGGGGATCCGCTGCTTGCCCGGAATGTCAGTGATCGGCGCCCCGCCACCGCCGCCGCAGCAGCGCGAACGGAAGCCGGAACGTTGCATTTCCTTGATCTCGATGCCGAGGGCGCGCAGCACTTCGCGCGGCGCTTCGTACTCGCCGTTGTAGCGGCCGAGGTAGCACGGATCGTGATAGGTCACGCTGTTGCCTTTGTGCTGTCCGAGGTTCAGCGCGCCAGCCTGAATGATTTCCGCCAGATAAGTGCTGTGGTGCTGCACGAGGTAGTTGCCATCGAACGCGCCGTACTCGTTTTTCAACACGTGGAAGCTGTGCGGATCGCAGGTGACGATGCGGTTGAAACTGTATTTGGCCAGGGTCTGGATATTGCGTTTGGCGAGCAGCTGGAAAGTCGCTTCGTCGCCAAGACGCCGGGCCACGTCGCCGCTGTCGCGTTCTTCCAGCCCCAGTACCGCGAAGTCGACCTTGGCCGCTTTCAGCACTTTGACGAACGCACGCAGAGTGCGCTGGTTGCGCATGTCGAAGGCGCCGTCACCGACCCAGAACAGCACGTCGGTGGTCTTCTTCTCGCTGAGCAGGTTGAGGTTCAGGTCGGCCGCCCAGTTCATCCGTCCGCCCGGGGCGAAACCGCCGGGGTTGTCGGTGGCAATCAGGTTTTCCAGGACTTCGGCGCCCTTGTTCGGGGTAGCGCCTTTTTCCAGAGTCAGGTGGCGGCGCATGTCGACGATGGCATCGACGTGCTCGATCATCATCGGGCATTCCTCGACGCAGGCGCGGCAGGTGGTGCACGACCACAGGGTTTCGGCATCGACCAGGCCGTTGACGATCGGTTGATGCGGATTGCCGCCGTGTTCGCCCACCGGTTTGCCGGGATAAGGGCTGCCGGCGAACTTGGCATCGGTGCCGCCGGCGAGGCCGACGACCATGTCCTGAATCAGTTTTTTCGGGTTCAGCGGCTGGCCGGCGGCGAACGCCGGGCACGCCGCTTCGCACTTGCCGCACTGCACGCAGGCGTCGAAACCAAGCAACTGGTTCCAGGTGAAATCCTTGGGTTTCTCCACGCCCAGCGGCGCGGTCGGATCATTCAGATCCAGAGGTTTCAAACCGGTGGAACGACCGCCACCAAAACGTTCGGCGCGACGGTGCCAGGCCAGGTGCAGGGCACCGGCGAAGGCGTGTTTCATCGGGCCGCCCCAGGTCATGCCGAAGAACAGCTCCGACACGCCCCACAGCACACCGATCCCGAGAATTGCTGCAAGCACCCAGCCGCCGAAGTTCTCCGGCAGGATCCCGGCCACCGGCAAGGTCACCAGGAAGAACGAGGCCGAGAACGCCAGCAGGCTTTTCGGCAGGCGCATCCACGGGCCTTTCGACAGCCGCGCCGGCGGGTTGAGCCGGCGCCGATAAACGAAGACCGCCCCGACGAACATCACCGCCGTCATCAGCAGCAACGCGTAGCCGAGAATGCGGTTATGCAGGCCGAAACCGTGCACCAGAATCGCCAGCACGATCGACGCCACCGCACCGCCCGCCGTGGCGACGTGGGTGTTGGCGATGTATTTGTCCCGCGCCACCACGTGGTGCAGATCGACCATGTAACGCTTGGGCATGGCGAACAGGCCGCCGATCAGATCGACCTTCGAGGCCCGGCCCCGGCGCCACATGGCCACCCGCCGCAACGCCCCCAGCACCGCGAGGGCCAGGGCTGCGAACAACAGGATTGGAAGAAGGGTGTTCAACATGGTGAAGCTCCCAAAGACCGCAGGGTCAGTGATCGTTCCCACGCTCTGCGTGGGAATGCAGCCCGGGACGCTCTGCGTCCCAAGAGCGGACGCAGAGCGTCCATTGATGCGTTCCCACGCAGAGCGTGGGAACGATCAGGCCTAGAGCGTTTAGAAGTCTTTGCACAACCGCAGGGCGTCATAGATGGCGGCGTGGGTATTACGCTGCGCCACGCAGTCACCGATGCGGAACAGCAGATAACCGTCGCCAGTGCTGCTCAACGAAGGTTGCGGCTGGATTGCGAACAGCGCCTCGACGTCGATCTGGCCCTTGTTGCGCGAGCCGTCCTTGAGGGCGTAGTAGATTTCCTCGTCCGGGCGCACGCCGTTCTCGACGACCACCTGATCCACCACCCGCTCCTCTTTGGCGCCGGTGTATTCGTTCTCCAGCACGGCGACGAGCTTGTCGCCTTCGCGGTAGACCTTCTCCAGCATCATGTCGCCGGTCATGATCACTTCTTTCGGGTACATGCTGCGGTAGTAGGTCGGGAACGACGTACCGCCGATGGCCACGCCCGGTTTGATGTCGTCGGTGACGATCTCGACCTGGCTGCCCTTGTCGGCGAGGAAGTCGGCCACCGACATACCGGTGAACTCGCAGATGGTGTCGTAGACCAGCACGTTCTTGCCCGGCGCAACCTTGCCGTCGAGCACGTCCCAGCTGCTGACGACCAGCCCTTCGGCGGCGCCCCAGTGTTCGTTCTGTTCCAGGTACGGGTGACCGCCGACCGCCAGCACCACGATGTCCGGACGCAGGTCCATGATGGTGTCGGCATCGGCGGCAGTGCCCAGACGCAGGTCCACTTTCAGACGTGCCAGTTCCAGTTGGAACCAGCGGGTGATACCGGCGATCTGGTCACGCTGCGGCGCTTTCGAGGCGGTAGTGATCTGGCCGCCGATGAATTCTTTCTTCTCGAACAGGGTCACGTCGTGGCCACGTTCGGCCGCCACACGGGCAGCTTCCATCCCCGCCGGGCCGGCACCGACGATCACCACTTTGCGTTTCGGCCCGGTGGATTTCTCGATGATGTGCGGCACGCCCATGTATTCACGGGAGGTCGCGGCGTTCTGGATGCACAGCACGTCCAGACCTTGATACTGACGGTCGATGCAGTAGTTGGCGCCGACGCACTGCTTGATCTGGTCGATCTGCCCCATCTTGATCTTGGCGATCAGGTGCGGGTCGGCGATGTGGGCGCGGGTCATGCCGACCATGTCGACGTAACCACCCTCCAGAATCCGCGTGGCCTGGTTCGGGTCCTTGATGTTCTGCGCGTGCAGCACCGGAACCTTGACCACTTCCTTGATCCCGGCCGCCAGGTGCAGGAACGGCTCCGGCGGATAGCTCATGTTCGGAATCACGTTGGCCAGGGTGTTGTGGGTGTCGCAACCCGAGCCGACGACGCCGATGAAATCGAGCATGCCGGTGTCGTCGTAATACTTGGCGATCTGCTTCATGTCTTCGTGGGACAGACCGTCCGGGTGGAACTCGTCGCCGCAGATACGCATGCCGACGCAGAAATCGTCACCGACTTCGGCGCGCACGGCTTTCAGGACTTCCAGACCGAACTTCATCCGGCCTTCAAAGGTGCCGCCCCATTCGTCGGTCCGCTTGTTGACCCGTGGGCTCCAGAACTGGTCAATCATGTGCTGGTGCACGGCCGACAGTTCAACACCGTCCAGGCCACCGGCCTTGGCGCGGCGAGCCGCTTGCGCGTAGTTGCCGATCACCCGCCAGATTTCTTCCGGCTCAATCGTTTTGCAAGTGGCACGGTGCACCGGTTCACGGATGCCCGACGGCGACATCAGGGTCGGCCAGTGGAAACCGTCCCAACGGGAGCGACGGCCCATGTGGGTAATCTGGATCATGATCTTGGCGCCATGCTTGTGCATGGCGTCGGCGAGATTCTGGAAGTGCGGGATGATCCGGTCGGTGGACAGGTTCACCGAACTCCACCATTGCTGCGGGCTGTCGATCGCCACCACGGACGAACCGCCACAGATCGCCAGGCCGATGCCGCCCTTGGCTTTCTCTTCGTAATACTTGACGTACCGCTCGGTGGTCATGCCGCCGTCGGTCGCGTAGACCTCGGCGTGCGCGGTGCTGAGCACGCGGTTGCGGATGGTCAGTTTGCCAATTTGAATTGGCTGAAACATTGCTTCGAAAGCCATGGCGGGTTCCTCGACTTACAACGGCTTGACGGTGAACAGGCCGTCGTCGTGGCCTTCTTCGGAGCCACCGTAAACCTGCTCGGCCACGGTGCGGATCTGGCTGCCGCGAGCGGCGAGGATCTGGTCCATGGCACCGGCAAACCAGCCGGTGAACATGTAGTCGACCTTGCGCCCGACCTTGCCGTAGACGTAGACGAACGCCGAGTGTTCGAGCTTGACGCTGGCGGTGCCTTTGTCGAGGTCGATGTCCTGGATCTTGAACAGGCCCCAGCCGCGCTGCGACAGACGCTTCATGTAGTGCTCGAACACCGCGACGCCTTCCAGGCCGTGGCACTCGGCTTCTTTTTCACACCAGTGCCAGGCGGATTTGTAGCCGGCCTTGTAGAGGATTTCGGCATAGGCGTCAGCGCCCAGCACTTCCTCGATGCCCATGTGGTTGTTGACGAAGAAATGGCGTGGCACGTACAGCATCGGCAGGGCGTCGGAGGTCCAGACACCGGTCTCGCTGTCGACTTCGATTGGCAATTGCGGGGCGATCTTGGCCATGGAAACTTAACTCCAGAAAAATTTTGGTGTTGCCCCCGGCGCGGACGGCCGGGGGAAAGTATTCGGGAAGCGGCGGCTTATTCGCCCCAGACGTCTTTGAGGACGTTGACCCAGTTTTCGCCCATGATCTTGCGTACCACGCGCTCGGAGTGGCCGCGCTTGAGCAGGGTTTCGGTCAGGTTCGGGAACTCGCCGACGGTGCGGATGCCCAGCGGGTTGATGATCTTGCCGAAGTTGGTCAGACGGCGGGCGTAGCCCTTGTCGTGGGTCAGGTATTCGAAGAAGTCCTGGCCGTGACCCTGGGTGAAGTCGGTGCCAATGCCGATGGCGTCTTCGCCGACCAGGTTCATGGTGTATTCGATGGCTTCGGCGTAGTCGTCGATGGTCGAATCGATACCCTTGGCCAGGAACGGCGCGAACATGGTCACGCCGACGAAACCGCCGTGGTCAGCAATAAACTTGAGCTCTTCATCGGATTTGTTGCGCGGGTGCTCTTTCAGCCCCGACGGCAGGCAGTGGGAATAGCAGACCGGTTTTTTCGATTCGAGGATGACTTCCTCGGAAGTCTTGGAGCCGACGTGGGACAGGTCGCACATGACGCCGACACGGTTCATCTCGGCAACGATTTCGCGACCGAAACCCGACAGACCGCCGTCACGTTCGTAGCAACCGGTGCCCACCAGATTCTGGGTGTTGTAGCACATCTGCACGATGCCGACGCCGAGCTGCTTGAACACCTCGACATAGCCGATCTGGTCTTCGAACGCGTGGGCGTTCTGGAAGCCGAAGAGGATGCCGGTCTTGCCCTGCTCCTTGGCTTTGCGGATGTCGGCGGTGGTGCGGACGGGGATCACCAGGTCGCTGTTTTCACGAATCAGTTTCTGGCTGGCAGCAATATTGTTGACCGTGGCCTGAAAGCCCTCCCACACCGACACGGTGCAGTTGGCCGCCGTCAGACCGCCCTTGCGCATGTCTTCGAACAGCTCGCGGTTCCATTTGGCAATGATCAGACCGTCGATAACGATGCTGTCGGCGTGTAATTCGGCTGGGCTCATCAGGCGTCCCCTTATTGGCGATTCATGCGCCGAATCGTCTGCCGGCGCTTTGGGGCCAGCATATGCCTCGGTGCGCGACCAGCCGGGTGCAAAAACGACAGGGGAATTGCCGAAAGCGTCAATCCGCGACAAAGGGTCGCCAACCGGTCCGACCGGCCACCTGTTCAAGCCCGCGAGCTTGAGCCAGAATCTGCCGCATCCCGGAAACACCACTGGATTAGAGCGGCGACATCAATGAAATCGATCTTCCTGGCCCTGGCCCTGATTGCGACCGGCGTACACGCCGCCGAAGAGTCCGACAACAACCCGTGCGACGCGGTGGAAAACGACATCCAGACCCTGGAATGCTCGACCTACAGCCGCACCACCGCCGAGGACCTGCTCAAGGACAACTACGCCAGCCTCAACGAACGCATGCAGACCGCCTACGGCAAGAACCCGGCACAACTGGCCGACATCACCGCCAAACTCAAAGCCGCCCAGCAACAATGGCTGAAGACCCGCGACGCCGACTGCGCCGTCGAAGCCTTCCCGGCGACGGACGGCAGCAAGGCGTTCAAGATTGCGCAGAATGACTGCGTGGCGCGGATGAGTGACGAGCGGTCGGAGTTTTTGGAGTCGATTGGGCAAGAGTGATCAGGATCACCTAATAATTTTGCCCCTCTTTGTTAGCACTGCAGAGGTTTGCTTTTAGCCTCTTAAAATTCAAGGACGGACTATAACATGCAATGGCTACCCTCTTTTCCAACTGACAACCTCTACAAACTCATAGCTATCTTTGGCCTTTGGCTAACAGCAGGCTTACTGGCCGGCATGTTTTATTTAAGTTACCTAACATACGCACTGGAAGAAGAAACCAAACAAAACATCCACTACATGAACACCGAGGCTAGAATCTCAGAAATAAAAAAACGCCTAACAAGCCTGAAAAACAATGCTCCCGAGGAAAACAAACTCGAATGGTCAGCTGTATTCACTGATGAAATGACAGCACTTCAAAAAACCCTAGAAATCAGTGAAAAAAATCTTGAAAAACCAAAAAAACCCGACAATCCCATTAATGAATCAATGATGGGATTCTTGTTTTCCGGCGATTACTGGATCTACATTTTTATCGCAGCGTACTCCCTCCTGACCGTTACCTGCACTTACTTCGGATTTAAGCTATGGTATAAAAAAATACACCTTCCAGCTGAAGAGCAACACTATCTCGATATGAGGATAAAAGAAGCAACTTTATTGAAACTTCAGGTAGAGATTAATCAAATCCAGCCAATGCCTGAGACAATAAAACAACTCTTCAAGCTCCATAGCACAATTAAACCCAACAAAAAATCCGATGTGACAATCTAATAAGATACGGAGCAACAATGAACATCTGCGGTATCGAAATCAAAGGCAGTGAAGCGATCATCGCCGTGGCGTCCCTCGATGGTTCGGGGCTGAGCCATGTGGCTCTGAGCACCAAGAAAATCGCCCTGGACGATGACGACGAGGCGGCCAACGTGAAGCTGTTCGCCGCTCAAGTGGCGTCGTTCGTGCGCGAGAACTCCATCGATCGCATCGCGATCAAGAAGCGCAGCAAGAAGGGCGAGTTTGCCGGTGGGCCGACCACGTTCAAGATCGAGGGTGTGTTTCAGTTGCTGGACGGTTGCGAGGTGACGCTGCTGTCGCCGCAGACGATCAATGCCCAGGCCAAGAAGCACAATTTCGAGCTGCCGGGGACGCTGAACAAGTATCAGCATGAAGCCTACAAGGCAGCGTGCTCGGCGTTGGTGAAGAAGTAGCTAGCGCGCTTTACGCGTGCTCAGCCAGTCGCCGAAGGACTTGTCTTCCAGCGCATAGCCACCACGGCTCGACTTCCACACCAGCTCCTTGTCGCGCAGGGCATCGATGCAGGCCTGAATGGTCTGGGTGCCCGGCACCACGTCGCTGCCCAGGTTTTCCAGTGCCTTGCTGACGGCCGTGAGCGTGCTGTCTGTGAACGGCGCGAATGGCTCGTTGTTCTGTGAGCGCTCCACCATCACCTCCAGCACGGCGCGCTGAGGGATGGTCAGAGCGTTCCACGCGCTCTCGAACTCGGTCCATACGCCTGCGCGCAACAATTCGGCACGGCTTTGCAGCAGTTGCCCCAGATTGCTGGCCTCGCCCAGCTCCAGTGCCACTTCACCAATGATGGTGCGCAACATTTCCGGGCGTCGCCCCACCAACTCGAAAGCGTCGTCGATATCGGCAGCGCTGAACTGGTTGGTCTCGGCCAGATGGGCGTTGAGGTGCAAGGTGTACGCCTGGGTGAACTCTTTTCCCAGCAACGGAAAGGGCGTGATGCTCGAGCCGAAAAACGGTTGGCTCTTGCCCAGCACCAGATGGGCGAGTTTGTCGCGATTGGAACCGGTGAACACCAGATGCAAACCGCTGCCCTCGCCTTCCCGTCCCTGGTTGAGCTGATCCCGTGCAGCCTTAAGGGCAAACATCGCGTTGATGCCTGCGGCGGTGGTGAGTGCGTGCTGGGCCTCATCGATCACCAGCACTACGGATTTTTCGGCGGCGCTGTGGAGCAGTTCCAGCGCTTGCGTCAGGGTCGCGCCGGCCGGCAGTTGCGGCTTGGTGAAATCCCAGGACAAGGTGCGCAGAAAGCTGAGTTTTTCGATGCCGATATTCTTCGCCAGTTTGCGGATGCCCCTTTCAAAGGGGACCAACGCACCTGCAATGGCACTGGCGATCAAGTCAGCAGGGTCTTTTTCCTTGTCGGCCCACAGGTCGACGTAAACCGTCAGCCAGCCTCGGGCCTGGCATTCCGGGATCAGATCCTCGCGCAGAAAGGTACTTTTGCCTGTGCGACGCGGCGCTGCCAAAAAAAGGCCGGAGGTGAAATCCTGCAGACCTGCACCCACCAGACCATCGGCAACGCTGCGGGCCAGAGCGGGGCGGCGGAAAACGAAGCCGTTGTTTCGGGACATGGTTTTACACTCAATTATTCAAACGACTGTAATTTATACCTAAAAGTATAATTAACTATAATCGTCCGTCAAACGGCCTCCCGTCGCCGATCCTCTCGCGGACACCGGGCAAACTTCGCCCGGTAGCTGCGGGTGAAATACGACGGGGATTCAAACCCGCAGGCGATGCTGACTTCCAGCACGCTCATGTCGGTCTGGCGCAACAGTTGCCGGGCCTTTTCCAGCCTTAAGCGCAGATAGAAATTGCTCGGTGTGTCGTTCAGGTGCAGACGGAACAACCGCTCCAGTTGCCGCCTTGTCACCTTGATCGATTCCGCCAGTTCCAGCGTGGTCAGCGGCGGTTCGCTGTGCTGCTCCATCTCGCCGATCACATGCACCAGCTTCTTGTTGCTGATGCCGTAGCGCGTGGCAACTTCCATGCGCTGGTGGTCCTTGCGCGGACGAATCCGCCCCAATACAAACTGCTCGCTGACCTGGATCGCCAGCTGCGGGCCGTGGGCCTGGGCAATCAGGTCGAGCATCAGGTCGATGGATGCGGTACCGCCGGCAGAAGTGATGCGCCGACGGTCGATCTCGAACAGCTCCTGGGTGACGCTGAGCTGTGGATAAGATTCCTTGAAGGCGTCGATGGCCTCCCAGTGCAGGGTCAGGCGATGGCCATCGAGCAGACCGGCTTCGGCAAGGACGAAGCTGCCGGTGTCGATGGCGCCGAGGGTCACGCCTTCGTTGTCCAGCCGTCGCAGCCAGTGCTCCAGCGCCGGGGTGGCGAATTTCAACGGTTCAAAACCGGCGACCACCAGCAGCGTCGCCCCTTTCTTCAGCGGCTCCAGCGCCGCATCGGCGTTGACCGACATCCCGTTACTCGCCAGCACCGCCCCGCCATCGGCGCTCAAGACGTGCCAGCGGTACAGCTCGCCGCGAAAGCGGTTGGCCACCCGCAGCGGTTCGATCGCGGAGATGAACCCGATGGCGGAAAAACCCGGCATCAACAGAAAGTAGAAATCCTGGGACATGGCGCGCACTCGGTCAGCGGGTAGCGTGCAACGTTGATACGCCAGTTGTCGGCGGCATTCAAGAGCACAGGTCGCTGCAGTGCAAGAGCTGGTCGCCGCAGTGCGCTTTTACGGGGACGTTGCTGCGTAATTTGAGCATCACCGGCGCATCAGACACCGGAACCCACAATAACGACCTGCCGAGGAACCCGACATGAAACGACTGATCAGCAGCTGTGTTCTCGCACTCAGCGGTACCGCGTTTTTAAGCGCCAGTGTCATGGCGGCCGATTCCGCATCGTGTCAGAACGTGCGCATGGGCGTGGTGAACTGGACCGACGTGATCGCCACCAGCGCCATGGCCCAGGTTCTGCTCGACGGCCTCGGCTACAGCACCAAACAGACCAGCGCCTCCCAGCAGATCGTCTTCGCCGGCATCCGCGATCAGCGTCTGGATCTGTTCCTCGGCTACTGGAACCCGCTGATGACCCAGACCATCACCCCGTTCGTCGAGGCCAACCAGGTCAAGGTGCTTGAAGCGCCGAGCCTCAAGGATGCGCGCGCCACCCTCGCCGTGCCGACCTACCTGGCGGACAAGGGCCTGAAAACCTTCGCCGACATCGCCAAGTTTGAAAAAGAGTTGGGCGGCAAGATCTACGGCATCGAGCCCGGCTCGGGCGCCAACACCCAGATCAAGGCGATGATCGCCAAGAACCAGTTCGGCCTCGGCAAGTTCCAGCTCGTGGAATCGAGCGAGGCCGGCATGCTCGCCGCCGTCGATCGCGCCGTGCGCCGCAAGGAGGCCGTAGTGTTCTTCGGCTGGGCGCCGCACCCGATGAACGTCAACGTGCAGATGACCTACCTGACCGGCAGCGACGACGCCCTCGGCCCGAACGAAGGCATGGCCACCGTATGGACCGTCACCGCGCCGAAATACGCCGAACAATGCCCGAACGTCAGCCGTCTGCTGAGCAACTTGACGTTCACCGCCGAAGACGAGAGCCGGATGATGCAGCCGCTGCTCGATCACAAGGACGCTTTCGAATCGGCCAAACAATGGCTCAAGGATCACCCGCAGGACAAACAGCGCTGGCTCGAAGGCGTTACCACTTTCGATGGCAAACCGGCGGCTGAAAACCTCCAGCTCACCAGCAAATAAACCGCAACGAACGAACCACTTCGCAGCCCGCCACGGGCTGCGAACAGACCCATCACGCCTGAAGGAAAACGCACCATGAATCACGACGTCATCATCACCTGCGCACTCACCGGTGCTGGCGACACGACCGCCAAAAGCCCACACGTGCCGGTCACCCCGAAACAGATCGCCGCAGCTGCGGTGGAAGCGGCCAAGGCCGGCGCCACGGTCGTGCACTGCCACGTTCGTGACCCGCAGACCGGCAAGTTCAGCCGTGACGTGGCGCTGTACCGCGAAGTCATGGAGCGCATCCGCGAAGCCGACGTCGACATCATCGTCAACCTCACCGCCGGCATGGGCGGCGACCTGGAAATCGGCCCTGGCGAGAGCCCGATGGAGTTCGGTCCGAACACCGATCTGGTCGGCCCGCTGACCCGTCTGGCCCACGTCGAAGAACTGCTGCCGGAAATCTGCACGCTGGATTGCGGCACCCTGAACTTCGGCGACGGCGACACCATTTACGTTTCCACCCCGGCCCAACTGCGGGCCGGCGCCAAACGCATCACCGAGCTGGGCGTGAAGGCGGAGCTGGAGATTTTCGACACCGGTCACCTGTGGTTCGCCAAACAGATGATCAAGGAAGGCCTGCTCGACAACCCGTTGTTCCAGCTGTGCCTGGGTATCCCGTGGGGCGCGCCGGCCGACACCACCACCATGAAAGCCATGGTCGACAACCTGCCCGCCGACGCGGTGTGGGCCGGGTTCGGCATCGGCCGGATGCAGATGCCGATGGCGGCGCAAGCGGTGCTGCTCGGCGGCAACGTGCGGGTCGGTCTGGAAGACAACCTGTGGCTGGACAAAGGCGTGCTGGCGACCAACGGCCAACTGGTCGAACGCGCCACCGAAATCCTCAGCCGCCTCGGCGCCCGCGTGCTGACCCCGGCTGAAGGTCGCAAGAAGATGGGTCTGACCCAGCGCGGCTGAAATCACCCTTTCCCCCGGTGGGCGGGCCATTGACGCCCACCGTTTTTTTGCCTCATTCCAGGAAGTGACCATGAGCTTTATCACCGAAATCAAAACCTTCGCAGCACTGGGCAGCGGCGTCATCGGCAGCGGCTGGGTCGCCCGCGCCCTCGCCCACGGCCTCGACGTGGTGGCCTGGGACCCGGCGCCGGGTGCCGAAGCGGCGCTGCGCAAACGCGTGGCCAACGCCTGGGGCGCGCTGGAGAAAAACGGTCTGGCGCCGGGCGCGTCGCAGGATCGCCTGCGCTTTGTGGCGACCATTGAAGAGTGCGTGCGCGATGCGGATTTCATCCAGGAAAGCGCCCCGGAACGCCTCGAACTGAAACTGGATCTGCACAGCAAAATCAGTGCGGCGGCCAAGCCGAATGCGTTGATCGGTTCCAGCACTTCCGGCCTGTTGCCGAGCGAGTTCTACGAGAGCTCGACCCACCCGGAACGTTGCGTGGTCGGTCACCCGTTCAACCCGGTTTACCTGCTGCCATTGGTGGAAGTGGTCGGCGGCAAGAACACCGCGCCGCAAGCGATTCAAGCGGCGATGAACGTCTACGAATCCCTCGGCATGCGCCCGCTGCATGTGCGCAAGGAAGTGCCGGGCTTCATCGCCGACCGCCTGCTCGAAGCGCTGTGGCGTGAGGCGCTGCACCTGGTCAACGACGGTGTGGCGACCACCGGTGAGATCGACGATGCGATCCGCTTTGGCGCGGGCCTGCGCTGGTCGTTCATGGGTACGTTCTTGACTTACACCCTGGCCGGTGGCGATGCCGGTATGCGCCACTTCATGTCGCAGTTCGGCCCGGCGTTGCAGTTGCCGTGGACGTACCTGCCGGCACCGGAACTGACCGACAAGTTGATCGACGATGTGGTGGACGGCACCAGCGATCAACTGGGCCGGCACAGTATTTCGGCGCTGGAGCGCTATCGTGATGATTGCCTGCTGGCGGTGCTTGAGGCGGTGAAGACCACCAAAGAGAAGCATGGGATGAGTTTCAGCGAGTAACCGATCGCTCCCACGTCGAGGCGTCGAACCGTCTGCGTGGGAATGCAGCCCGGGACGCTCTGCGTCCCAGAAGCGTGACGCAGAGCGTCACAGGAGGCGTTCCCACGCAGAGCGTGGGAACGATCGCATCAGGAGAAAATATGCCCACCCTCACCACCTACCAAACCCGCATCATCCCCGACTGGGTCGACTACAACGGCCACCTGCGCGACGCCTTCTATCTGCTGATTTTCAGCTACGCCACCGACGCCCTGATGGATCGCCTCGGCATGGACAGCAACAACCGCGAAGCCAGCGGTCACTCGCTGTTCACCCTCGAACTGCACCTCAATTACCTGCACGAAGTGAAGCTCGATGCCGAAGTCGAAGTGCGCACGCAGATCATCGGTCACGACCAGAAGCGCCTGCACCTCTATCACAGCCTGCATCTGGCCGGCGGTGACATGGAGCTGGCCGGCAACGAACAGATGCTGCTGCACGTCGATCTGGCCGGGCCGCGTTCCGCGCCGTTTACCCCGGACACCCTGGGCCGCCTGCAAGCCATCGTCGCCGAGCAGGCCGACCTGCCCGCGCCTGCTTACATCGGCCGGGTCATCGCCCTGCCCCCAGCCCGGTAAATCCATCCCTCACAAGGAGCCGCCATGCAAACCGCCGCTGCAGTTGCCGATTTCCGTACTTATCCGTTGATCAGCGCGCTGAACGGCGTGCAGAACCTGGCGGATCGCGTCCTGATCGAATGGGCCGACGGGCGTGTCAGCCCGTTCCACCACGTGTGGCTGCGGGACAATTGCCCGTGTCCACACTGTGTCTACAGCGTCACTCGTGAGCAGGTGTTCGAGATCGTCGATGCAGCGCAGGATCTGTCGCCCTCCGCCGTGCACATCGACACCGATGGCTGCCTGCGTATCGACTGGCAGGACGGCCACCTCAGCCGCTTCGATGCCGGCTGGTTGCGCGCCCACGCCTACGATGATGAATCCCGCGCCGAACGCCTCGCCGCCAAGCCGAAACCCTTCCTGTGGCGCAGTGATTTGCAGTTGCCGGTGTTCGACTATGCAGCCCTGATGAACGACAACGCCGCGTTGCTGCAATGGTTGCTGGCAGTACGCGATATCGGTCTGACTCAGGTGCGTGGCGTGCCCACCGAACCCGGCTCGCTGAAGCTGATCGCCCAGCGCATTTCGTTCATCCGCGAGAGCAACTTCGGCGTGCTGTTCAACGTGCAATCCAAGGCCGACGCCGACAGCAATGCCTACACCGCTTTCAACCTGCCATTGCACACGGATCTGCCGACCCGCGAGCTGCAACCGGGCCTGCAATTTCTGCATTGTCTGGTGAACGACGCCGAGGGTGGCGAGAGCATTTTCGTCGACGGTTTTGCGATTGCCGAAGCGTTGCGCCAGGAAGATCCCGCGTCGTTTCAGGCGCTGTGCGAAATCCCGGTGGAGTTTCGCAACAAGGACCGCCACAGCGACTATCGCTGCCTCGCGCCGGTCATCGCCCTGGACGCGTTGGGCCGGGTCGCGGAAATCCGCATGGCCAACTTTTTGCGCGGGGCGTTCGACACGTCCGTGGAGCAAATGCCCCTGCTGTATCGCGCTTATCGGCGCTTCATCGCCATGACCCGCGAGCCACGCTTTCGGGTGATGCAGCGGCTCAATCCGGGCGAGTTGTGGTGCTTCGACAACCGCCGCACTTTGCACGCGCGCAATGCGTTCGACCCGACCACCGGGGCCCGGCATTTTCAGGGCTGCTACATCGATCGGGATGAATTGCTGTCGCGGATTCTGGTGTTGCAGCGCTAGACCGCGTCAGCCTTATTCGCAGGCAAAAAAAGCCCCGATACAAGCCGTGACAGGATCGGGGCGAGGGTACTGTTGAGGAGCTGCCGTGGCGAGGGTGACCAAACCTTCGTGAAGCGAGCTGAGGCCAGTGTGCCGACTCCCCTTGACGGCGAGTTAGCCGAAAACGACCTGTTCATAGCCGTCGCGGCCACTGCGACAAATCGCCCTTGCCGTGCCTGGGCAGGCCTACCAGAATCGAGCCACGACCTCCGTTGCCGAAGAAGGATTCGCGTCATGATGTATGCCGATTTGATCGATCAGGAAGACCTGTTGGGCCAGCTCAAGTCGTTGGGTTTTCAAGTGCCGAGCGGTTCAACTGCCGAGCAGGCCTGTGAGTATGCGGTGCGCGGTCTGGATAACGTTCGCGCCTTTGAACTGCGCAAGATGGTCAAGGACATGTACACCAGCGGCGCCAGCATCCAGCCTGCAGTGCGTCAGGCCATCGACAAACAATTGTTGCCGGCATTGGCGCAATACCAACAAACCCATAGCGCCTGACGTTACTCACCTGATCGTTCCCACGCTCTGCGTGGGAATGCCTCAACGGACGCTCCGCGTTCGGCCTTTTGGGACGCAGAGCGTCCCGGGCTGCGTTCCCACGCAGACGGTTCGACGCCTCGACGTGGGAACGATACTTATCAGAGCCTTACACTGGCGAATGTGGATTCGTTGCGTGCCTGGCTCAGCGCCGACATGGGCCCGGACAGCGGCGACATCACAATGGCCTGCGGCAGCGGCATCATTGCCACCTGCTGGGTGGTGTTGGAGCCGACGCGCTCGTCACGCGGCGGAATGCCGAAGTATTCGCGGTAGCACTTGGAGAAGTGCGGCGTCGACACAAACCCGCAGACCGACGCCACTTCGATGATCGACATCGGCGTCTGCTTGAGCAGTTGCCGCGCACGGATCAGGCGCAGCTTGAGGTAGTAGCGCGACGGCGAGCAGTGCAGGTATTTCTGGAACAGGCGTTCGAGCTGGCGACGGGACACGGCGACGTACACCGCCAGTTCGTCGAGGTCGATCGGCTCTTCCAGGTTGGCTTCCATCAGCGCAACGATTTCCTGCAGTTTCGGCTGGTTGGTGCCGAGCATGTGCTTGAGCGGTACGCGCTGGTGATCCTGCTCGTTGCGGATGCGTTCGTAGACGAACATCTCGGAGATCGCGGCGGACAGTTCACGACCGTGATCGCGGCTGATCAGGTGCAGCATCATGTCCAGCGGCGCGGTGCCGCCGGAGCTGGTGAAACGGTTACGGTCGAGGGTAAACAGGCGGGTGCTCATCGCAACACGCGGGAAAGCTTCCTGCATCGCCGCCAGACATTCCCAGTGCACGCTGCAATCGAAGCCGTCGAGCAGGCCGGCGCAGGCCAGGGCCCAACTGCCGGTGCACACGGCACCGAGGCGGCGTGACTGCCGCGCCTGGCTTTGCAGCCACGACACGTGTTCACGGGTAACGGTACGTTGAATGCCGATCCCGCCGCACACGATGACGGTGTCGAGGGCCGGGGCTTTATGCATGGAAGCGTCGGGGGTGATCTGCAGACCGTCACTGGCCCAGACCTGGCCGCCGTCGACGGTGAGGGTGGTCCAGCGATACAGCTCGCGACCGGACAACTGGTTGGCCATGCGCAGCGGTTCGACTGCGGAAGCCAGGGAAATCAGCGTGAAATTGTCCAGCAGCAGAAAGCCGATGGATTGAGGCGCACGGTTCTGGGGTTGAGCCCCGGAGTTGAACGACGTCATCGCGGTATCTCCTCACACAAAGCGGGTGATGGCCTCAGGCGGAGGCTCTTGTTATTGCCATCGTTCTCTTGCGTGAGACGGGCTTTGTTATGACAGAGCAATTGCCATGCCTAAAATTGAATGGCTGTTCAATAACTCCTGAAAACGACGTCGCGACGCGTCTATACAAGCGCTCAGACGAAGGGTAATTCGAAGTGCCATCAGTGGCCGCGAAAGCCCTGCCCCGGAGCGTGTGAGCAAATCGGTAGCACTTGTGGGAACTGGCCTGCGCGCGATTGTCCTACAGTGTCACCGCAGGCACGGGTGACGGACGGTAGCGCCTGCGAATCAGGCGCTGGAGGCAGGAAAGACTCTTATCCGATAGCGACGCGCCAAAAGGTGGCGCGTTTGATATCCGGTGCTCACTTGGTGCGCAGTTTTGACTGGTCCGGCCTCATCGCCAGCAGGCTGGCTCCCACAGTTTTTGCGAACGCCGCAAATCCAGTGTGGGAGCCAGCCTGCTGGCGATAGGAGGCAACTCGGAATCAGCACTCCACCGCGCTGACCGCCAACCCGCCCCGCGAAGTCTCTTTATATTTGTCATGCATGTCGGCGCCGGTATCACGCATGGTGCGGATCACCCGGTCCAGCGAAATAAAGTGCTGCCCATCCCCGCGCAAGGCCATCTGCGCCGCGTTGATCGCCTTCACCGCCGCAATCGCATTGCGTTCGATGCACGGCACTTGCACCAGGCCACCCACCGGATCGCAGGTCAGGCCCAGGTTGTGTTCCAGGCCGATTTCCGCCGCGTTGCACAACTGCTCGGGGCTTGCGCCAAGGATTTCAGCCAGTCCTGCCGCCGCCATCGCACAAGCCGAACCGACTTCACCCTGACAGCCGACTTCAGCGCCGGAGATCGAAGCGTTCTTCTTGCACAGAATCCCCACCGCCGCCGCCCCGAGGAAGTAGTCGACCACGTTGGCGTCGGTCACCGCCTCGCTGAATTTCATGAAGTAGTGCAGCACCGCCGGAATGATCCCCGCCGCGCCGTTGGTGGGTGCCGTGACCATGCGCCCGCCAGCGGCGTTTTCCTCGTTCACCGCCAGGGCGAACAGGTTGACCCACTCCATCGCGCTGAGGGTCGAGCCGATCACGTTGGGCTTGTTCAATTCCTGAAGACTGCGGTGCAACTTCGCCGCGCGGCGGCGCACGTTGAGGCCGCCCGGCAGGATGCCTTCGTGCTTGAGGCCCTGCTCGACGCAATCCTGCATCGCCCGCCAGAGCTTCATCAGGCCGGCGCGGATTTCTTCTTCGCTGCGCCAGACCTTCTCGTTGGCCATCATCAATTCGGCCACGCGCAGGTTGTGGGTCTTGCACAGTTCCAGCAATTCCACCGCGCTGGAAAAATCGTAAGGCAACTCGGTGCGATCCAGATCCACCACACCGCTGGAGGCCTGCGCCTCGTCCACCACAAAACCGCCGCCGACCGAATAGTAGGTGTCGCGATGCAGCTCGCCGTGATCGCCTTCGGCAACCAGGGTCATGGCGTTGGGGTGGAACGGCAGGTTCTCGTCGATCAGGCGCATGTCCCGGCCCCATATAAAGGGCACCGACAAACGACCGTCGAGCAACAGCGTATGGGTTTCGCGCAGGGCCTGGATCCGCGGGCCGATCTGCGACGGGTCGATCGCGTCCGGCCACTCGCCCATCAGGCCCATGATCACCGCGTTGTCGCTGCCGTGACCGACCCCGGTGGCCGACAGCGAACCGAACAGCTGCACCTCGATGCGACGCACCTGCTCCAGCAAATGTTTGTCGCGCAATGACTCGACAAACAGGGCGGCGGCGCGCATGGGCCCGACGGTGTGGGAACTGGAGGGGCCAATGCCGATTTTGAACAGGTCGAAAACGCTGATAGCCATTGCTGCAGAGCTCCTGAAAGTGCCGGTCCGGGGCGTGAAACGCCCGCTGGCGGAGCTGCTACGCTCAAGCTGCGATCCGCCGGAATGCCCGCATCATCAGGCTTTTCCCGGGTCGCTCGGCGTCTGACACCGACGCACTCATGCCCACTAACGCCGTGCCGGTTTCAGCCCGTGTTTTCGCCGTTTTTATGCGGTTCAGATGGCCAGAAAGGGCAGAAAAAAGCTGTAAACGACGTCACTGACACTGGATGCGACCATCCCTGTACTGGATACGACGCACCCTGTAGGCGTCAGATTTTCACTGGTACATGATCGTATCGACTCGATTGCAAGGCGCTGCGGTAGAGCTGTCTCCAGAACGCCATCCAACCGCAACCCATAAGTGCGGTGGTCCAATCGGAACACTGCCAAAAAAAACACCAAGGAGTCCATTCATGAAAGGTTCCCCGTCGTTGTTGTTGGCCGCCATGCTGAGTCTGCCGTTACTGGCTCAAGCCGCAGAACCGGCGCAGTGCAGTACCGTGAACTTCTCCGATGTCGGCTGGACCGACATCACCGCAACCACCGCCACCACCTCCGTCGTGCTCAACGCCCTCGGCTACAAGACCAAGACCACCATGATTTCCGTACCCGTGACCTACAAGTCGCTGGCCGACGGCAAGAACATGGACGTGTTCCTCGGCAACTGGATGCCGACCATGGAAAACGACATCAAGGCCTACCGCGACGCCGGCACCGTGGAAACCGTGCGCACCAACCTCAAGGGCGCCAAGTACACCCTCGCCGTTCCCCAGGCTTTGTATGACAAGGGTCTGCACGACTTCGCCGACATCGCCAAATTCAAGAAGGAACTCGACGGCAAGATCTACGGGATCGAGCCGGGCAACGACGGCAACCGTCTGATCCAGAGCATGATCGACAAGAACGCCTTCGGCCTGAAAGACGCCGGCTTCAAGGTAGTCGAATCCAGCGAGGCGGGCATGCTGTCGCAGGTCGACCGCGCGCAGAAACGCGACACCGCCGTGGTGTTCCTCGGCTGGGCGCCGCACCCGATGAACAAGCGCTTCAAGATTCAGTACCTGACCGGCGGCGATGACTTCTTCGGCCCGGATTTCGGCGCCGCCACCGTGGCGACCAACACCCGCAAGGGCTACGCCGAGGAATGCAGCAACGTTGGCCAGCTGCTGAAAAACCTGGAGTTCACCGTCGACATGGAAAGCGAACTGATGGGCAACATCCTGGACGACAAGATGAAGCCTGACGCGGCCGCCAAGGCCTGGCTGAAAAAGAATCCACAGGTGCTCGATACCTGGCTCGCTGGCGTGACCACCATTGACGGTAAACCTGGCCTGGAGGCCGTGAAAGCCAAGATTGCCCAGTAATCGCTTATGCCGGACGGCTCACGCCGTCCGGGCTGTTTATTTCCTTGCATGCGGACGTTCACTACCATGCTGATTGATCAGAAAATCCCTTTAGGCCAGTACATCGCGGGCTTCGTTGAATGGTTGACGCAACACGGCGCCAACACCTTCGACGCAATCGCCGTGACACTGGAAACGATGATCCACGGCGTGACGTTTGCGCTGACCTGGTTCAACCCGCTGGTGCTGATCGGCCTCATCGCCCTGCTGGCCCACTTCATTCAACGCAAATGGGGCCTGACCGCGTTCGTGGTCGCCTCCTTCCTGCTGATCCTCAACCTGGGGTACTGGCAGGAAACCATGGAAACCCTCGCCCAGGTCATGTTCGCGACCCTGGTCTGCGTGGTCATCGGCGTGCCGCTGGGCATCGTCGCCGCGCACAAACCGATGTTCTACACTTTGATGAGGCCGGTACTCGATCTGATGCAGACCGTACCGACCTTCGTTTACCTCATTCCTACCCTGACCCTCTTCGGGCTGGGTGTGGTGCCGGGCCTGATCTCGACGGTGGTGTTCGCCATCGCCGCGCCGATCCGCCTGACCTACCTGGGCATCCGCGATGTCCCGCAAGAACTGATGGACGCCGGCAAGGCCTTCGGCTGCTCGCGTCGCCAACTGCTTTCACGGATCGAACTGCCTCACGCCATGCCGAGCATCGCGGCCGGCATCACCCAGTGCATCATGCTGTCGCTGTCGATGGTGGTGATCGCGGCACTGGTGGGCGCCGACGGACTCGGCAAACCGGTGGTCAACGCACTGAACACTGCTGATATCGCCCTGGGCTTCGAAGCGGGCCTGGCGATCGTACTGCTGGCGATCATGCTCGACCGTATCTGCAAACAACCCGACGCCAAAGCAGGGGGTGACGCATGAGCATAATTCGCTTCGATAACGTTGACGTGATCTTCACCAAAGATCCGCGCGAAGCACTGAAACTTCTCGATCAAGGCTTGACCCGCAGTGAAATCCTGAAAAAGACCGGGCAGATCGTTGGCGTTGAAAAGGCCAGCCTGGACATCAACAAAGGCGAGATCTGCGTGCTGATGGGCCTCTCCGGCTCCGGCAAGTCGAGCCTGCTGCGCTGCATCAACGGCCTCAACACCGTGAGCCGCGGCAAGCTGTTCGTCGAACATGAAGGCAAGCAGATCGACATCGCTTCCTGCTCCCCGGCCGAGCTGAAAATGATGCGCACCAAACGCATCGCGATGGTGTTCCAGAAGTTCGCCCTGATGCCCTGGCTGACGGTGCGCGAGAACATCAGTTTCGGTCTGGAAATGCAGGGTCGTCCGGAGAAGGAACGGCGCAAACTGGTCGATGACAAACTCGAACTGGTTGGCCTGACCCAATGGCGCAACAAGAAGCCCGACGAGCTTTCCGGCGGCATGCAGCAGCGTGTCGGCCTGGCCCGCGCGCTGGCGATGGACGCCGACATTCTGCTGATGGACGAACCGTTCTCGGCCCTCGACCCGCTGATCCGTCAGGGTCTGCAGGATGAACTGCTGGAACTGCAACGCAAGCTGAGCAAGACCATCGTGTTCGTGAGCCACGACCTCGACGAGGCGCTGAAACTCGGTAGCCGCATCGCGATCATGAAGGACGGCCGGATCATCCAGTACAGCGTGCCGGAGGAGATCGTGCTCAACCCGGCGGACGATTACGTGCGCACCTTCGTCGCCCACACCAACCCGCTGAACGTGCTGTGCGGTCGCAGCCTGATGCGCACCCTGGACAATTGCAAACGCATCAACGGTTCGGTGTGCCTGGATCCGGGCGGCGATTCGTGGCTGGATCTGGCCGAAGGCAACACCATCAAGGGTGCGCGGCAGAACGGTTCGGTGCTGAACCTGCAGAACTGGGCACCAGGGCAAGCCGTGGAAGGCCTGGAGCGCAAACCGACGCTGGTGGACTCGAACATCGGCATGCGCGACGCGTTGCAGATCCGTTACCAGACCGGCAACAAACTGGTGCTGCACGACAACAATCATGTGGTGGGGATTCTCGGCGACAGCGAGCTGTATCACGCGCTGCTCGGGAAGAACCTGGGGTAAAGAGAGCAGACACAAAAACGCCGCGAGAGGATCGCGGCGTGATCGTTCCCACGTCGAGGCGTCGAACCGTCCGCGTGGGAATGCAGCCCGGGACGCTCCGCGTCCCAAATCAAAAGCCGAACGCGGAGCGTCCGTTGAGGCATTCCCACGCAGAGCGTGGGAACGATCAGACACAAAAAAGGGGCTCAACTTGAGCCCCTTTGTATTCCCGCACAACGTGCAGGAAAGATCACTTCACAACTCAGCTATAGACCCGGCCAAGGAGCTGCCGATGGCTTTCAAACTGATCGAGCACATCGCGCGTGATCTGATCCTGTGTGAAGCCCATCAGGTCGTAGTCCTGGCTGCCGTTGTGCAGGTACACCTCGGCGCGGTAGAAACGCTGGCGAGCTTCATCGGACTGGACCGATTCGCTCGGGGTCGCCAGATAGCCGTCAAGGCTCACTTCGTAGACAAAAGGGTTGCCCTCTTCCATCTCGACCCGCACGCCCATGCAGCGCTTGGATTTGCCCAGCAGCGTCTGCACTTCCAGACCCTGGGCACGCATTTGCGCCGCGGCATCTTCCAGCGCCGGGCTGACATGTTTATCCATGAAGCGCTGCACCACCGACTGGCTCGGTTGCAGGTCCAGCTGGGTCAGGCGCTCGCTGAAACCACGACGACCGCGTTCAGCCAGTTGCGCCTGCTCCTGTTCGATCTGCATGTCCTGGCGCATCGCCTTGTGCAAGCCGAACATGAAGCACACCAGCACCACCGAGAACGGCAGACCGGCCAGCACCACCATGGTCTGCATGGCTTCGAAGTTACCGGCGAACAGCAGGCCGATGGTCACCAGGGTGATCACGACCGACCAGAAGATCCGCAACCAGTGCGGAGCGTCTTCGTCGACGTTGCCGCCCTTGCAGGACAGGTTCGCCATCATCACCGCGCCGGAGTCGGCCGGTGTCAGGAACAGCACGAAACCAACGAAGATCGACACGCCGATCACGACTTTCGACGCCGGGTAGTGTTCAAGCAACTGATAGATCGCCATCGACGGCTGTTCCAGCGCCGTCTTGCCGAGTTCCACCGCGCCCTGGTTCATCACCAGATCCAGCGCCGAGTTACCGAAGATCGACAGCCACGCCAGGGTGAAACCCAGCGGAATCAGCAGCACGCCAGCCACCAGTTCACGCACGGTACGACCACGGGAAATACGCGCGATGAACATGCCGACGAATGGGGCCCAGGAAATCCACCACGCCCAGTAGAACAGCGTCCACAGACCCAGCCAGCGGTCGGACTTCTCGCTGTCGCCTTCATAGACGTACAGGTCGAAAGTCTTCAGCACCACGCCGTTGAGGTAGTCGCCGATGTTCTGCACGAAGCCGTTGAGCAGGTGCAGGGTCGGGCCGAACAGCAGGACGAAAATCAGCAGGCCGCTGAACAGGATGATGTTGAGGTTGGACAGACGACGGATGCCGTTTTCCACACCGGACACGGCAGCGATGGTGGCCACGGTGCTCATCACGATGATCACGATCAGCAGATTGGTGTTGCTGTGTTCCATGCCGAACAGGTTTTCCAGGCCCGAGGACACTTGCAGCGAGCCGATCCCCAGGTTGGTCACCAGACCCAGCAGGGTCACGAACATGCCGAAACCGTCTACCGCATGACCGGCAGCGCCCTTGACCCAACGCTCGCCCACCAGCGGATACAGCGCCGAACGCAGGGCCAGCGGCTGGTTATGACGGTAAGCGAAATAGGCCACGGCCAGACCGACCAGTGCGTAGATCGCCCAGCCGTGCAGGCCCCAGTGCAGGAAAGTCAGCTGAACAGCCTGACGTGCCGCCATGTTGGTAGCGGACGCGCCTTCCGGCGGATTGAAGTAGTGATCCAGCGGCTCGGAGGCGCCGAAGTACAGCAGCGAAATACCGATACCCGACGAGAACAGCATCCCGGCCCAGGCGCCGTAGCTGAAATCCGGGGTGTCGTCCTTGCTGCCCAGTTTGAGTTTGCCGTACGAGGAAAACGCCAGGCCCACCACAAACACCAGGTAAGCGGCGATCACCACCATGTAGTACCAGCCGAAGCTGCGGGACAACCAGGCCTGAGCCACTCCCAGCATTCTGCCGGCCTCTTGCGGGGCGATGATCAGAATGGCGGTCAACAACAGAATCAGCGCGGTAGAGGTGTAAAACACCCAACCGTTGACCGTCACCTTCTCGGGCGGGGTCTTTATAAGCGAGGCAGAACTCATGGCACAAATGCTCCAGGCAGTGCGAGAGAAGAACACAAGGCAACACGGAACCCGACCAATCGGTTAGTTGGCAGCCGACCGGCGGGTGATATAAAGACACCCCGAAAAAAGCCCGAACCTGCAGAGATGGCATCGCGAATCGCCGTCGTGGCCGAGGCATGGACGTTCATCCGAAACCTGGCCTTGAGCGTCTTGCCCATTCAACACGTCCGTCGAACGTCGAACCGCGCCTTGCCGCGCGCAGGTTTCGAGCCTTTTCGGATGTCGGTTTTATCGCCACTTACACGTAAGAAAATTCTGTAGGCAGCGACGATTTGTCGCAGATCTTATTCTTTGTTGATTGAACGTTCAATCAAAACAAAATAGACTGGCCCTCAATCCGATAGGCGTCATTCGCCCGTCGGAAGGCCTAAGGAGATGTGCAAGATGCCCAAGGTCGGTATGCAACCCATCCGCCGCCAACAACTGATCGAAGCCACATTGCAGGCGGTTGATCAGGTCGGAATGGGGGACGCCAGCATTGCGCTGATCGCCCGTTTGGCCGGTGTCTCGAATGGCATCATCAGTCACTATTTTCAGGACAAGAATGGCCTGATCGCCGCCACGATGCGGTATCTGATGAGCGTCCTCAGCGAGAGCGTCACCGCGCGCCGTCAGGCGCTGGCAGACAACAGCCCTCGGGCGCATCTGCAGGTGATCATCGAAGGCAACTTCGACGCCAGCCAGGTCAATGGCCCGGCAATGAAAACCTGGCTGGCCTTCTGGGCCACCAGCATGCACCAGCCGTCTTTGCACAGGTTGCAGCGGATCAACGATCACCGTCTGTATTCCAACCTGTGCTGCGAGTTCCGCCGTGTGTTGCCGCTTGAAGATGCGCGCACCGCCGCCCGTGGACTGGCAGCTCTGATCGACGGCTTGTGGTTGCGCGGCGCGCTGTCGGGAGACGCTTTCGACACTGCGCAGGCGCAACAGATCGCTTACGAATACATGGATTTCCAATTGGCCAAGCAGGTGAGCTAGAGCACAGAGAAAACGCTCGGCCCCTGAACTGTCACCGACCAGCGATGCCACAGCTATATGGCTCACCCGGTGACCAACGCCAACCACTAATGCACTTGCGAGGACACTATGGCCCGTTTCGAACTGCAAAAACTCTACATCGATGGCGCGTACTCCGACGCCGGCAGCGATGCCACCTTCGAAGCCATCAACCCGGCTAACGGTGAAGTCCTCGCACTGGTGCAACGCGCGACCAAGGAAGACGTCGAGCGTGCTGTGGTCAGCGCCGAAAAGGGCCAGAAAATCTGGGCCGCGATGACCGCCATGGAGCGTTCGCGCATCCTGCGTCGCGCCGTCGACATCCTGCGCGAGCGCAACGATGAACTGGCTGCCCTGGAAACCCTGGACACCGGTAAAGCCTTCTCCGAAACCAAGTACGTCGACATCGTCACCGGCGCCGACGTGCTGGAATACTACGCAGGCCTGGTGCCCGCCATCGAAGGCGAACAGATCCCGCTGCGTGACACTTCCTTCGTCTACACCCGTCGCGAGCCGCTGGGCGTTGTCGCCGGTATCGGCGCGTGGAACTACCCGATCCAGATCGCCCTGTGGAAATCCGCGCCAGCCCTGGCGGCCGGTAACGCGATGATCTTCAAGCCAAGCGAAGTCACCTCGCTGACCACCCTGAAACTGGCCGAAATCTACACCGAAGCCGGCGTTCCGAATGGCGTGTTCAACGTTCTGACCGGCAGCGGCCGTGAAGTCGGCACCTGGCTGACCGAGCACCCGCGCATCGAGAAGATCTCCTTCACCGGCGGCACCGACACCGGCAAGAAGGTCATGGCCAGCGCTTCGGCTTCGTCGCTCAAAGACGTGACCATGGAACTGGGCGGCAAGTCCCCGCTGATCATCTGCGACGACGCCGACCTGGATCGCGCCGCCGACACCGCCATGATGGCCAACTTCTACAGCTCCGGTCAGGTCTGCACCAACGGCACTCGCGTGTTCGTGCCGAGCCACCTGAAAGCCGCTTTCGAAGCCAAGATCGTCGAGCGTGTTGCGCGCATCCGCGTTGGCAACCCGGAAGACGAAAACACCAACTTCGGCCCGCTGGTCAGCTTCCCGCACATGGAAAGTGTGCTGGGCTACATCGCCAAGGGTAAAGAAGAAGGCGCCCGCGTTCTGTGCGGCGGCGAGCGTCTGACCGACGGCGAATTCGCCAAAGGCGCGTTCGTGGCCCCGACCGTGTTCACCGACTGCACCGACGACATGACCATCGTCCGTGAAGAAATCTTCGGCCCGGTGATGGCGATCCTGAGCTACGAAACCGAAGAAGAAGTGATCCGCCGCGCCAACGACACCGACTTCGGCCTGGCCGCCGGTATCGTCACCCGCGACCTGAACCGCGCCCACCGCGTGATTCATCAACTGGAAGCCGGTATCTGCTGGATCAACGCCTGGGGCGAGTCCGACGCAAAAATGCCGGTTGGCGGTTACAAGCAGTCGGGCGTCGGCCGTGAGAACGGGATCAGCTCTCTCAATAACTTCACGCGCATCAAGTCCGTGCAAGTCGAGCTGGGCGAGTACGTTTCGGTATTTTGATCAGCTGATCCAGCGACAAGCGGCAAGCTTCAAGCTGCAAGTAAAAGCAGCTTGGTTTGCCGCTCTATCTCAGCACCGCTCGCTGCTCTCTTGCAGCTTGAAGCTTGCAGCTTGAAACTCCCGGAGGACCTATGTCCCAAGAATTCGATTACATCATCGTCGGTGCCGGCTCTGCCGGTAACACCCTGGCGACCCGTCTGACTGAAGACGAAGGCGTCACCGTCCTGCTGCTTGAAGCCGGCGGCCCGGACTACCGTCTCGATTTCCGCACGCAGATGCCGGCCGCTCTGGCATTCCCGCTGCAAGGCCGTCGCTACAACTGGGCGTACGAAACCGATCCAGAGCCACACATGGACGGTCGCCGGATGGAATGCGGTCGCGGCAAGGGCCTCGGCGGTTCCTCGCTGATCAACGGCATGTGCTACATCCGTGGCAACGCGATGGACTACGACGGCTGGGCGAAACTGCCAGGCCTGGAAGACTGGTCGTACCTCGATTGCCTGCCGTATTTCCGCAAAGCGGAAACCCGCGACATCGGCCCGAACGACTACCACGGTGGCGACGGCCCGGTCAGCGTGACCACGCCGAAGGCGGGCAACAACCCGCTGTTCCACGCCATGGTCGAAGCTGGCGTACAGGCCGGTTACCCGCGCACCGAAGACCTCAACGGCTACCAGCAGGAAGGCTTCGGCCCGATGGACCGCACCGTGACGCCGAACGGCCGTCGTGCTTCCACCGCCCGCGGTTACCTGGACGTGGCCAAGAAGCGTTCGACCCTGACCATCGTCACTCACGCCCTGACCGACAAGGTTCTGTTCGAAGGCAAGCGTGCCGTTGGCGTGCGTTACCTGGTCGGCGCGGCTGAAGAGCGCGTCGAAGCCCGCGCCCGCAAGGAAGTCATCGTCTGCTCCGGCGCGATCGCCTCGCCGCAACTGCTGCAACGCTCCGGCGTCGGCCCGGCGAAACTGCTGGAAAGCCTCGACATCCCGGTCGTTCACGATCTGCCGGGCGTTGGCGAAAACCTGCAGGATCACCTCGAGCTGTACCTGCAATACGCCTGCACCCAACCAGTTTCGCTGTACCCGTCGCTGCTCTGGTACAACCAGCCGGCCATCGGTGCCGAGTGGCTGTTCAACGGCACCGGCATCGGCGCCAGCAACCAGTTCGAAGCCGGCGGTTTCATCCGTACCCGTCCGGAATTCGAGTGGCCGAACATCCAGTACCACTTCCTGCCAGTGGCGATTAACTACAACGGCAGCAACGGTGTGAAAGAGCACGGCTTCCAGGCGCACATGGGTTCCATGCGTTCGCCGAGCCGCGGTCGCATCCAGGTCAAATCCAAGGATCCGCGCCAGCACCCGAGCATCCTGTTCAACTACATGGCCACCGAGCAGGACTGGCAGGAATTCCGCGACGGCATCCGCCTGACCCGTGAAATCATGCAACAGCCTGCACTGGACGCGTTCCGTGGCCGTGAAATCAGCCCGGGCATCGAAGTGCAAACCGATGAGCAGTTGGACAAGTTCATCCGCGAGCACGCAGAAACCGCGTTCCACCCGTCCTGCTCGTGCAAGATGGGCACCGACGACATGGCCGTAGTGGATGGCGAAGGCCGCGTGCATGGCATGCAGGGACTGCGTGTGGTCGATGCCTCGATCATGCCGATCATCACCACCGGCAACCTGAACGCACCGACGATCATGATGGCCGAGAAAATCGCCGACAAGATCCGTGGCCGCCAGCCGCTGCCGCGCAGCAACGCGCCGTACTACGTCGCTGGCGATGCGCCGGTGAAAGGCAAGCCGATGCGTGATTTGAGTGCTGTTGCTCAGTAAGCCGTAATACCTCTTCGGATCGTTCCCACGTCGAGGCGTCGAACCGTCTGCGTGGGAATGCATCCCGTGACGCTCCGCGTCACACAGCGGACGCGGAGCGTCCATGGCGGCGTTCCCACGCGGAGCATGGGAACGATCTGCTGTTATCAGAGTAAATCCCCCTACACCCCCTCTTCACTTGATCCTACACCCCACGCAGGCCTACTCTAGTCCTCGCCTGATCGCTTCATCCCTCCCCGCCGAATCCGCTTCGCCGCTGCTCCCATGACAAGGAGGTTCCCTGATGTTCGATTTCCACCCCCAGCTCAAGCAGCGCTTCGCTGCCTTGCGCACGGGCGCCGAGTTTTTTTCCTTGCGGTATGTGCGCGAGTCCGGCCAGTACCTGTCGGTGCGCAAGAACGTCGCCGAACCGCCGAGCCTGAGCCGCGACGAAGGCGCGATGCTCACCGTTCGCATCAACGGCGTCGAAGCCTACGCCGCGACCAATGACCTGTCGCAACAAGGCCTGCAAGCCGCCCTCGAGCGCGCCGAACAGCAGGCCCGGCGGATCAAACCGCACGCCCTGCTCGACCTGAGCCAGCAGCCGGTTTCCAGCGACCGCGCCGATTACTTTTCACCCAATCTGGAGCAACCCTTCCCGTCCCTGAGCGAATGCTTCGAGCTGCTCGGCGCGGAATCCGCCTCGGTGCCAAGGGATGAGCGCCTGGTGAATTGGCAAGTGAGCATCGGCATCACCCACGTCGAACAGATCTACCTGAGCAGCGCCGGCGCCGAATTGCGCCAGGCCCAACGCTTCGTCTACCCGAGCCTGGACGTCACCGCCTACGACGGCAACGACAGCCAGACCCGTAGCCTCGGCCGCGAGAACTTCGGTCAGCAGGGCGGCGCCGACGTGATCAGCCGCTGCGGACTGATTGGCGCCGGTCCGCAAGTCGCCGATCAGGCGCTGCAATTGCTGCTCGCGCCGAACACCCCGCAAGGCCCGCGCGACCTGCTGCTGATGCCCGACCAGATGATGCTGCAGATCCACGAATCCATCGGCCACCCGCTGGAGCTCGACCGGATTCTCGGCGACGAGCGCAATTACGCCGGCACCAGTTTCGTCAAAGCCGCGGATTTCGGCAGCCTGCAATACGGCTCGAAACTGCTCAACGTGACGTTCGATCCGGGCATTCCCGAAGAACTGGCGAGTTACGGTCACGATGACGACGGCTCCAAGGCCAGCAAACAATTCCTGATTCGCGAAGGCCTGCTGGTCCGGCCATTGGGCGGAGCCCTGTCACAGTTCCGCGCAGGTCTGGACGGCGTTGCCAACAGCCGCGCCTGCAGCTGGAACCGACCGCCGATCGACCGCATGGCCAACCTCAACATCGAGCCGGGCGACCAGCCACTGGAGCAACTGATTGGCGGTATCGAAAACGGCATTCTGATGAGCACCAACCGCTCATGGTCGATCGACGATGCACGCAACAAATTCCAGTTCGGCTGCGAATGGGGCCAGTTGATTGAAAACGGCGAACTCAAGGGCGTGGTGAAAAACCCGAACTACCGGGGCATTTCCGCGCACTTCTGGAAGAGTCTGCGCGCCGTCGGCAACGCCGCCACCACCCAGGTGCTGGGCACGCCGAACTGCGGCAAGGGCGAACCGAACCAGGTGATCCGCGTCGGCCACGCTTCACCGGCCTGCGTGTTCAGCAATGTTGATGTGTTTGGGGGAGACGCCTGATGAGTATTTCCAAGAGCCAGTCCGAGGCGTTCAAGCTGCTGGTCAACTGGCTGCGCGATGCCGTGCGCGAGCCGGAACAGTTCACCCTGAGTTACGACGCCGAATCATCGGCCTTCGTGCGCTTCAACCACGCCAAGGTGCGTCAGGCCGGGCAAGTTCAGCAAGCCGGTATCGGTCTGAAACTGATCGACGACGGTCGCCATGCCGACCTGCAGATCACCTTGTCCGGCGATCAGGAAGCCGACCTGCAACGCCTTGCCGAAGGCCTGCAACAGCTGCGTGAAACCCTGCCGCTGCTGCCGCAGGATCCGTACCTGTTGCTCAACCACAACGGCTGGCAGAGCAAGAATGTGCAGGAGCATCCGCTGCCGGACACCGAGCAAGTTGTCGCTGAAATCGCTCAAGCGGCCGAAGGTCTGGATCTGGTCGGTTTCTACGCTGCTGGCCCCATCAGCCGTGGCTTCGCCAGTTCTTCCGGCGCATTCGGCTGGCATCAGGCCAACAGCTTCAACTTCGACTTCAGCCTGTTCCACGAGAACGGCGAAGCGGTGAAGGCCAGCTACGCCGGACATGACTGGAACAGCGAAGACTTCGCCCGCCGCTTCCAGCAGGCCCGCGAGCAACTCGAGTTTCTCGGTCGACCGCTGCGCACCTTGCCGCCCGGCCAGTACCGCGCCTATCTGGCACCGGCGGCGCTGGAAGAAATCATGGGCATGTTGTGCTGGGGCGGTTTCTCGGCGCAGTCGATTGCCAGCAAGAGCAGCCCGTTGCAGAAGCTGTATGCCGGCGATCAGGCGTTCAGCCCGCTGGTGTCCCTCGACGAAAAAGTCAGTGGTTCGCTGAGTCCGGCGTTTTCCGGCGAGGGTTACCCGCGCAGCGATCTGCGGCTGATCATCGAAGGCCAGGCCGGCGAGCAACTGGTCGGCTCGCGCAGCGCAGCCGAATACGGCCTCACCGCCAACGGCGCCGGCGGCGGTGAATCGCCCAGCGCGCTGAACATGGCCGCCGGCGACTTGTCCCAGGACGAGATCCTCAAGCAGTTGGGCACCGGGTTGTATATCAGCAACCTTTGGTACCTGAACTTCTCGGATCAACCGGCGGCGCGCCTGACCGGCATGACCCGGTTTGCCACATTCTGGGTGGAAAACGGCGAGATTCAGGCGCCGGTCAGCACCATGCGTTTCGACGACAGCGCCTACAGCCTGCTGGGTTCGCAGCTGGAAGCGTTGACTGCCGAGCGTGAGTTGCTGCTGTCGGCGAGCACCTATAGCCAGCGCAATACCTCGTCGGCGTTGTTGCCGGGGGCGCTGGTGAGCCGATTGACCTTGACCCTGTAAATCCCGGACCTGATCGTTCCCACGCTCTGCGTGGGAATGCATCCCGTGACGCTCCGCGTCACTTTACAGCGGACGCACAGCGTCCATGGCGGCATTCCCACGCGGACGGTTCGACGTGGGAACGATCATCCAACAACCCACAAGAGGTTCCATGCCCAACCGCCCGCCTCTCGACGCCATCACCGCCCGCTGGTTGCCATGGGTCGTCGCCATCGCTTTCTTCATGCAGTCCCTCGACGGGACCATCCTCAACACCGCCCTGCCGGCCATGGCCCGGGACCTGGCCGAAGACCCGCTGCGCATGCAGGGCGTGATCATCGCCTACATGCTCACCGTGGCCTTGCTGATCCCGGCGTCGGGCTGGATCGCCGACCGCTTCGGCACCAAGAAAATCTTCTTCGGCGCGATCCTGCTGTTCAGCCTGGGCTCGCTGCTCTGCGCCTTGTCGAGCAGCCTGAGCATGCTGATCGGCGCGCGCGTGATCCAGGGCCTCGGCGGTGCCCTGATGCTGCCGGTCGGACGTTTGGTGGTGCTGCGCGCCTACCCGCGCTCGGAACTGGTGCGGATCATGGGCTTCATCACCATTCCCGGCCTGCTCGGCCCGCTGATCGGCCCGACCATGGGCGGCTGGATGGTGGAATACCTGACGTGGCACTGGATCTTCCTGATCAACCTGCCGGTCGGCGTCATCGGTTGCTATGCGGTGTGGAAGTTCATCCCCGACCTGCGCGGTACCGAGCGCACGCGTTTCGATAGCCTGGGGTTCCTGCTGTTCGGCGCGGCGATGGTACTGATCACCATCGCCATGGAAGGCCTCGGCGAACTGCACCTGCCGCACCTACGGGTGATGCTGTTGCTGTTCGGCGGCATGGCGTGTCTGGCAGCGTACTGGTTGCGCGCCGGGCACATTGAAAACCCGCTGTTCGCGCCGTCGCTGTTCAAGACCCGCACCTTCGCGGTCGGCATCCTCGGCAACCTGTTCGCCCGATTGGGCAGCGGCGCCCTGCCGTTTCTGGTGCCGTTGCTGCTGCAAGTGGCGCTGGGTTATTCGCCGTCCCAGGCCGGGATGAGCATGCTGCCGCTGGCGGCTGCGGCGATGGTCGCCAAGTGGGGCGCGCGGCCGCTGATCGAGCGTCTGGGCTATCGCATCGTGCTGACCGGCAACACGCTGTTTCTGGGGATCATGCTGGCGAGCATGGGTCTGGTCAGCGAGCAGACGCCGTACTGGCTGCTGCTGTGCCTGCTGGCGGTTCTCGGGGCGATCAACTCGCTGCAATTCACCGCGATGAACACCGTGACCCTGATCGACCTCGACGACGCCAGCGCCAGCAGCGGCAACAGTTTGCTGTCGGTGGTGGCGCAGTTGTCGCTGAGCCTTGGCGTGGCGTGTGCCGGTGCGCTGCTCGGCGGCTTTACGGCGGAGATCGGCAACGATGGCGTCGAGACCGTATTGGGCGCTTTCCAGCTCACGTTCGTGACCGTCGGGATCATGGCGATGCTGGCGGCGACGATTTTCTCGCAGCTCTCGAAAGAGGACGGACGGCGCGCCAAGCGCCGGGAGGAACACATCGAGCATTGACCGGGGTCTGCGTGGCGAGGGGACCGGCCCTCGTCACAGGCTTTGCGTTCGTCCAGAACTTTCGAGGAAAGTGGCCAGAGGCTGCTACACTGCGCGACATTTTGTTTTGCAGGCCAGTCCCGTGACCACCATCGCCACCGCTTTTAATACTTTGCCGCTGTCCGCCGCCATGCTGGCTAACCTCGACTCCCTCGGTTATGCCCAGATGACGCCGATCCAGGCGCAGAGCTTGCCGGTGATCCTCAAGGGGATGGACCTGATCGCCCAGGCCAAGACCGGCAGCGGCAAGACCGCCGCGTTCGGCATCGGCCTGCTGAACCCGATCAATCCGCGCTACTTCGGTTGCCAGGCACTGGTGATCTGCCCGACCCGCGAGCTGGCCGACCAGGTCGCCAAGGAAATCCGTCGTCTGGCCCGCGCCGAAGACAACATCAAGGTCCTGACCCTGTGCGGCGGCGTATCCTTCGGCCCGCAGATCGGCTCGCTGGAGCACGGCGCGCACATCATCGTCGGTACGCCGGGCCGCATCCAGCAGCACCTGCGCAAGGGTTCGCTGGTTCTCGACGGCCTCAACACGCTGATCCTCGACGAAGCTGACCGCATGCTCGACATGGGTTTCTACGACGCCATCGAAGACATCATCGAACAGACCCCGGCCCGCCGTCAGACCCTGCTGTTCTCGGCCACCTACCCGGTGGGCATCAAGCAGCTGGCGTCGAAGTTCATGCGCGACCCGCAAACGGTCAAGGCCGAAGCGTTCCACGACGACACCCAGATCGAACAGCGCTTCTACGAGATTTCCCCGGAAGAGCGCATGAGCGCGGTGACCAAGGTCCTGCATCACTTCCGTCCGGCCTCCACCGTGGCGTTCTGCTTCACCAAGCAGCAGGTGCAGGAAACCGTCGATCACCTGACCTCCAAAGGCATTTCCGCCGTCGGCCTGCACGGCGATCTGGAACAGCGTGACCGCGATCAGGTGCTGGCGATGTTCGCCAACCGCAGCACTTCGGTATTGGTTGCCACCGACGTTGCCGCCCGTGGTCTGGACATCGATGCACTGGACATGGTGATCAACGTCGAACTGGCCCGCGACTCGGAAATTCACATTCACCGCGTCGGCCGTACCGGTCGTGCCGGCGAGAAAGGCATCGCGGTCAGCCTGGTGGCGCCGTCCGAAGCCCACCGCGCGCAAGCCATCGAACAACTGCAGAAAACCCCGCTGAACTGGGATCAGGTGGATAACCTCAAGTCCCAGGGCGGTGCCCCGCTGCAACCGCCGATGAGCACGCTGTGCATCGCTGGCGGGCGCAAGGACAAGGTGCGTCCGGGCGACATTCTCGGCGCACTGACCGGTGAGGCCGGCATTCCGGGCGCCCAGGTCGGCAAGATCGCGATCTTCGACTTCCAGTCCTATGTGGCTGTTGAACGCACCGTGGTCATGCAGGCGCTGCAGCGCTTGAACAACGGCAAGATCAAGGGTCGTTCGCTGCGCGTTCGCATCCTCTGACCTGATCGTTCCCACGCTCTGCGTGGGAATGCATCCTGTGACGCTCCGCGTCACGATTCAAAAGCGGACGCAGAGCGTCCATGGCGGCATTCCCACGCAGAGCGTGGGAACGATCTACGTGATCATTGTGTGAGGACACCGTTTTGCGCTCTACCGAAGTCGTGATCATTGGCGCTGGCGCCGCAGGGTTGATGTGTGCACTGACCGCCGCCGGGCGCGGGCGTCAGGTGCTGCTGCTCGACCACGCGAACAAGGCCGGCAAGAAAATCCTGATGTCCGGCGGTGGGCGCTGCAACTTCACCAACATGTACACCGAACCGAGCAATTTTCTCTCGCAGAATGCGCACTTCTGCAAATCCGCGCTGGCCCGCTACACCCAGTGGGATTTCATCGGCATGGTTGCCAAACACGGCGTGCCGTATCACGAGAAGAAACTCGGCCAACTGTTCTGCGATAACAAATCCAGCGACATCCTCGGCATGCTGCTGGACGAGTGCGATCAGGTCGGCGTCAACCTGCACCTCGACACCTCGATCCAGACCATCGAGAAAGTCGAGGGCGGTTACCTGCTCGACACCACCCTCGGCCAGATCCAGTGCCAGTCGCTGGTGATCGCCACCGGCGGGCTGTCGATCCCGACGCTGGGCGCGACCGGTTTCGGATATCAGGTCGCCAAACAGTTCGGCCATGAACTGCTGCCGACCCGCGCCGGTCTGGTGCCGTTCACCATCACCGATCAGCTCAAGGACTTGTGCACCGAACTGTCCGGCACCTCGGTGGATTGTCTGGTCAGCTGCAACGACCAGAGTTTTCGCGAGAACATCCTGTTCACTCACCGCGGCCTCAGTGGCCCGGCGATTCTGCAGATTTCCTCGTTCTGGGAGCCGGGCGACACGGTCGAAATCAACCTGCTGCCCGATCATGACGCCGCGAACTGGCTGCAACAGCAAACCGCCGAGCGTCCGAACAGCGAGCTGAAAACCCTGCTCGGTGAAATCTTCACCAAGAAGATGGCCAACCTGCTGGCGGACAACTGGTTTGTCTCCAAACCGATGAAGCAGTACACCCACGCCGAACTGGCGGACATCGCCGAGAAGCTCGGCAGCTGGAAAGTCGTCCCGGCCGGCACCGAGGGCTATCGCACCGCCGAAGTGACGCTGGGTGGCGTCGACACCCGCGAAGTTTCGTCCAAGACCATGGAATCGCTGAAAAGCCCGGGCCTCTACTTCGTAGGCGAAGTGCTGGATGTCACCGGACATCTGGGCGGATTCAACTTCCAGTGGGCGTGGGCATCGGGTTACGCGGCGGCGCAATACGTCTGATTCGAAGGCCGTGCGGAACACTTTTTGCTGTCAGATGTGATCGGCGCCATTGCGTCGGCGTCATTACTGGCTCAATTTAGCGGCATCGCCTCGGAAGGCCTTCGCACTTCATGTCCTCGACCTCGTTTCGTCAGTCTTTGCGGCGCCTGTGGGCGCTGGATAAATTCAGCTACAGCGTGCGGGTGTTCATCGCCCTGACCGGCAGCATGGCGCTGTGCTGGTATCAGGATGAAATGGGGCTGCTGATCCCGTTGTTCCTCGGGATCATCGCCAGCGCCCTGGCCGAGACCGACGACAGTTGGCAGGGCCGTCTCAACGCACTGGCAGTGACGCTGGTGTGTTTCAGCGTCGCGGCGCTGTCCGTGGAATTGCTGTTCCCCTACCCCATCGTTTTCGTCATCGCTTTGGCACTGGCCAGCTTCGGCCTGACCATGCTCGGTGCGCTCGGCGAACGTTACGGGGCGATTGCTTCGGCGACGCTGATTCTTTCCGTCTACACCATGATCGGCGTGGATCAGCGCGGTGGCGCGGTCACGGATTTCTGGCATGAGCCGATGCTGCTGGTGGCCGGTGCCGCGTGGTACGGCCTGCTGTCGGTGCTGTGGCAGGCGATGTTTTCCAACCAGCCGGTGCAGCAGAGTCTGGCGCGGTTGTTCCGCGAACTCGGCTATTACCTGAAGCTGAAATCCTCGCTGTTCGAGCCGATCCGTCAGATGGACGTAGAGGCGCGGCGACTGGAACTGGCCCAGCAGAATGGCCGGGTCGTCGCAGCCCTGAACAGCGCCAAGGAAATCATCCTGCACCGGGTCGGCAACGGTCGTCCGGGCTCGAAAGTCAGCCGTTACCTGAAGCTGTACTTCCTGGCGCAAGACATTCACGAACGCGCCAGCTCTTCGCACTATCCCTACAACGCCCTGGCCGATGCGTTCTTCCACAGCGATGTCTTGTTCCGCTGCCAGCGCCTGCTGCGCCAGCAAGGCAAGGCCTGTCGGGCGCTGGCCGAATCGATCCAGATGCGCCAGCCGTTCACCTACGACGCGAGTTTCGCCGAAGCCCTGAGCGACCTGCATGCTTCCCTCGAACACCTGCGCATTCAGAGCAACCCGGCCTGGCGTGGCCTGCTCCGCTCACTGCGGGCACTGGCGGCCAACCTCGGCACCCTCGACCGTTTGCTCAGCGATGCCAGCAACCCCGATGCCCTGGCCGATGCCACCGACAGCAGCCTGCTCGACCGCTCGCCGCGCAACTTCAAGGACGTGTGGATTCGTCTGCGCACGCAGCTGACGCCGACCTCGCTGCTGTTCCGCCACGCCCTGCGTTTGCCGCTGGCGTTGAGCATCGGCTACGGCATGGTGCACCTGATTCACCCGTCGCAGGGTTACTGGATCATCCTCACCACGCTGTTCGTCTGCCAACCGAACTACGGCGCCACCCGGCGCAAACTCGGCCAGCGGATTTTCGGCACGGCGATCGGCCTGACGATTGCCTGGGCGCTGTTCGATCTGTTCCCGAATCCGCTGGTGCAGTCGTGCTTCGCCATCGCCGCCGGCGTGGTGTTCTTTACCAACCGCACCACCCGCTACACCGTGGCCACCGCCGCGATCACGATCATGGTGCTGTTCTGCTTCAACCAGGTCGGCGATGGCTACGGGCTGTTTGTGCCGAGGCTGTTCGATACCTTGCTCGGCAGCCTGATCGCGGGACTGGCGGTGTTCCTGTTTCTGCCGGACTGGCAGGGTCGGCGCTTGAACAAAGTGCTGGCCAACACCCTCACCTGCAACAGCATCTACCTGCGCCAGATCATGCAGCAATACGCCGCCGGCAAGAGCGACGACCTCGCCTATCGCCTGGCCCGGCGCAACGCGCACAACGCCGACGCCGCACTATCAACAACGTTGGCGAACATGCTGATGGAGCCGGGGCATTTCCGGAAGGAAGCCGACGTGGGCTTCCGCTTCCTGGTGCTATCGCACACCTTGCTCAGCTATTTGTCAGGCCTCGGCGCGCACCGCGAAACCCAGTTGCCGGCCGAGGTGCGCGAACATTTGATCGACGGCGCCGGGGTGAGTCTGGCGTCGAGCATCGATGAGATCGCCCAGGGTCTGGCGAGCAAACAGCCGATTGCCATTCAAAGCGATGAGGAAGAAGCGCTGGCCAATGAGCTGGAGCAGATGCCGGACGAAATCGACGAGGGCCAGCGGCTGGTGCAGACGCAACTGGCGCTGATCTGCCGCCAGCTCGGCCCGTTGCGCACGCTGGCGGCGCACCTGATCAAGGACACAGCCGAGGATTGAGCCGCCTCACATGCCGTGCTGCCTGAGCAGCTTTTCATAGCTGCCATCGGCCTTCATCGACGCAATCGCCTTGTCGAACCCGGCCACGATCTGTTCGTGCTGCGGGTTCTTCAGGCTGACCAGAATGTGCAGGCTGTTCTCGCTCAGCGGCTTGGGCAGAAACTCCACCGCGTTACGTACCTTCTGTGATTCCCGGGCCAGGTAATAGCGGGCCACGTATTCGTCTTCCAGGGTCAGCTTTACCCGGTCCGCCGCGAGCATGCGCACGGCCATGGCGAAGTTATGCACAGGGACTTTCTGCAACGCGGTGTCGGCATCGAACGGCGCCGAATAGGCATAGCCGCGCACTACCGCAACCGGATAGGTATGCAGTTCCTGCAGGTTGTTGTATTCGATGGGCGCGTCTTTGCGCTTGAGGAAGCGCACGCGATTGAGCAGGTACTCGGCGGAAAACTGCCCGATCTTCGTGCGCTCGTCGTTGTACCAGGCGTTGACCAGCACGTCGTAACGTCCTTCGCCAACACCCAGCAACGCCCGCGCCCACGGCACCTGCTCATAACCGCTGGCATAACCGGCACGGGCCAGGGCCGTGCTGACGATGTCGGTCGCCAGCCCACCGTTGACCAGCGTGTCATCGGTAAAGGGCGGCCAGACGTCGAACACCAGACGCAATTTCTCCGCTGCCGCGCTTTGACCCAGCAACAGCAATCCGATCAAAGCAAAGGCTCGATGCAATCGCGGCATGCTTGAAAATCCTTAGCGGGCGGGCCGCCCGGCGTGTTTTCAGTCAAAACCCCAAGGCCCCTTACCGGCGAATCCCAGGCCCTAACCTTAGCTCATTGAAGCCATTGCACAGTGCTTCCCAGCAGATTACACAAAGTACGGCGAGCCGCGATATTGGAATGATGGCATTTTGGCCTTTGTCACAGATTTCTCAGCCATACAGACATATTTCGGCGGGGCGCTTAGTATCGGGCGACGTTGTTCAAGGAATCGGAAGATGACAATCGAGTGGGTCTGCAAACATCACAGCGATCTGGGACTGGAGCAGCTGTACGCCATTTTGAAATTGCGCTCGGAAGTGTTCGTGGTCGAACAGCGCTGCGCGTACCTGGATCCGGACGGTCAGGATCTGGACGGTGACACCTGCCATTTGATGGGCTGGGACGATGATCAACTGGTGGCGTACCTGCGCCTGCTGGATCCGGAATCCCAGGGTGGCGACGTGGTGATCGGCCGCGTGCTGACCGCGCCGGCCGGGCGTGGCAAAGGGTTGGGGCATGAAATGATGGAACAGGCGCTGAAACAGGCGCAGAAGCGTTGGCCTGAAGTGCCGATCTATCTGTCGGCCCAGGCGCATTTGCAGGGGTATTACGGGCGGTATGGGTTTGTGGTGGCGGGTGAGGAATATCTTGAGGATGACATTCCGCACATAGGAATGCGTCGGTCTTGAGATTTCCCCTTCGCGGGCTTGCCCGCGAAGGGACTGCTGAAGTCAGGGATACTCGAGAACAGCCTTGATCTGCCGCAAATTCCGCTCGATCCACCCCCGATCGATCGCCCCCCACTCCCGAATCCGATAGCGCCCCGCATGATTGCGCGCGCCCTCCTCCTGTTCGAACTCACAGACGATATCCAGATCCGTCAGCGCCGCAATCGTGTCCTGCGCCGTACGCCGGGGCATGCCGGTGACCTCGGTCAACGCCGGCACGCTGCTGGCCAGGCCGCTGTCGATCAGGTACGCCACGTACAAGCGCCGGTAGAAACTGCTCTTGGTCTTGCTCACGTCCATGCATGCGCTCCGTTGTTTGATGTCTTATTGCATGTCCCGCCAGGTCAGATACACCCGCAGGTCGAACTCGACCTGGTGGTAACCCGGCAGCATGTGCTCACATAACTTATAGAACGCCTTGTTGTGATCCGACTCCTTGAAGTGCGCCAGCTCGTGCACGACGATCATCTTCAAAAACTCCGGCGCGGCGTCCTTGAACAGCGAGGCGATGCGGATCTCTTTCTTGGCCTTGAGCTTGCCGCCCTGCACCCGCGAGACCGTGGTGTGCAGGCCGAGGGCGCGATGGGTCAGGTCGAGGCGGTTGTCGAACAGCACCTTGTCAATGGCCGGGGCGTTGCGCAGGTATTCCTGCTTCAGGTCCAGCGCGTAGCCGTACAACGCCTTGTCGCTCTGCACATCGTGGCGGCCCGGATAGCGTTGGCTCAGGTAATCACCGAGGCGGTTGTCGGCGATCAATTGGCGCACCTGATCCTGCAGATTCGCGGGATAGGCCTGGAGGTATTTCAACGCAGTCATGGGGCGGCACGGGTCATGAAAAGGCCGCCAGTGTAGCGAATTCAACCGGCCAACGCGCTCCAGTCGAACGGCTCGGTAAAGCGTGCGGTGTCCTCGGCGACCAACGGCCGCGCCACAAGAAAGCCTTGCACGTACTGACAACCATGGGCTTGCAGCCACTGGTATTGCTCGACGGTTTCCACGCCTTCGGCAATCACCAGCAAGCCGTATTCCTTGCACAGGTCGATGACCGTGCGCACCAGCGAAGCGTCGCGGGACGAGTCCGGCAATCGGGCGATCAGGTGGCGATCGAGCTTGAGAGTGTCCAGTTCCAGATCGCGCAGATGCGCCAGCGAGCAGGCTCCGGAACCGAAATCATCCAGCGCCACCCGCACCCCGAGATTGCGCAGCAGCTTCAGCTGCTTGCGGGTCTCGTCCGGGTTGATCGTCAGCGCCTCTTCGGTGACTTCCACTTCCATCTGGTGCGGCTGCAAACCATGGCGCTCCAGCACCTGGCGCAATTCGGTCACCAGATTCGGCAGGCCGAACTGAGTGTTGCTCAGGCTCACGCCGATCACCAGATCCCTGGAGAACTCGGCCTCCCACGCCTTACGCTGCCCGGCGCTGCGATGATAGATCCAGCTGCCGAGGCGGCTGATCAACGTCGCCTCCTCCAGCAACGGCAGGAACAACCCCGGCGGCACGTCGCCGACACTCGGGTGCTGCCAGCGCAGCAACGCCTCGAAACCACGAACGCGACCATCGCCAATGGCCACCTGCGGCTGATACACCAGATTGAAATCGCGGTTCTCGATGGCATTACGCACGCTTTCTTCCAGCATCAGCCGCGACCGCGCGCGGCCGTTCATTTCATGATCGTAGAAACGATATTGCTGACGCCCGGCACGCTTGGCCTCGTACATGGCGATGTCCGAGGCGCGCAGCAAACCGTCAAGGTTGTTGCCGCAATCCGGGTAAGTGGCGATGCCGATACTCGCACCCAGCGCAATATCCAGCCCTTCAATCTGCTGACAGATCGACACCCGCTCTATGAGTTTTTCAGCAATCTTCGCCGCTTGCTCGGGGAATTCCAGATCCAGCAGCGCGGTGAATTCATCGCCGCCCATCCGCGCCAGAATATCGAACGGCCGCAGGCAGGCTTTCAATTGTTCGGAGACCCAGCGCAACACCCGGTCCCCGGCATCATGGCCGAGGGAATCGTTGACCCTTTTGAAGCCGTCGAGATCGAGGTACATCAGCACCCAACTGCTGTCGGTGCGCTCGCCGCGCAGCAGCAGGTTTTCAACGGTCTGGTAAAAACCCCGACGATTGAGCAGCCCGGTCAGCGGGTCGGTGACGGCCTGAAATTCCAGCTGTTGATGCAGATGACGCACCACCGACATGTCCAGCACCGTCACCACCATCGCGTGCTGTTCACTCGGCAGCGGCGCACAGGACAAGGCCACCGGCACCTGCTGCCCCGGTGCGGTGCGTAGCGACGCATCGTGTAGACGCAGCGTCTCGCCACGTTTGTAACCGGCGTAAAACTCGGAATCGGCCCACAGCGGAATGTGCGGTTTCTGCAGATAATCGAGAAACTCCTGCCCTTCCAGCTCCTTTACCGGCGCATTGAGCAACCGGGAAATCGCCGGGTTGGCGAAGCGAATCAAACCATCCTCGCCCAGCACCAGAATCCCTTCGGCGGCGTTATCCAGCACCGACGCATTGAAGGCCCGCGCCGATTCCAGATCCTGACTCAAGCGCTGCAAGGCCCGGCGATTGCGCTGGTGCTCGAGCAACGCCTGGACTTTCGGCTTGAGAATCTGCGGATCGAACGGTTTGAACAGGTAATCCACCGCACCGCTGGCATAACCCTTGATCACGGCGTCCTGGGATTGCTCGTTGGCGGTGAGGAAAATGATCGGGGTCAGGCGCGTGCGCTGGCTGCCGCGCATCAGCCGCGCGACTTCGAAACCGTCCATGCCCGGCATCTGCACATCCAGCAGCACCAGGTCGATGTCGTGTTCGAGCAACAGGTTGAGCGCTTCGTAACCGGAAGCGGCGGTCAATACCTGCCAGTCCTGGCGCTGCAGCAACGCGCGCATGCTGATCAGGTTTTCAGGGTAATCATCGACGATCAAAAGGACTGAGCTGCCTTCACCTGGCTGGGGTTGCGCGCATTCCATGCTGCTTCTCTTGTCGGGACAACTCGTGTCGGGGCATCTCGGGTCAGTGTTCCGCGCGGCTTCTCGTGAAAACCGTACAGTCACCGAGTCTTCACTCTAGTCCGGGATCTGTAAAAGCAATAGCTGTCATCCAGCCATCATTTAAACAAACCAGCAGGCAGCCGACTAACGGTCACCGCTGAAGCCCCCGAAAACCGGGAAAGGTGGCATTTCGACAGGATGTTGACGCCAATCATCCGCCAGACGGCCGTTAACAAAAAATCCCTCTACGCTTATAAAGGCCGCCCCCAAAAGGCGCGGGCTAGAGCTTCTGGCACGCGCGTGCAAGAGAAATAGAGTGGAAGAACCGACATGATCGACCTCGCAACCTGGAACCTCAGCGTTCCCGTTGGCAGCCCGCCCTACACCGTCGAAACCTCCAAACTGGTGAACGGCTTCAAGGATCAGTACTTCCATTCCGACACCGGCACCCTGTTCTTCTGGTCCCCGGTGACCGGTTCGAAAACCGAAAACGCCATTTATCCCCGCACCGAACTGCGTGAGACCTACAGCAACGGAACATTGCGCAACTGGTATTACCCCGACGCCGACAACCTGCTGCGCGCGACCCTTTCGGTCAACAAGGTGCCCAGCTCGGGCAAGATCGTCATCGGCCAGATCCACGCCTATGAAAGCCAGAAGCCGATGCTCAAGCTTGAATACCAATACAAAGAAAAAACCGAGACCGGCAACCTGGTGATCAAACTGCGCACCCATCCGGATCAGGACGAAAGCCGCGTCATCACCCTCGCCACCGGGATCAAACTCAATCGCGAGTTCAACTACCTCATTCACCTGAGCCCCGGCGGCGCGCTGGGCGTGAGTGCGGCCGGGTATCAGTGGGATTCGCAGATCAGCGCGACGTGGCGCAACAAACCGCTGTATTTCAAGGCGGGTGTGTATGTGCAGGACAACACCGGGTACACCAGCGAGGGTGGGCAGGTGACGTTCAGCAAGCTGGATATTGATCACGATAAATAGTAGCCACGCGACCGTTTAAGGCTTCTGTTTAAAGACGGTTCGCGTTACTTCCTGAAGCCTACAACGGCTTGCGTCGCTGCCTACCGGTACGCCAGAATCCGCCGGCTTGTGCGCCTGGAGGGCCATCGGTAACTTGATTCCGGTCACTGATTCGCAGTGATCGGGTTTAGTAGCCCGAGGGTTCGCGAGGCGTATTTGCACTCCAGAAAGTGAGATATCTCAATATCTGCGCTTGATGGTAGCTGTACGCAGGGCGCTTTCGGGCGCGCCGGTTCGCGTCTCCCCGGTCTACTAACCTGCGTTCAGCTGCCACCCCATCGTTTAGTAGCGATCCGGTGTCGGCTCCATTTCCCGGAGACGAAACATGATTCAATCGACACCTCATCCGCCGGTCACAGACCCGGCCTCCCCCTACGATCCCCTCGACCCCACCAAACTCAACGAAGCCGCCGAACGCGCCCTCGACCACTACCTCTGCCCCGGCGCCCGCATCATGACCACGGTCAACGAACCCGACCGCATGTACTTCGCCAATCCCGCCTACAACACGGAATCCCTGCTGGCCAACGCCAGCGAAACCCTCGGCTCCGCCAGCGAAATGCTCAACAACTTCGCCGCGACTCTCCCTCCCACCGACCGCAAAACCGCGATAGGCATTGCGCAGTTGGTAATGCTTGGAGAACTGGCGGTGAATCAGGCGCTGGATCACGTCGAACCGGCATAACCTGCACACCGCTGAAACCAAAAAACCCGCCCTTTCACTGAGTCTGACGGGGTGGGTTTGCTGTGAACCGGATCAAATCGCCTGGAGTCCGGCGTACACCCTTCTTCACGTAATCAAATACGAGCGAAGAAAACTGAGAGCCACCACTCGACTGGGAGTAGCGGGCACTTGAGGGGCCGGAGAGGGTGGAGTCGGCACACCCGGAGGAGTCGCACCAGAGTGAACAACTTCAACATCGTAGATGCCGGGCGTAATACCCATGGCAGGCCAGCGACTTGTATTGATCTCGTTCTGGATAAATACCCCCTGCTGCCTTCTAAGAGCCAAAAAAATCCGATAGTCATCGAGATGAATTTTCAATACCGACGTTGGAAAAAGGCTTTGGTCAACCAGAAGGATCTCCAGCTCGTCGCCTACTCTGGTAGCGCCTGGTAACGCGTAATGCAAAGCCGCGAACACTGTTCCCGGCACTTGTACCAGCAACGGCGCAACGCTTCTCATCTGCAAAGATGGATAAGGATTAGGATCGGAAGCTATTTGCAGTGTAGTCGCGCTCAATCCAATCAGATTTCCCGGAACCGCTACAACAGGGGTAACGTTCATAGTCAACCTACTTGATCAAAGATGCCGACGGATGATTAAAACCAAGCTCATGCACTCACAGCCTAACAAGCACTTGAGCTCAAGGAACCTGTAAAAACTACCAGTTTCTAATTCAATTCAGCCATAAGAACTATCCCAGCTATAGCCCTGCAGCATTTCAACTACTCACCACACCACCTGAGCAAAAAGGGAGCAAAAAAACAAAAGTTGACGGATTCATTTACCGCAGAGATCAAAAAAACGAAGAGATCATCTTTCCCCTGAAACAAATGGATTTCCCCTGAAACAAATGGATTTTCAGCTTCAAACAACGACAATCGCTATTTATTCCATCGCCAAATGGTATAAAAAACTGTCAACTTTGACAGTTCCCATCACGCTTGAAAATCCACAACAATCACCCTCGCAGTGACATCAAACCTATGAAAACCAGCCACACCCATACAAGCAACAGAACAAATGCAAACCTTTTCAGCACAAAACCCATAAAAGGAATTATCAAATGCACTTCCCTGACACTCAGTTTGATCAATATGATGATCTGACAATCCTCGATGACGAAAATAATTACTACGAGGGCAACTTCCTCAGTTTTGATCCAGAGGCGGACGCACTGATTCTTGACAGAAGTGGTGTGCCTGAAGTGATCGAGAGGAAAAAAATTTTACGTATGTACGGAGGCCGCGAACGATCCATCTGGTTTCGGGATCCCCAAAATACCTGGGAGGCTTGCAGCACAATTGAGACAACCGATACTTCGAATTTTAAGCTTGGAGAGTTGCTGACCTTTATGGACTCGAACAATCAACCGGTTATAGCGAAAATCTCAAAAATTGATTCAATATTAATGACAGCTGACATCCTCGGTGCATTCCAAAACGTTGATATTTTCGGGCCGCTGGACATGATGTCAGATAGATTCATTTTGAGAACGAACGTCTCGACTTCAGCTGACGCAAAAAGAGTCACATTCAACATTGGTACTGCCAGAGGTGGCGCGGCAGGTGGAGTCTATTCGGCTATTCACACGCACATGCAGAATAATCCCGGATGGAGCTTAACCAACAGGAAATAAACCAATGGGTCGAGCTTTTAATTCGTCCAATCACCGAATAAAACCCGATCCTATTCCCCTTAACCAATAATTTACAAGTCCCTGACATTGTAAGTCGATCAAATATACCGTGACACACCGTCCGGTGCCGTATTCATTGATTGAAATCAGGGACTCGTATTAAACAAGGGATGATCTTCAGCGTTCCCTGCGCGCAACAGGAGTTAAATCATGAGCACGTTAACAATGCTAACTGCGCCATTACCACTTCCAACTTCAGGCATTACAGCTTCCTCCATCAAGGCCTCGCCTTCAACGAGCGCCAGCGTAGCCCCAGCACCGTTGATACAGTGGAACAACTCAAAAACAAACACAGCCTTGGCAGGCATACTGGTGCATTTAACCCCAAACACTCGGCCTGATGACAAAATCGAGCTTCTCATCAATTCGATCAATCCAAATGGCCCTTCGACTACCGTGCACACCGAAATTTTAACCCTCCAAAGGCTCAACTCTTTACTGGGCAGCAAACTCAGCCGCATTGGTGTAGAGAAAAATTTGACGCTTCAAAACGGTGACTATGCACTTCGTTATTTACAATTCAACGCAAGCGGAGTTCTCGTCTCAGCATCACTTTCTGCAAGATTCAGACTCTCCTGAAGAACCTGAAAAAAAGCGGGTGGATTTATGCGACGTGGCGCAACAAGCCGCTGTACTTCAAGGCCGGCGTGTATGTGCAGGGCAACACCGGGTACACCAGCGAGGGTGGGCAGGTGACGTTCAGCAAGCTGGATATCGATCACGATAAGTAGCCGCGATGCGCTCGTTTAAGGCTGCTGTTTAAAGGCAGTGCGCGTAACGTCCCGAAGCCTACAACGGCTTGCGTCGCTGCCTACTGGTACGCCAGAATCCGCCGGCTTGTGCGCCTGGAGGGCCATCGGTAACTTGATTCGGGTCACTGATTCGCAGTGATCGGGTTTAGTAGCCCGTGGTTTCAAGCTTTGAAAAAATTGGGACAGATTTATTTATCTGCTGATCGATTAAATAAATCTGCCCCCGCTTTACTTTAGTTTTAACTCAGCCGACAGGTATCAAATACGGGTCGTACCGATTGGCTTTCGTTTCATTCCTGAGCCGACGGAGTCATTCAACGCCACTACCCGCCCCGCATCCCATTCCCGCTGCATATCAGCAAACAACTCGCCGTTCACTCTTGCCTGATGATTCGCCAACGCTTGAGTCATCGCCTCGGCAATACGCTCGATGATCAATCCTGGCTTCTCCACTGAGCAATGCTTGCGACCAAACTCGATCAGTTGCTGGCGATCCGGGATAGGTTTTCACCTTGTTCATCTTGATGGCCAACGTGCGATCAACCAAGGAGCGACCTGATTTTGGATTGTAGTTTTCGTAAACCGTTGTAGTGGTGACATCGAAAACGGGTGCCAATTGCACGGTTTGCAGTGCTTCTGGATGGTAGGTGAGGCGCCCAATCTGGTTCACGCCGATGACCGATAACAGACGCATCTCATCGACTTGCATGTGCTTGGCCATCCGGCGCTTGATCTGATCCGCCAGAAACCCTTCAGGCACATTCATATCGAAGATCGGATGCAGCACGTTGCTCACCGAGGGCGTCGGATCATAGGGCATGACCAGAGAGACTTCCCTTGTTGCATCGGCGGTTTCATAGGCAAAGGAAAACTGCGATCCCCTGGACAACTCGCCGGAGAAGCCTTGCGGCGTGATGACGTTGAGCCTTTTGACTTTACTCATCGTGCTCTACCAGATCGGCCAGGGATTTGAGATCAATGCGGTTATCGACAATTTCCAGTGCCATGCCCAGCGCTGACAACACCCTGAACGCGGTGTAGAGCGCGACATTCTCGCCGGCCTCAAGGTCAATGATGGTTTTGCGGCTGCATTTGGCTCTGTGGGCCAATATCGCTTGGCTGTAGCCTTTGGCCCGACGCAATTGCCGAATTCTTTCACCGAAAACAGCGGGATTAGGGAGCAGCATAAATGTCACCCATATGGGACTTTTTAAAATCTAAAATCGATTATGTCCGTTATGAGTGACATTTCAAGCGCCTTACGTCAGTCGACTGCTTGATAAAACTCCAGGCAAAAAGAAACCCGCCTCACGGCGGGTTTCTTTCAAATCAGCTCAACACCCAGTCTCAATTGACCTTGGCGTTCAACTCACCCTTCAGATAACGCTGATACATGCTTTCCAGCGAGATCGGCTTGATCTTCGAAGCGTTGCCGGCAGTACCGAAAGCTTCGTAACGAGCGATACATACATCGCGCATCGCCTTCACGGTTTCGCCGAAGAATTTACGTGGGTCGAATTCGCTCGGGTTGGTGGCCATCAGGCGACGCATGGCGCCGGTGGATGCCAGACGCAGGTCGGTGTCGATGTTGACCTTGCGCACGCCGTGCTTGATGCCTTCGACGATTTCTTCAACCGGTACGCCGTAGGTTTCTTTGATGTCGCCGCCGTACTGGTTGATGATCGCCAGCCACTCTTGTGGCACCGACGAGGAACCGTGCATCACCAGGTGGGTGTTCGGGAATTTGAATTGCCTTGATGCGATCATTGCCACACGTCTGCGGTAGGCCTACGAAACACCATCTTCCACAACGTTGTGCTAACGTAACATTCATATATTTATGTTCCGGTAGCAGCACATGGATTATTTTTTGTTGATCGCTCGCCTTGGCGACCAGTTGCGCGAAAAGCGTATTCGCCGAGGCCTGACCCAAGCTCAGCTTGCCGACCTCGCCGGGCTGACACGATACAAGGTCATCGCCGTAGAAAAAGGCACCCTTTCTGTTGGCATGATCGCCTATGCGCGCGTGCTCGGTGCACTGGATTGCGAACTCGCTGTCGTCCCGGCCGCCATGCCAACCCTTGAAGAGCTTGGGGATTTATTCGAATGAAAATGACCTCTCTCAAAGTCAGTACGCCTGAGGGGCATAGTGGCAGGCTTTTCAGCGATGGCGAGGACTTCACGTTCCGTTATCACGACGATTTATTGCCAGATGTGGCTATCAGCCTGTCGATGCCTGTGCGGCATGACGAGTTTCGCCGACGCGAGCTCCACCCTGTTTTTCAGATGAACCTGCCGGAAGGCTACGTGCTGGAGCAACTGCGTAATCGCCTGGCCAAGACCGTGAATGTCGACCCGATGCTGTTGCTGGCGCTCTCCGGTAGCACCTCTCCCATTGGCAGGGTTCAAGTGCGCTCTGAAACGGTTGATGCCTTGCTGGAAGAACAACAATTTCCAGGAGAAAAACTTGAGGAGATTCTGACGTGGGACGGCACGGAAGATATTTTCGCCGGCCTGATGGATCGCTACATTCTGCGAGCAGGCATTTCGGGTGTTCAGCCAAAATTGCTGGTTCCGGAACAACAGGAAGCCGCGTTACCCCGCGTGACCTCGAAAACCTCAGACTTGATTATCAAAAGTGGCCGAGACGAATTTCCCGGTCTGGCAGTCAACGAATTCCTTTGTATGTCCATGGCGAAAGAAGCGGGTATTCCCGTTCCGCCGTTTTACATTTCCGATAATGCCAAGCTGTTCGTCATGCGCCGCTTTGACCGCGACGATCAGCTCAACCCGATCGGTTTTGAAGACATGGCAGTGTTGATGGGGTTGTCGGCCAGCCAGAAGTACAGCAAAAGCTATGCGGCAATTGCCAAGGCCATCCGTGTGTACTGCCCGGCCGAGCATGTACGCGCATCACTTGATCAACTTTTCGATAGCGTTGCCTTGAGCTGCATTGTCGGGAATGGCGACGCTCATTTGAAAAACTTTGGATTGCTTTACTCCGAACCGACTCAGCGCGACGCGCGCCTGGCGCCGGCTTACGACATCGTCAACACCACGGCTTATATTCCTGAGGATGTACTGGCTCTGGATCTGGCGGGCAACAAGTCAATGTTTGCCTCGCGACAGGGTTTGCTGGAGTTTGCCCACACCTGTGAGATCGAGCAGCCGAGGGCGCGCATTCAGCGATTGCTTGCCTCGGTTGAAGCGGTACTTGCGCGCTACCCTCAATATCGAGAACAGGCACCTCATGTGGTCAGTGCCATTGAGCAGGCAGCAGCGCCATTCACCCTGACTTTTGGGTGACGCGCACAAAATCACCACCCACAAAAAACCCGCCTCACGGCGGGTTTCTTTCAAATCAGCTCAACACCCAGTCTCAATTGACCTTGGCGTTCAACTCACCCTTCAGATAACGCTGATACATGCTTTCCAGCGAGATCGGCTTGATCTTCGAAGCGTTGCCGGCGGTACCGAAAGCTTCGTAACGAGCGATACATACATCGCGCATCGCCTTGACGGTTTCGCCGAAGAATTTACGCGGGTCGAACTCGCTCGGGTTGGTGGCCATCAGGCGACGCATGGCGCCGGTGGATGCCAGACGCAGGTCGGTGTCGATGTTGACCTTGCGCACGCCGTGCTTGATGCCTTCGACGATTTCTTCAACCGGTACGCCGTAGGTTTCTTTGATGTCGCCGCCGTACTGGTTGATGATCGCCAGCCACTCTTGTGGAACCGACGAGGAACCGTGCATCACCAGGTGGGTGTTCGGGATGCGTTTGTGGATTTCCTTGATGCGGTCGATCGCCAGCACGTCACCGGTAGGTGGCTTGGTGAACTTGTAGGCGCCGTGGCTGGTGCCGATGGCGATGGCCAGGGCATCAACTTGAGTCTTCTTGACGAAGTCAGCGGCTTCTTCCGGGTCGGTCAGCATCTGGCTGTGATCCAGAACGCCTTCGGCGCCGATGCCGTCTTCTTCACCGGCCATGCCGGTTTCCAGCGAACCCAGGCAGCCCAGCTCGCCTTCTACCGAAACGCCGCAGGCGTGAGCCATGGCGACGGTTTGTTGGGTCACGCGGACGTTGTATTCGTAGTCGGTCGGGGTCTTGCCGTCTTCACCGAGGGAGCCGTCCATCATGACCGAGCTGAAGCCCAACTGGATCGAGCGCTGGCAGACGTCAGGGCTGGTGCCGTGGTCCTGGTGCATGCACACCGGGATGTGCGGGAATTCTTCGATTGCCGCCAGGATCAGGTGACGCAGGAACGGGGCGCCGGCGTATTTGCGGGCACCGGCCGAAGCCTGAACGATCACCGGGGAGTCAGTCTTGTCAGCGGCTTCCATGATGGCGCGCATCTGCTCAAGGTTGTTGACGTTGAAGGCTGGAACGCCGTAGCCGAACTCGGCTGCGTGGTCCAGCATCTGGCGCATGCTGATAAGTGCCATTGTGTGTCTCTCTCCCGGTTTGGGTCGTTAATCGTGCCAGCCTGCCGGAGCGGCGGCGGCTATTCAAGTGATTGCAGATCGGGGGTTGAGGCCCGGCCTGGTGATTCGATAAAGCAAATTCTGTTTTATTCGGCTTTGCAGCCCCGGCCGATCAAATCATTGGTGGCGACCCAGTAAACCAGGCCTTCATTACCTTTGATGTGAAACGCCAGCATGTCGTCGCTGTACAGCGCGCCCGAGGCGCCCGGCTCTTCCTTCAGGCGATAGACCTGATCACCGCCGCCCAGGCGCACATCGACTTCCTTGCGGGCGGCATCGGTGAAGCGCCACAGCACCTTGGCCTGGCTGTCGCAGGTCCAGGTGGTCCAGTTATCCACAGGGGCGGACGACTGGAACGGGTTCCACTGCGCGCAACCACCCAACAATCCCAGCGCCGCAACGGCGATCAAGCCTTTCATCCGTGTTCCTCGACCGGCAGCGCACGCCGCCGGCCCTGAGTTAAAGAGTCAGACCGGTCAAGGACAACCATGTTCCTTGGCCGGGGTTTGCGTCTCGTATTTGTCCAGACCGTCCGGGCCCGAGCGCTTGTTCAGCACCGGGTTGGTTTCGGCCTGCCAGTCGGCCTGGTAGCAGCCTTTCTGGGCCTCGCCCGGTGCCGGTGTCGGCTCGGCCTTCGGGTTACTCCCGCAGGCCGCCAGCGTACCGGTCAGCAGCAACAGCGCTAACGACTTGACCATCTGAACACTCCTTTGCCTGGCCAATCGGGCGGCCTCAGGCCTTGGCCCGGCTTTCCAGGACTTCAACGGCCGGCAGCACCTTGCCTTCGACGAATTCGAGGAACGCGCCACCGCCGGTGGAAATGTAGGAGATCTTTTCAGCCACGCCATATTTATCGATGGCCGCCAGGGTGTCGCCACCGCCGGCAATCGAGAACGCCGCGCTTTCGGCGATGGCTTCGGCCAGCACTTTGGTGCCGTTGCCGAACTGGTCGAATTCGAACACGCCGACCGGGCCGTTCCACAGGATGGTTTTCGACGACTTCAGCAGTTCGGCGAAGTTGGCCGCGGTTTGCGGGCCGATGTCGAGGATCATGTCGTCGGCAGCCACGTCAGCGATCAGCTTCACGGTCGCTTCAGCGCTTTCGGCAAATTCCTTGGCAACCACCACGTCGACCGGCAGCGGCACGCTGACTTTGGCGGCGATGGCGCGCGCGGTGTCCAGCAGGTCCGGCTCGTACAGCGACTTGCCGACCGGGTGACCGGCCGCAGCGAGGAAGGTGTTGGCGATGCCGCCGCCGACGATCAGCTGATCGCAGATCTGGCTCAGGCTGTTCAGCACGTCGAGTTTGGTCGAGACCTTGGAACCGGCAACGATGGCCGCCATCGGCTTGGCCGGGGCGCCCAGGGCTTTGCCCAGTGCATCGAGTTCAGCGGCCAGCAGCGGGCCGGCAGCGGCGACTTTGGCGAACTTGGCAACGCCGTGCGTCGAACCTTCAGCGCGGTGAGCGGTGCCGAAAGCGTCCATCACGAACACGTCGCACAGGGCGGCATATTGCTGGGCCAGTTCGTCGGCGTTCTTTTTCTCGCCGTTGTTGAAGCGCACGTTTTCGAACAGCACGATGTCGCCGGCCTTGACGTCAACGCCGCCCAGGTAGTCGGCCACCAGCGGCACTTCGCGGCCCAGGGCCTTGCTCAGGTAGTCGGCGACAGGCTTGAGGCTGTTCTCGGCGGAGAATTCGCCTTCGGTCGGACGACCCAGGTGCGAGCAGACCATCACGGCCGCGCCTTTTTCCAGGGCCAGCTTGATGGTCGGCAGCGAAGCCAGGATACGCGCATCGCTGGTGACAACACCGTCCTTGACTGGGACGTTGAGGTCTTCGCGGATCAATACGCGCTTACCTTGCAGATCGAGGTCGGACATCTTCAACACGGTCATGGGTCGCACTTCCTACGGTTTTTTTGAAGTCGCTGTTTGCAGATAGTGTTCTGCAACATCCAGCATTCGGTTGGCAAAACCCCATTCGTTGTCGAACCAGGCCAGGATGTTTACCAGCCGAGGGCCGGAAACGCGGGTCTGACTGGCATCGACGATGGCCGAATGTGGGTCATGGTTGAAATCACAACTGGCGTGAGGCAATTCGGTGTAGGCCAACAGACCTTTGAGCGGGCCGCTGGTGGCGGCGTCGCGCAGGATCCGGTTGACCTCGCCGGCGTCGGTGTCGCTCGCGGTCTGCATCGTGATGTCGAGGCAGGACACATTGACCGTCGGCACGCGTACGGCTTTGGCCTGAATTCGCCCGGCAAGTTCCGGCAGCAGGCGCTCGATGCCACGCGCCAGACCGGTGGACACCGGGATCACCGACTGGAACGCAGAACGGGTGCGGCGCAGGTCTTCGTGGTGATAGGCGTCGATCACCGGTTGATCGTTCATCGCCGAGTGGATGGTGGTGATCGACACGTAATCCAGGCCGACCGCCTGATCCAGCAGACGCAACAGCGGTACGCCGCAGTTGGTGGTGCAGGAGGCGTTGGACACCAGCAGTTCGTCGCCGGTCAGGCAATCCTGATTGACGCCGTAGACGATGGTGGCGTCGACATCCGCCTCGCTGGCCATCGGCTGCGAAAACAGTACACGCGGCGCGCCGGCGTCGATAAAGCGCTGGCCGTCTGCGCGAGTGTGGTAAGCGCCGGAGCATTCGAGCACCAGATCGACGCCCAGCGATGCCCAATCGATGCCTTCGGGGGTGGCACTGCGCAGGACCTTCACGCAGTCGCCATTAATATGCAGACAATCGCCGTCGACCTTCACCTCGCCCGGGAACCGGCCGTGGGTGGAGTCGAAGCGTGTCAGGTATTCGATGCTGGCCATGTCGGCCAGATCGTTGATCGCGACAATCTCGAACCCGGCCTTCTCGCCTCGCTCGAACAACGCACGCAAGACGCAACGACCAATGCGGCCGTAGCCGTTGAGTGCAACTTTGTAGGGACGCGGTTGAGGCATGGGGTTCTCGATTACCGTGGTGAAACCGTCAGTGTTGCGGTGCTTCAACTACCGCTATCGCGAGCAGGCTCGCTCCCACAGGAAAATGCATTCCAATGTGGGAGCGAGCCTGCTCCGGGCGGCGTTCCGACGATGGACCGCAGTCCAGACGACAAAACTTCTGGATCAGTCCTCCAGCAGCTCTTCAGCCTGACCCAGGATGTTTTCCAGGGTGAAGCCGAACTCTTCGAACAGTGCCGAAGCCGGAGCCGATTCGCCGTAGGTGGTCATGCCGATCACGCGACCTTCCAGACCCACGTACTTGAACCAGAAGTCGGCGTGGGCCGCTTCGATCGCAATACGTGCGCTGACCTGCAACGGCAGGACCGATTGCTTGTAGCTGGCGTCCTGAGCGTCGAACGCGCTGGTGCATGGCATGGAAACCACGCGAACCTTGCGGCCCTGCTCGGTGAGTTTGTCGTAGGCCTGAACGGCCAGACCAACTTCCGAACCGGTGGCGATCAGGATCAGCTCAGGCTCGCCTGCGCAGTCCTTGAGCACGTAACCACCACGGCTGATGTCGGCGATCTGACCGGCATCACGGGTTTGGTGCTGCAGGTTCTGACGCGAGAAGATCAGCGCCGACGGGCCGTCCTTGCGCTCCAGAGCGTTTTTCCAGGCCACGGCCGATTCAACGGCATCGGCTGGACGCCAGGTGTCGAGGTTCGGCGTGCTGCGCAGGCTGGTCAGTTGCTCGATCGGCTGGTGCGTCGGGCCGTCTTCGCCCAGACCGATGGAGTCGTGGGTGTAGACGTGGATCACGCGCTGCTTCATCAGAGCGGACATGCGCACTGCGTTGCGGGCGTATTCCATGAACATCAGGAAGGTCGCGCCGTAAGGCACCAGACCACCGTGCAGGGCAACGCCGTTCATGATCGCGGTCATGCCGAATTCGCGCACGCCGTAGTACATGTAGTTGCCGCTGGCGTCTTCGGCGCTGACGCCTTTGCAGCCTTTCCACAGGGTCAGGTTGGAACCGGCCAGGTCAGCCGAACCGCCCAGCACTTCCGGCAGCAGCGGGCCGAACGCGTTCAGGGCGTTCTGGCTGGCTTTACGGCTGGCGATGGTTTCGCCTTTGGCAGCAACGTCGGCGATGTAGGCGTCAGCCTTCTCGGAGAAGTCGGCCGGCAGCTCGCCGCTCAGGCGACGGATCAGTTCGTTGGCTTCGGTCGGGAACGCGGCGGAGTAGGCAGCGAAACGCTGATCCCACTCGGCTTCGGCGGCGCGGCCTTTTTCCTTGGCATCCCACTCGGCATAGATGTCGGCCGGGATTTCGAACGGGCCGTGGTTCCAGTTCAACGCCTGACGGGTCAGGGCGATTTCCGCGTCACCCAGCGGGGCGCCGTGGCAATCTTCCTTGCCTTGCTTGTTCGGCGAACCGAAACCGATGGTGGTCTTGCAGCAGATCAGGGTCGGCAGCGGGCTCTTGCGAGCGGTCTCGATGGCGGTCTTGATCTCTTCCGGGTCGTGACCGTCAACGTTGCGGATCACTTGCCAGTTGTACGATTCGAAACGCTTCGGCGTGTCGTCGGTGAACCAGCCTTCGACTTCGCCGTCGATGGAAATGCCGTTGTCATCGTAGAAGGCGATCAGCTTGCCCAGGCCCAGAGTGCCGGCCAGGGAAGCGACTTCGTGGGAAATGCCTTCCATCATGCAGCCATCACCCAGGAACACGTAGGTGTGGTGGTCGACGATGTTGTGGCCAGGGCGGTTGAACTGCGCGCCCAGGACTTTTTCTGCCAAGGCGAAGCCCACAGCGTTGGCCAGGCCCTGACCCAGCGGGCCGGTGGTGGTTTCAACGCCCGGGGTGTAACCGAATTCCGGGTGGCCCGGGGTACGGCTGTGCAGTTGACGGAATTGCTTCAGGTCGTCGATCGACAGGTCGTAGCCGGTCAGGTGCAGCAGCGAGTAGATCAACATCGAGCCGTGGCCGTTGGACAGCACGAAGCGGTCACGGTCGGCGAACGACGGGTTGCTCGGGTTGTGCTTGAGGTAGTCGCGCCAAAGCACTTCGGCGATATCTGCCATACCCATAGGGGCACCGGGATGGCCGCTGTTGGCTTTTTGCACGGCATCCATGCTGAGGGCACGAATGGCGTTGGCACGCTCACGACGGCTAGGCATCGCTGATCTCCTGGGTGTGAATAGATTGAAACGGAAAAAGGAGGGCATTTTCCCTCACCCGAGCGCCTCGGGGCAATGACAGATAGTCATCCGGAGGCGTTTTTCCATTGGATAACATCGGTTTCGGTTGGTGAAACCTTTCCGCTGTTCGTTTGTAGAGTTGACCGGGCAGTGAGAAGTGCAATCGAATGCGCCATCCATCGAGCAATATCAAAACTTTTTGATATAGACCTTGCGGTGCTTCCGGGCCGTCACTAGACTGCCAGCCCTATGAACTTACGCGTGCCTTCCATTCGCCATGACGATTGCGACGAGCTGGCGGCCCTGTGCAAGGCCGGCGGCGATCCGCTGCGGCTGAATGTATTGCGTGCCCTGGCCAACGACTCGTTCGGCGTACTGGAACTGGCGCAGATTTTCGGTATCGGCCAGTCCGGCATGAGCCATCACCTTAAAGTGCTGGCGCAGGCGGATCTGGTGGCGACTCGCCGCGAAGGCAATGCGGTGTTCTATCGCCGCGCCCTGCCCCACACCGAGTTGCTGGGAGGCAAGTTGCACGCTGCATTGTTAGAAGAAGTCGACAATCTGGCGCTGCCAGCCGACGTGGAATCCCGGATCGCACAGGTTCACGGGCAACGCGCGGCCAACAGCCAGGACTTTTTCGCAAGGGTTGCAGAGAAATTCCGCGCCCAGCAGGATTTGATTGCCGGCCTGCCGCAGTACCGTGAAAGCGTGCTGGCCCTGCTCGACAAACTGAATTTCGATGGCGCAGCCACGGCCATTGAAGTCGGCCCCGGCGATGGTGCATTCCTGCCGGAACTGGCGCGTCGCTTCGACACCGTAACCGCACTGGACAACAGCGCGGCGATGCTCGAACTGGCTCGCCAGGTATGTGAACGTGAACAGCTGGCTAACGTCAGCCTGCAATTGGCCGATGCATTGAATGGCGTGAGCCTTCAGGCCGATTGCGTGGTGTTGAACATGGTGTTGCACCATTTCGCCGCGCCGGCCGAAGCGCTCAAGCACATGGCCAGCCTGCTGCAACCGGGCGGTAGCCTGCTCGTGACAGAGTTATGTAGCCACAACCAGAGTTGGGCCAGGGAGGCCTGCGGTGATCTGTGGTTGGGGTTTGAACAGGACGATCTGGCCCGTTGGGCCACCGCTGCGGGACTCGTTCCCGGGGAAAGCCTCTATGTAGGCTTACGTAATGGTTTCCAGATCCAGGTCCGCCATTTTCAGCGACCGGCTGGCGACACTCACCATCGGTAAATTCAGGAAAACATCGAGATGAGCGAATACTCCCTCTTCACCTCCGAGTCCGTGTCTGAAGGACATCCGGACAAAATCGCCGACCAGATTTCCGATGCAGTGCTGGACGCCATCATTGCCCAGGACAAGCACGCACGCGTTGCGGTGGAAACCCTGGTCAAGACTGGCGTGGCCATCGTTGCCGGTGAAGTGACCACCAGTGCCTGGGTCGACCTGGAGCAGATCGTTCGTGACGTGATTTGCGACATCGGCTACACCAGCTCCGACGTCGGCTTCGACGGCGCGACCTGCGGCGTGATGAACATCATCGGCAAGCAGTCCCCTGACATCAACCAGGGTGTTGACCGTGCCAAGCCTGAAGATCAGGGCGCCGGCGACCAGGGCCTGATGTTCGGCTACGCCAGCAACGAAACCGACGTGCTGATGCCAGCACCGATCACCTTCTCGCACCAGCTGGTGCAGCGTCAGGCCGAAGCCCGTAAATCGGGTCTGCTGCCTTGGTTGCGTCCGGACGCCAAGTCGCAAGTGACCTGCCGTTACGAAGGCGGCAAGGTTGTCGGTATCGACGCCGTGGTTCTGTCGACCCAGCACAACCCTGAAGTGTCGTACAACGACCTGCGCGAAGGCGTGATGGAGCTGATCGTCAAGCACGTGCTGCCTGCCGAACTGCTGAGCAAGGACACCCAGTTCCACATCAACCCGACCGGCCAGTTCATCATTGGCGGCCCGGTAGGTGACTGCGGTCTGACCGGTCGCAAGATCATCGTCGACAGCTACGGCGGCATGGCCCGTCACGGCGGCGGCGCGTTCTCCGGTAAAGATCCATCCAAGGTTGACCGTTCGGCGGCCTACGCTGGCCGTTACGTTGCCAAGAACATCGTGGCTGCCGGCCTGGCCGAGCGTTGCGAGATCCAGGTTTCCTACGCGATCGGTGTAGCCCAGCCTACCTCGATCTCGCTGAACACCTTCGGCACCGGCAAGATCAGCGATGACAAGATCATCAAACTGGTCCGCGAAGTGTTCGACCTGCGTCCATACGCGATCACCACCATGCTGGACCTGCTGCACCCGATGTACCAGGAAACCGCAGCCTACGGCCACTTCGGCCGCGCTCCGCAGACCAAGACCGTTGGCGAAGACACCTTCTCCACGTTCACCTGGGAAAAAACCGACCGCGCCGACGCTCTGCGTTCCGCTGCCGGCCTGTAATTTTCCTGGCGGTACAAGAAGCCCCGCACGGTTCGCCGTGCGGGGCTTTTTCATGGCCGCGAAACAACCGGCAAAACAGCCGCCCGGCCCGCTTCGAAATCCCGGCTAGCCTTCAGGTATCTCTCTGAGCAAGGACGCTCACGATGCTTGCCACACTGCGCCTGTTTTTGTTTTTCCTGCCGTTTTTCCACCTCAACACCTTCGCTGCCGACTGCCCCGACTGGGCCGCCGCCCGGGCTTCGAGCGAAGTCGCCGCCCTGCAACAACAGATCGACCGCTGGGACGACGCCTATCATCGCGAAGGTCGTTCGGTGATCGCCGATGAGCTCTACGATCAGTCCCGCTTGCGCCTGAACCAATGGCGCCGGTGCTTCAAACTTCCCTCACCGCCCGAGCCGTTGCGCACCGCATCAGGCCCGGTTGCGCACCCGGTCGCTCACACCGGTCTGGACAAGCTTCACGACGCGGCGGACATCGCGACCTGGCTGCGCGACCGCCAAAACGTCTGGGTACAACCCAAGGTCGATGGCGTGGCGGTCACCCTGATCTATCGCGACGGCCGATTGCATCAGGCGATCAGTCGCGGGGATGGTGTTCGCGGGCAGGACTGGACGGAGTCGGCAAAAAGAATCGGAGCCATTCCGCAACAGCTGACGCAACCGCAGGACCTGCTGGTGCAAGGCGAACTCTACTGGCGTTTGAACGGACATACACAGGCACGTGCCGGCAGCGCCAACGCCCGCGCCACCGTGGCCGGGCTGCTGGGGCGCAAGGATCTCGACGCGGAACACGCTGCAGGCATCGGGCTGTTTGTCTGGGACTGGCCGCAAGGGCCGAAGGACTTGCCGGAGCGAATCGCGGCCCTTACGCAGTTCGGTTTTCCTACCACGGAGCCCTACACCCAGGCCGTCGCCAGCCTGAACGACGCGCAACACTGGCGCGATCACTGGTATCGCTCGCCACTGCCATTTGCCACGGACGGAGTGGTTCTGCGCCAAAGCCTGCGGCCACCGGCAGAGCGCTGGCAGGCTCGTCCGCCCTATTGGGCTGTCGCCTGGAAATACCCTTTTGCCCAGGCGCTGGCCGATGTGCGCAAGGTGAACTTCAAGATCGGCCGCACCGGGCGCATCACGCCGGTGCTTGAACTGTCGCCGGTGATGCTCGATGACCGGCAGATCAAACGGGTCAGTGTCAGTTCGCTCAGGCGCTGGCAGGAACTGGACATTCGCCCCGGCGATCAGGTGGCAATCAGCCTGGCCGGGCTGACGATTCCGCGCCTCGACAGCGTGGTGCTGCGCAGCACCGAACGCGTGGAGCTGAACGTTCCGCTCGCCAGCGACTTTCACGCCCTGAGCTGCTGGCAACCGACGCCGGGCTGCGAAAGCCAGTTCCTCGCCCGCCTGACCTGGCTCAGCGGCAAGCAGGGACTGGCCCTGCCCCATGTCGGTCGCGGCACCTGGGAGAAACTTCTGGAAACAGGCCGCCTGAACAGCCTGCTGGATTGGTTGACCCTCGACGGGCCGGAGCTTGCTAACATTGCCGGTCTCGGCGAGCGCAGCAGTGCCCGCCTGCTGCACAGTTTTCACAGCGCCCGCCAACGGCCGTTCCTGCAGTGGCTCAAAGCCCTGGGGCTGCCACCGACCGGTCAGGCAACACTCGCCGATTCATGGCAGACGCTGGCACAACGCAACACCGAACAATGGCAGGCAGAAGCCGGAATCGGCCCGGGTCGCGCGGCGCAATTGAGCGCCTTTTTTCGTGACCCGCAGGTACTGGCCCTGAGTAAAACCTTGCAAGCCGCCGGTGTCGACGGCTTCTGAACACGCAATCCCCGGCCCACCGGGAACCCAAGTCCGCCGGAGCGCTCCAACAGCGCAGTGCTTCACCGATACGATTGCCTTTGCACATGGAGCTTTTATGAAATTTCTCGCACCGCTCGCCCTGCTGTCTTTCTGCGCAGTCCTCGCCGCCCCCGTGATGGCCGACGAAGACGCGCCGGGCCTGACCGGCTGTGCTGCCAAGAAGCAGGGCATCATCAATCAGATCGAACAGGCCAAGTCCCGCGGCAATGCCGACCAGCAGGCCGGCCTCGAAACCGCCCTGCGCGAAGTCACCGAACACTGCACCGACGCCGGCCTGAAGAAAGAACGTGAAAACAAGGTGCTCGACGCCAAGCACGAAGTGAGCAGGCGTCAGGCTGATCTGGACAAGGCCATGAAGAAGGGCGATCCGGAGAAGATCGACAAGCGCAAGAACAAGCTCGCCGAATCGCGCAAGGAATTGCAGGACGCGCTGGACGAACTCGACAAGTAAGCAAGCCGGGGATCACAGCCAAAAACCGTGATCCCTTGAACATCAGTGGTCGCGAAACTCTTTATGGCAGGCACTGCAGGCATCTTCGACTTTCTGCACCGCCGGCCCCAGGTTACTGGCCTTGTAGGGTTGAACCTTGCTGGCGATCACCAGTTCACCGGTGGCCGCTTCAAGGGTGCGGGCCATTTCCTGGAAGCGGGCCTGTTTCTGCCAGACATCGTCCTTGGCGCTGGTGTGATCTTCTTCGCGCACCTGCGGGAAATGTTTCCACGGCTCATGGGACAACGCATCGAGCTTGACCGCGCCTTCGGCGAATTTCGCTCCGTCGAACGGGATGCGCCCACGCAACATGCCACCCAGGTCTTCGCCGGTTTTGAGCATCTGCTTGAAGATCGCCTTGCGCTGGCCCAGCGGGGAATTCGGGTCGACACCGCCACAGGCGGACAAGGTCAGACAGGCCAGCAATACAACAGAAATTCTTTTAAGAGTCATGGTGGCTTCAGGTCACGGAAATCGGCGGCCAGTATCCTCGGGTCACCGCCAAACACCAATAGCCCTATTAACAATAAGGGTTGCTTGAGCGCATGGAGCACTTCTGCAACCGGCACAGGAAATTCTCCATGAACAGCCGCTTCAAGGCCTGGCGTCATCCGCTCATCGTCACCCTTCCGCTGCTGGCGATCCTCGCCGGGTGCACCGGTGGCGACAGCGCCAAGCCGAAAACCCACGCCCTGGCCACGTATTCCAGTGCCACCTGGGAAGCCCTGCCGGCAGTGTCCGATAGCGACCTGGTGGCCGGTTTCGGTTCGTGGCGCAGCGCCTGCACCCGGCTCAAGGCTGAACCGGTCTGGGGCCCAACCTGTGCAGCCGCCGCCAACGTGCCGCAAAGCGCCGGCGACATCCGCACGTTCCTCAAGCAGAACCTAGACGTCTTCGGCCTGCGCGCCGAGAACGACAATCCCAACGGCCTGATCACCGGCTACTACGAACCGGTCTATCCCGGCAGCCTGACGCAAACCGCCACCGCCAACGTGCCGGTGTATGGCGTGCCCGAAGACATGATCATTGTCTCGCTGGAAAGTATTTACCCGGAACTCAAAGGCAAGCGCCTGCGCGGCCGCCTCGAAGGTCGCGTGCTCAAGCCTTACGACGATGCGGCGACCATCGAAAGCCAAGGCGTCAAGGCGCCGGTCGTGGCCTGGCTGACCGACCCGATGAACCTGCAATTCCTGCAGATTCAGGGTTCGGGGCGGATTCAGACCGATGACGGCCGACAACTGCGCATCGCCTACGCCGACCAGAATGGTCACCCGTACCGACCGATCGGCCGCTGGCTGGTGGAACAGGGCGAGCTGAAAAAAGAAGAAGTGACCATGAGTGCGATCAGCAACTGGGCCAAGGCCAACCCGTCGCGCATTCCGGAACTGCTGGCGAGCAACCCGAGCTACGTGTTTTTCACCCGCAATCCGGACAGCAACGAAGGGCCGCGCGGCTCGCTGAACGTGCCATTGACCGCCGGTTACAGCGCGGCGGTGGATCGCAAGGTGATTCCGCTGGGCAGCCTGTTGTGGCTGTCGACCACTCGCCCCGACGGCACGCCGCTGGTGCGCCCGGTGGCTGCTCAGGACACCGGCGGCGCGATTGCCGGTGAGGTTCGCGCGGACCTGTTCTGGGGCACCGGCGATGCCGCCGGGCAACTGGCGGGCGACATGAAGCAGCAAGGGCAGATCTGGATGCTCTGGCCGAAAGGTGCGGCGTTGCCGCAAGTACCGCAGGTTGCCGACAAGCCGTAAGCACAATGCAAAAGATCGCAGGCCTCGTCAGCCTGCGATCTTTTCAGGTTCAGATCGAAACGAAGAAGAAGCTGGCAATCAGCACCATCCCGACAAACCAGACCAACGAGCGCAAAGCCGCCCAGTCCGCCAGATAGCAAATGATGTAGAGCAGGCGACTGGTGATGAACAGCACCGCCAGCACATTGACCGTCACCAGCTCTGCCGTGCCCACCAGGTGCGCGACGATCACCGCCGCCGCAAACGCCGGGGTCACTTCAAAACTGTTCAGTTGCGCCGCATGGGCACGGCGCGCCACGCCATCCACGCTGTCCAGAAAGTCCCGGGGATCATGATTGTCCCGCAGTCTGAAACCACCCGAGGCCTTGGCCACGACGGTGCACAGATAGGGCAGAAAAATCGCGATCAACACACACCACAAAGCCACCGTCATAACACCGTCCTTCTTTCGAGTTTTAGAGTTGCCGGGCGCTCAGAACTTCATCACCAACATACCGATCAGCACCAGCCCACAGGCTAAGAGCCGCGGCCGGCCGAAAGGTTCTTTCAGGTAACGCATGCCGAACAGCACCACCAGGATCACGCTGATTTCACGCAACGCCGCCGCTTCGGCAATCGAGCCCAACTGCATCGCCCACAGCACCAGAGCGTAGCTGAACAACACGCAGAACCCGACCGCCAGTCCCAGCTTCCACTGCTCGCGCCAGAACAGCTTGAACGCCGGCCGCTTGGCCACCCACGCCAGCAGCGGGAACGGCCAGGCACTGAGCAGCGTGACCCAGACCAGGTAATCCAGCGGATGCGACCAGCGCCGCAACGCCTGACCGTCGATATAGGTGTAGCAACCGATGCACAGCCCGATCAGTGCCACCACCGGCAGCATCGCCCACGGCAAATGTTTCCCGCCGCCGCCCTGCCAGAGCAGGCAAGCCATGCCCAGCGGGATCAACAGGATCCCGAAGATTTGCTGGGTGGTCAGCACCTCGCCGGCGAAGATCAGGGTCAGCGCCAGCACCACCAGCGGCGACAGTCCGCGCATCAACGGATAGACCAGCCCCAGGTCGCCGACCCGATAGGCCTGGATCAACAGGTAGCGATAAAGCAGCTCGAACGCCGCCGACGCCAGAATCCATGGCCAGATTTCCGCCGGCGGCAGGCTGATGAAAGGCATCGCCAGCGCGACGAACAACAGCGCCACGGAGTCCATGCAGGCCACCACCAGCAGCCGTTCGGCGCTGAACTTGATCAACGTGTTCCACGCTGCGTGCAACAGCGCCGCCACCAACACCAGAGCTGTCGCCAGCACGTGCCACTCCTTTGTTCTTGTTGTTGAACCTGAGCCAATTAGTCAGATTATTGATTCGCGATGTGTCAGCAGCTGTTTATACTGCAAGCGACCACGCCGCACTCAGTTGCGCACAGATAAATTCCAATAATTCCTGCCTGCCCCGTTCTCGCCCGAGACCGGTCGCCGGCCTGCGTATGCCTGATCAAAGCGTCAAGACTACCGACAGAGACCTTGCGCATGCCACTCGCCTTGCTTGCCCTCGCTGTTGCCGCTTTCGGCATCGGCACCACTGAATTCGTCATCATGGGCCTGCTGCCCGATGTCGCCCGCGACCTCGCGGTGAGCATTCCCCACGCCGGCCTGTTGATCACCGGCTACGCCCTGGGGGTGGTGTTCGGTGCGCCAATTCTGGCGATCGGCACTGCCAATATGCCGCGCAAGGCCACGCTGCTGGGCATGACGCTGATGTTCATCCTCGGCAACGTGCTGTGCGCACTGGCGCCGAACTACGCGACGCTGATGGCGGCGCGGGTGGTCACCGCGCTGTGCCACGGGGCGTTCTTCGGCATCGGTTCGGTGGTGGCCGCCGGGCTGGTCGCACCGAACAAGCGGGCGCAGGCGATTGCCATGATGTTCACCGGTCTGACCCTGGCCAACGTCCTCGGCGTACCGCTGGGCACCGCGCTCGGCCAGTACGCCGGCTGGCGCTCGACCTTCTGGGCGGTCTCGGTGATCGGTGTGATCTCCGCCCTCGCCCAATGGTTGTGGCTGCCGAAACATATCCCGATGGACAAGGCCAACCTCGCCAGCGAGTTCAAGGTGCTGGGCAAGGTCAACGTGTTGCTGGCGCTGGGCATGAGCGTGCTGGCCTCCACCAGCCTGTTCAGCGTGTTCACCTACATCGCGCCGATTCTGCAGGACATCACCGGCGTCAGCCCCCACGGCGTGACGGTGATGCTGCTGTTGTTCGGTGTCGGCCTGACCGGAGGCAGCATGCTCGGCGGACGCCTGGCCGACAGTCGTCTGTTGCCGTCATTGGTGGGTGTGGCGCTGGCGGTGGTGGTGGTTCTGGCGGCGTTCAGCCAGACCAGTCGCTCGGTGGTTCCGGCAGCGATCACGCTGGTGCTGTGGGGGATTTTTGCCTTCGCCCTGTGCCCGATCCTGCAACTGCTGATCATCGATCAGGCTCACGAGGCACCGAACCTCGGTTCGACCCTGAACCAGAGCGCGTTCAACCTCGGCAATGCCGCCGGCGCATGGATTGGCGGACTGGTGGTGGCCAGCGGCGCGGACCTTGCGGACTTGCCCTGGACCGGCGCTCTGGTGGGAGTGCTGACCGTGCTGACGGCGCTGTTTTTCATCTACCTGCAACGTCGGGGTGTCGCTGCGGTCAATGTGTCCGGCTGATTTTCCCGGGGGACACAATTGTGTCCCCACCCGGCGTCAGCCCATCCAACCCTTGCGTCCATGAACGGGCGCGCTGTCTTTCCACCCCCATCCAAAGGACCCCGGATGCTTGAACTCGTCGCCGCTTTCATCTGCCTCACCACCCTCCTCACCTTTGTGAATTTCCGCTTCATCGGCCTGCCTCCGACCATCGGCGTGATGGTTACCGCACTGATGTTTTCCCTGTTGCTGCAAGGCTTGAGCCTGCTCGGTTACCCCGGTCTGGAAGAGCGCGTGCAGCAACTGATCGGCCAGATCGACTTCGGCGATCTGCTGATGAACTGGATGCTCTCGTTCCTGCTGTTCGCCGGTGCGTTGCACGTGAACCTCAACGACCTGCGCAGTTACCGCTGGCCCATCGGCCTGCTGGCGACCTTCGGCGTACTGATCGCCACCGCCGTGATCGGCAGCCTCGCCTATTACATTTTTGCCCTGTTCGGCTGGCACGTGAGCTTCCTCTACTGCCTGTTGTTCGGCGCGCTGATTTCCCCGACCGACCCGATCGCGGTACTCGGCGTGCTGCGTACGGCCAACGCCTCGAAACCGCTGAAGACCACCATCGTCGGCGAATCGCTTTTCAACGACGGCACCGCCGTGGTGGTGTTCACCGTGCTGCTGGGCATCGCGCAACTGGGCGAAACCCCGACTGTCGGCGCCACGGCCATGCTGTTTGCCCATGAAGCCATCGGTGGCGTGCTGTTCGGCGGGCTGATCGGTTATCTGGTGTACCTGATGATCAAAAGCATTGAGCAGCATCAGATCGAAGTCATGCTGACCCTGGCCCTGGTGATCGGCGGTTCGGCGATGGCCACCGAGCTGCACGTGTCGGCGCCGATTGCGATGGTGGTCGCCGGTCTGATCATCGGCAACCTCGGTCGCAACCTGGCGATGAACGACATGACGCGCAAATACCTGGACGGTTTCTGGGAGTTGCTCGACGACATGCTCAACGCGTTGCTGTTCGCGCTGATCGGGATGGAGCTGTTGCTGCTGCCGTTCAACTGGCTGCACGTGGCGGCGGCAAGCCTGCTGGCGCTGGCGATTCTGCTGTCGCGGCTGCTCACCGTGGCCCCGGCCATCGTCTTGCTGCGGCGCTGGCGCACGGTGCCGCGCGGTACGATCCGGATCCTGACCTGGGGTGGTTTGCGCGGCGGTGTTTCGGTGGCATTGGCCCTGGCCCTGCCGCTGGGCCCGGAGCGCGATCTGCTGCTGAGCATCACTTACATCGTGGTGCTGTCGTCGATCCTGTTGCAGGGCCTGACCATCGGCAAACTGGTCAAGCACGCAACCCGCGATGAGCCGGCGACCGCTGCCGAGCCCGCGCACCATTGATCATTTCTTGATCCGCTGCGGATCGGGCTTTTCGGCCTGATCCGCAGATTCCTTCGGCGCATCCGTTTCTTTCGGCGCACCGCTTTCACTGCGGATCTGCGCATGACTGATCAGGGCAAAGATGAAACTGCCGCCGATGATGTTCCCCGCCAGCGTCGGCCCGGCAAACACCGCCCAGAAGTCACTCCACGGCAACTCGCCGGCAAACACCAGATACGACACCTCCGCCGACCCCACCACGATGTGAGTGAAATCGCCCAGTGCCATCAGATAGGTGATGAGGATGATGATCCACATCTTCGCGCTTTCCATGGACGGGATCATCCAGACCATGGTGGCGATCATCCAGCCCGAGACGATGCCCTTGGCGAACATCTGACTCGCGTGATTCTCCATGACCTTGCGGCCGATTTCGAGGAAGGCCTCGTCGGTCTTGCTGTCGAAGATCGGCAGTTCGAGCATCACGTACGCCACCAGAATCGTCCCGCACAGGTTGCCGAACAGCACCACCGTCCACAGCCGGATCAACCGGCCGAAATTGGCCAGGGTCGGCTTGGTCATCACCGGCAGCACGGCAGTCAGGGTGTTTTCGGTAAACAGTTGCTGGCGGGCGAGGATCACCGCGAGAAAGCCTGCGCAGTAGCCGAAGCTGGCAATCACTTTGAATTCGTCGCCCTCGGGCAGACGCGAGTTGAGCAGGCCCATGCCCATCAGCGACAGGCCCATGGTCAGCCCGGCCGCCAGCGCCGACCACCACAGCGCGGCGATGCTGCGCTCCAGTTCCTGGTCGCCCTGTTTGCGGATGATTTCATGCAGAACCGCCGCCCGGGGCGGCTGGTTTTTCTCGACTTCGTGCTGTTCCTTGGCCGAGAGATCGGGGGTCTTGCCGTCTGTTGGTGTGGTCATGGCGGGAAACCGGTGGCGGGGTCATAAGGCTACGACACGCGCCGCTCGGCTTCCGTTCGCCGGTGTGACGCGATTACTCGGTAACGGGCACGTCATCCTTGAACTGGTCTTTGACATACCTGATCTCGGTCCGCCCGTGCGGCGCCGGCAGGCCGTCTTCGCCGAGGTTGACGAAGACCATCTTCTCGACGGTCAGGATGCTCTTGCGAGTGATCTTGTTGCGCACTTCGCAGGTCAGGGTGATCGAGGTGCGGCCGAACTCGGTGGCGGTGATGCCCAGTTCGATGATGTCGCCCTGGCGCGAGGCGCTGACGAAGTTGATTTCGGAAATGTACTTGGTCACCACACGCTGGTTGCCCAGTTGAACGATGGCGTAGATCGCCGCTTCCTCGTCGATCCAGCGCAGCAGGCTGCCGCCGAACAGGGTGCCGTTGGGGTTGAGGTCTTCGGGTTTTACCCACTTGCGGGTGTGGAAATTCATGGGGGGGCGGCCTCCGAGTTGTTTGTGCAATAGGGTTACGCCCCCAGCTTCAAGCTTCAAGCGACGAGCTGCAAGTTAAAAGCCGAGCCGCTGTTACTTGTCGCTTGCGGCTTGCCACTCGCAGCTCAAAGAAAGCTATAATCGCCCCCGTTTCAAAACGGTAACCTTCACTTGATACCGTTTTCCCGCCACCTGTCCGAGGGGCGCTGCAGCAGGTTCAACCTGTCAGGCTCGGATGGGGCGTTGACCGGCTCAGGCCGGACACTAAACGCACAACGGCGCCCATTCGCATACATTACGAATGGAGGCTCTCATGAGCGCTGTTATCACGCCTGCAGATTTTAACGATTACAAAGTTGCCGACATGTCCCTGGCTGCCTGGGGCCGTCGCGAAACCATCATCGCCGAGTCGGAAATGCCGGCCCTGATGGGTCTGCGCCGCAAGTACGCTTCCGAGCAGCCTTTGAAAGGCGCAAAAATCCTCGGCTGCATCCACATGACCATCCAGACCGCCGTGCTGATCGAAACCCTGGTTGCCCTGGGTGCCGAAGTGCGCTGGTCGTCCTGCAACATTTTCTCGACTCAGGATCAGGCCGCTGCTTCCATCGCCGCTGCCGGCATCCCGGTTTTCGCCTGGAAAGGCGAGACTGAAGAAGAGTACGAGTGGTGCCTGGAGCAGACCATCCTGAAGGATGGCCAGCCATGGGACGCCAACATGATCCTCGACGACGGTGGCGACCTGACCGAGCTGTTGCACAAGAAATACCCACAGGTTCTGGACCGCGTCCACGGCGTGACCGAAGAAACCACCACCGGCGTGCACCGTCTGCTGGACATGCTGGCCAAGGGCGAGCTGAAAATCCCGGCCATCAACGTCAACGACTCGGTGACCAAGTCCAAGAACGACAACAAGTACGGCTGCCGTCACAGCCTGAACGATGCCATCAAGCGCGGCACCGACCACCTGCTGTCCGGCAAGCAAGCGCTGGTCATCGGCTACGGTGACGTGGGCAAGGGTTCGGCCCAGTCCCTGCGTCAGGAAGGCATGATCGTCAAGGTCTCCGAAGTCGACCCGATCTGCGCCATGCAAGCCTGCATGGACGGTTTCGAACTGGTTTCGCCGTTCATCGACGGTATCAACGACGGCACCGAAGCGAGCATCGACAAAGCGCTGCTGGGCAAGATCGACCTGATCGTGACCACCACCGGCAACGTCAACGTTTGCGATGCAAACATGCTCAAAGCCCTGAAGAAGCGCGCCGTTGTCTGCAACATCGGTCACTTCGACAACGAAATCGACACCGCTTTCATGCGCAAGAACTGGGCATGGGAAGAGGTGAAGCCACAGGTACACAAGATCCACCGTACCGGTGCTGGCTCGTTCGACCCACAGAACGACGACTACCTGATACTGCTGGCCGAAGGCCGTCTGGTGAACCTGGGCAACGCCACCGGTCACCCGAGCCGCATCATGGACGGTTCGTTCGCCAACCAGGTGCTGGCACAGATCTTCCTGTTCGGCCAGAAGTACGCCGACCTGTCGCCAGCCCAGAAAGCCGAGCGCCTGACCGTTGAAGTACTGCCGAAGAAACTCGACGAAGAAGTGGCCTTGGAAATGGTTCGCGGCTTCGGCGGCGTGGTCACTCAACTGACCAAGCAACAGGCTGACTACATCGGCGTGACCGTAGAAGGCCCGTTCAAGCCGCACGCTTACCGCTACTAAGAGCATAAGAGCAGCTGCGAGCTTCAAGCTTCAAGCGGCAAGCAAGGTCAAAAGCCGGACTTGCCGTACGAAGCTTGAAAGCTCTGCCCCTATTTCAAAACAGTTTCAGGCAGCAGGTTTCACGCTCGATAGATCAGCGCACCACCGCTTCTCTCGCAGCTTGTAGCTTGCCGCTCGTAACTGGAGGCTTCCTCCATGTCCCAAGACCGTCGCTACAGCTTCGAGTTCTTCCCGACCAAGACCGATGCTGGGCATGAAAAACTGCTCGCCACTGCCCGTCAGCTGGCCACCTACAACCCCGACTTCTTTTCCTGCACCTACGGCGCTGGCGGTTCGACCCGTGATCGCACGCTGAACACCGTGTTACAGCTGGAAAGCGAAGTCAAAATCCCCGCCGCACCGCACCTGTCGTGCGTCGGCGACAGCAAGGACGACCTGCGCGGCCTGCTGAACGAGTACAAGGCCGCCGGCATCAAGCGCATCGTCGCCCTGCGCGGTGACCTGCCGTCCGGCATGGGCATGACCAGCGGCGAGCTGCGTCACGCCAATGAACTGGTTGAATTCATTCGTGAAGAAACCGGCAATCATTTCCACATCGAAGTCGCCGCCTACCCGGAGATGCATCCGCAAGCGCGCAACTACGAAGACGATCTGGCCAACTTCGTGCGCAAGGCCCGTGCCGGCGCCGACAGCGCGATCACCCAGTACTTCTTCAACGCCGACAGCTACTTCTACTTTGTCGACCGTTTGCAGGCGCTGGGCGTGGACATTCCGGTCGTGCCGGGGATCATGCCGATCACCAACTACAGCAAACTCGCGCGTTTCTCCGATGCCTGCGGTGCGGAAATCCCGCGCTGGATCCGCAAGCAGCTGGAAGCCTACGGCGATGACAGCCAGAGCATTCAGCGTTTTGGCGAACAGGTCGTCACCGAAATGTGCGAACGCCTGCTGCAAGGCGGCGCGCCCGGCCTGCACTTCTATTCCATGAACCAGGCCGAACCGAGCCTGGCAATCTGGAACAACCTGAAGCTGCCGCGCTAAAAAGACGTAACCGCAGAACCAGAAGATCGCAGCCACGACAGTGCCTACAGCGCTTTCGCCGCTGCGATCTTTTGCTTTTAATGCCCGAAACAGAGCTTCTGCGGCCAGTTTCTGGCTCTTTGCCGTTTCTCGTCGTAATCTCAAGCCATGCCTTTGATCACGCAGTTATTCGCCGTGCTGGTTTTTGCTTGCCTGAGCTTTGCCGCTCGGGGCGAGAAGCTGCGTATCGTCACCGAACCGTGGGCGCCGTACGTCTATGAACAAGACGGCAAGAACCTCGGTCTCGACTACGAAACCACCGCCATCGTGTTCAAGCGCCTGGGCATCGAAGTCGAATGGCAGTTCCTGCCGTGGAAACGCTGCCTGTCGATGCTCGAAACCGGCCAGGCCGACGGCGCGCTGGACATCTTCCATAGCGACGAACGCGACGCCACCCTGCTCTATCCGAGCGAACCGCTGTCGGACGTCGAGTTCGTGATGTTTTACGCCAACGACCGCCCGCACCCTTTTCGCAGCCTCGAAGACCTCAAGGGCCTGACCATCGGCACCTCACCGGGCTATCTGTACAGCCCCGACTTTCGCGAATCGACGCTGTTCACCCGCGAGCCGGCCCCGACCCACGAAGCCAATTTCGGCAAACTGGTGCGCGGGCGTATCGACCTGCTGATCACCGACCGCCGCGTGGGCCAGCATTTGCTCGATGAATTGGATATCCGCAACCAGATCACTGAAAACCCCACGGTCATCAGCCGCCAGAGCCAGTTTCTGGCCGTGCGACGCAATGCCGGAATGGATTTGCTGGTGCAGCGCTTCGGCGCCGAGCTCAAGCGTTTCAAGCGCGAACCGGCCTATGCCGAGCTCAGCGCTCGCTACGGCGCGGCCCCCGCCCTGGCGGCACCGCTGGGCAACGCCACCGCCAGCGGCAAAACCGTTGAGCAGCAGGAAAGCGGCGCGCAGTGATTGCTCTGTTATACTCCGGCGTTCCCGCCAGGCTCACGCCCGGACGCCCGGAACCGTAACAGGCCTCCCGACCCGCTACAGCGCAGCTTTTCAGCCCGCGCGAGCGCTCCGGACGTGCCTTCGGAACCGCAGCAGGACCGGACGGGATTGCGTCCTCTTAAACGCCATTCGCGCCAGGCAAGACTCCCATTGGGCCAAGCCCTAACTGAAACAGGATTACTCATGTCCTTTGCTTCCCTCGGTCTCTCCGAGGCTTTGGTCCGCGCTATCGAAGATGCGGGCTATACCGAGCCTACTCCGGTGCAACAGCGGGCCATTCCCGCCGTGTTGCAAGGTCGCGACCTGATGGTTGCGGCTCAGACAGGTACTGGTAAAACCGGCGGTTTCGCCCTTCCGATCCTGGAGCGGCTGTTTCCCAACGGTCACCCGGACAAATCCCAGCGTCACGGCCCGCGCCAACCGCGCGTGCTCGTGCTGACCCCTACCCGCGAACTCGCGGCGCAGGTTCACGACAGTTTCAAGATCTACGCCCGCGACCTGAAATTCGTCAGCGCGTGCATCTTCGGCGGCGTCGGCATGAACCCGCAGGTTCAGGCCATGTCCCGTGGCGTTGACGTGCTGGTGGCGTGCCCCGGTCGTCTGCTCGACCTGTGCGGCCAGGGCAGCGTCGATCTGTCCCACGTCGAAATTCTCGTGCTCGACGAAGCCGACCGCATGCTCGACATGGGCTTCGTCCATGACGTGAAGAAAGTCCTCGCGCGTCTGCCGGCCAAGCGCCAGAACCTGCTGTTCTCGGCGACCTTCTCCAAAGACATCACCGATCTTGCCGGCAAACTGCTGCACAACCCGGAACGCATCGAAGTGACGCCGCCGAACACCACGGTCGAGCGCATCGAACAACGCGTGTTCCGTCTGCCGGCCAGCCACAAGCGTGCGCTGCTGGCCCACCTGATTACCGCCGGCGCGTGGGAACAGGTGCTGGTGTTCACCCGCACCAAGCACGGCGCCAACCGTCTGGCCGAGTACCTGGACAAACACGGCCTGCCGGCTGTGGCGATCCACGGCAACAAGAGCCAGAACGCCCGCACCAAAGCCCTGGCCGACTTCAAGGCCGGTGAAGTGCGCATCCTGGTTGCCACCGACATCGCCGCCCGTGGCCTGGACATCGACCAGTTGCCACACGTGGTCAACTTCGAACTGCCGAACGTCGATGAAGACTACGTGCACCGTATCGGCCGTACCGGCCGGGCCGGTCGTTCGGGCGAGGCGATCTCGCTGGTCGCACCGGACGAAGAAAAACTGCTGAAAAGCATCGAACGCATGACCAAGCAGAAAATCGCCGACGGCGACCTGATGGGCTTCGATGCCAGCACCATCGAGGCCGAGAAGCCGGAAGCCCGTGAACGTCCGGACATGCGCAACCCGCGCAATGCCCGTGGCCCACGCGGTGACGGTCCGAATGGCGGCGGCGGTGGCGGCGGTCGTAAAGACAAAGGCAAAGACAAGGGCAAGGAAAAACCGGCCGGTGAGCGTGGCGAGCGTCCAGCCCGTCAACAGAAGCCGCGTGAAGGCACTCCGGCCCGCGAACAGCGCCAGCCAAGCCAGCCGCCACGCGCCGCTGCTGACCGTGCTCCGGACGAATTCCTCGACGACGATATCGATAACTTCGGTAACCGCGTTGATTACGTGCCGAAGCAGGCTCCGGCCGGTGGTCGCAACCGTCGTCCAGGCGCTCCGGCGCAAGGCGCAGGTTCGGGCGCACCCCGCGGCGGTCAGTCGCAAGGTCGCCAGAACGGCCCGCGCAACAGCAACGGCTCGAGCACCGGCACCCCGCCAGGCAAACGCAGTGGCCCACGCAACGGTGCACCGCGTGACGGTCAGGGTCGTCGCGACGAAAACTCGCGCAACCGCCGCCCGGCCCGTGACGATCAGCAACGCGCTGAACCGGCCGTGCAGAACCCGCGCAGCAGCGGGCCGAAGATCATGCACAAGGAGTCGAAAGCCGACCGCTTCCCGACGCCTGAGCAACTGGATCAACTGCCAAGCCGCCCACGCGGTGAAAAACCGGCCTTGCTGACCCGCAATCGCTGAGTTTTCGACTGCAATGAAAAATGCCCCGGCCTGAAAACCGGGGCATTTTTTGTGCGCCGCTGAAACGAAAGTGGCGGCAGGCAATTAAAAACGCCCCCGATCGCAAGACCGGGGGCGTTTTTGTATGGCCGGCGAAAATTACTTCGCTTTGACACCTTCGAACGAGATGTACAGGTCGACTTTGTCAGACTGTGGACCCAGGTCCATCATCTTGCCGAAATCAGAACGCTTGATGCTGGTAGTGCCTTCGAAGCCGGCACGGTAGCCGCCCCATGGATCCTTGCCTTCACCCAGGAAAGTGGCCTTGACCACGATCGGCTTGGTCACGCCGTGCAGGGTCAGGTCACCCGTCACGTCGGCAGTGTCTTTGCCATCGGCGTTCTTGCCGGTGGACTTGACGCTGGTGGAGACGAACTTGGCATCAGCGTATTTGCCCACGTCCAGGAAGTCTTTGCTGGAGATGTGCTTGTCACGCTCGGCGTGGTTGGTGAACACGCTGGCGGTCTTCACGTCAAACTCGATCTTGCTGTCTTCAGGCTTGGCAGCATCGAAGCTGAACTTGCCGCTGATGTCCTTGAAGGTACCGGTGATGTAGCTGTAGCCCAGGTGGCTTATCTTGAAGTCGACGAAGGCGTGCTGGCCTTCTTTGTCGACTACGTAGTCAGCGGCCATCACATTGGCGGACAGGACGGCAGAGCCGATTGCCAGAGCGGCCAGAGTCTTTTTCAACATGCTTTGTTTTCCTTTGGAGTCGAGGTTGAACATCAGGCTTTGCGTCCCAGCATTCGTGTCAGGGTCGCATCACGATCGATAAAGTGGTGCTTCAATGCTGCCAACGCATGAAGGCCGGAAAAAATTACCAGCGCCCACGCCAGCCAGAGATGAATCACACCGGCGGTATCTGCCTGATCCGGTAGTCCGGAAACCAGTGCAGGAACTTCAAACAGGCCAAACACCGGGATCCCGACACCATCTGCGGTGGAAATCAGGTAACCGGCAATCATCACGGCGAACAGCGCAAGGTAAAGAAACCCATGGCCGAACTTCGCACCGATGCGGGTCATGCGGCTGTAGCTTTGCAACGTTGGCGGCGGTGGACTGACAAAGCGCCACAACACCCGCAACACCATCACACCCAGCAGCACCAGACCGATGCTCTTGTGCAGATCCGGCGCGTCTTTGCGCCAGGTGCTGTAGTAATCCAGCCCCACCATCCACAGACCGAGCGCGAACAGCCCGAAGACCGCCAGCGCCACACCCCAGTGCATGAAGATGCTGACCCAACCGTAGCGCGAAGAAGAGTTACGTAGCTGCATTGCCCAAATCCTGTGAGAACTGCGAACCAAGACTAGCGAGTTATCTATCGAATTAAAGCGGAAAATTTCGCTTTGAAATATCGAGAAATACGATCAAGAGTCTTGAACAGGGGAGTTAAGGAAAGATTAAAGACAAAAGTGTGACTGGAGGTTAGCTGAGAGGTCTTCAAATTTCAGTGCCCGCATTGATCCCATCGCGAGCCTGCTCGCGATGGCGATCTTTCAGGCAAAAAAAAGCGCGGCCTGAAAGCCGCGCTTTTTCATTCACCGCCAAGCCTTACTGCGCTTTGGTCTCGGTGCTTGCCGCCGGTTTGGCCGCTGGCTTCTTCGCCGGTTCAGCTTTTTTCGCCGCAGGTTTCGCTGCAGGTTTTTTCGCTTCGGTCTTGGCCGCCGGTTTCTTCGCTGCTGGTTTGGCTGCCGCTTTCTTCGCCGGCTCGGCTTTCACCGGGGCCGCTGGCTTCGGTGCTTCCACCGGGGCTGGCGCGGGGGCCGGAGCCGGTGCAGGCGCTGGAGCGGCTGGAGCAGGTGCCGGCTCAGGCGCTTTCACAGGCTCCGGTTTCTTGTCGTCGTCCGAACCGCCGAACAGATTGGTGAAGAAGTTGCCTTTCTTCGCCGCTACTGCCGCACCCGCACCCGCCGCTGCGGCGGTGGCCGCTGCCGGGCCGACCTTGGCCGGTTCGAAGGATTTGCCCGCCGCCAGGTCTTCAACCTGACTGGCTGCGCGCTGACCGGTGCGCAGTGCGCCTTCCAGCGTGCCCGGGTACAAGGTGTCGGTGTGTTCGCCAGCAAACGCTACGCGCTGCAGCGGACGCTCCCACAGGCGCCAGTATTTGCTGATCTGGCCAGGGCCGAAGGCCAGGTAGGAACCACCGGTCGATGGATCGGTGCTGTAGCGACGGATTTCATAACCGGTGAACGAGCCACGGGCCTGTGGATAAAAGGTGTGCAGGCGAATCAGCACCTGGTCGACCATCTGCTTGTCGCCGAAGGCCTGCATGACGCGGGCGTTATCGCCGGACAGGTTGATCACCACGTTCGCGCCGCCCTTCAGAGCCGGCTCGATCCACAACATGCCAAGGCCAGTGTTGCTGTAGATCTCGCCGGACATCCGCGCCTTGCTTTCCCATACCGGCGTCTTGAACTTCAGCATGATCTGGTCGCGCCAGCCGTAGTTGGTGCCTTTGATCGCGGCCAGGTGCTGGGCGTCCAGCGCCGGAGTCAGCTGGATCTTGTTGAGGGCGCGCAACGGCACCGCCAGCACAACGTAATCGGCCTGGTAGCCGACGCTGCCGACCTTGACGGTCACGCCGTCCTTGTCCTGGGTGATGGCAGATACTGGCGAGTTGGTCTTGATGGTTTTCAACTGTTTGACGAAGGCCTGGGCCAGCACCGGGCTGCCACCGACCAGACGCGAAGCGCGCAGGTCACGGTCGGACACGCCGCGATACACCCGGCTTTGCTGTGCGAAGTACAGCAGCGACAGGCGCGAAGGCTCGTCGTAGTGGGTGCGGATGTCCTGGTTGATCAGCTGACGTGCGGTGGCCGGCAGGTTCTGCTTGTCGAGCCAGCTCGAGACGTTGATCTGGTCCAGGGCGTGCAGGGTGTTGGTCGCGGCCGGGTTTTGCGGATCGTCGATCGAACGCGCCAGATCGTCACGGGTTTTCTCGTAGCGCTTGAGCGCTTCGGCCGTGGCGGGCTGTTTGGTGGTCAGGTCCGCGGCGGAGAAATACTCGCCGTCGATCAGGTAACCCGGAGTCCGTACGAATTCAGGCGCCGGCGTGGTGCTCAGCTTGAAGGTCGAAACGTACTTGTTCAGCACCGGTTGAGTCTTGTCGTTGCCGATCCACTCGCTGGTGGCCATGCCCGAGCGACCGCCCAGGCTCGGCTTGGCTTCGAGCAGCGTGACCTGCCAGCCCTTGTTTTGCAGTTCGTAAGCCGCCGTCAGGCCCGACAGGCCGCCGCCGATCACGATCGCGGTTTTATCCTTGGCCAGCGCCGTAACGCTGAACAGCCCCAACACCACCAGCGCACAGGCGCGCAGCCAACCGACAGACATTCAGCGAACTCCGGAAATACACGTAGGAAAAAGCAGTTTTGCGGGTCAGACGACCCAAAGAACCGCGAAGAATACGTCAGCCATCAAAACGCCGCCAGCGACGTCTATCGGCCCATACAAAGTAGCTCAATCGACACAATGGGTTGTTCCGGCGCGATGCATTGCATAGGCTTGCGCGATTGTTTGCCCGCGCCTGACGCGAGCCGCCTCGAGGAGACTGAACATGGGCCTGAACAACCAGTGGATGCAACGCGATCTCGCGGTGCTGTGGCATCCCTGCACCCAGATGAAAGACCACGAACAGCTGCCGCTGATCCCGATCAAGCGCGGTGAAGGCGTCTGGCTCGAAGACTTCGAAGGCAAGCGTTATCTGGATGCGGTCAGCTCCTGGTGGGTCAACGTGTTCGGCCACGCCAACCCGCGCATCAACCAGCGCATCAAGGATCAGGTCGATCAACTGGAGCACGTGATTCTGGCCGGTTTCAGCCATCAGCCAGTGATCGAGTTGTCCGAGCGTCTGGTGAAGATGACGCCGGAAGGCCTGAACCGGGTGTTCTACGCCGATAACGGTTCGTCCTGCATCGAAGTCGCGCTGAAAATGAGCTTTCACTACTGGCTCAACCGCGGTCAGCCGAACAAGAAACGCTTCGTCACCCTGACCAACAGCTACCACGGCGAAACCATGGCGGCGATGGCGGTTGGTGACGTGCCGTTGTTCACCGAAACCTACAAAGCCCTGCTGATGGACACCATCAAGGTGCCGAGCCCGGATTGCTACCTGCGCCCGCAGGGCATGAGCTGGGAAGAGCATTCGCGCAACATGTTCGCGGCCATGGAACAGACGCTGGCGGAAAATCATGACAGCGTCGCTGCGGTGATCGTCGAGCCGCTGATCCAGGGCGCCGGCGGCATGCGCATGTATCACCCGGTGTACCTCAAGCTGCTGCGCGAGGCCTGCGACCGTTACGGCGTGCACCTGATCCATGACGAAATCGCCGTCGGCTTCGGCCGCACCGGGACGATGTTCGCCTGCGAACAGGCCGGCATCCGCCCGGACTTCCTGTGCCTGTCGAAAGCCCTGACCGGCGGTTATCTGCCGTTGGCCGCGTGCCTGACCACCGACGAGGTGTACAGCGCGTTCTACGACGATTACCCGACCCTGCGCGCCTTCCTGCATTCGCACAGCTACACCGGCAACCCGCTGGCGTGTGCGGCGGCGTTGGCGACCCTGGATATCTTCGAACAGGACAACGTGATCGAAAACAACCGGGCGCTGGCTCAACGCATGGCGTCGGCGACGGCGCATCTGGCGGATCATCCGAATGTTTCGGAAGTCCGGCAGACCGGCATGGTCCTGGCGATCGAGATGGTCAAGGACAAAGCCACGAAAGAGGCTTATCCGTGGCAGGAACGTCGCGGCCTGAAGGTGTTCCAGCATGCGCTGGAGCGTGGTGCGCTGCTGCGTCCGCTGGGCAGCGTGGTGTATTTCCTGCCGCCGTACGTGATCACCCCGGAGCAGATCGACTTCCTCGCCGAAGTCGCCAGCGAAGGCATCGACATTGCCACCCGTGACAACGTCAGTGTGGCGGTGCCGAAGGATTTCCATCCCGGGTTTCGTGATCCGGGCTGATCCAAACACTTAAGTTGACGGCTCGTTCCCATGCTCTGCGTGGGAACGCCTCACAGGACGCTCTGCGTCCGCTCTTGGGACGCAGAGCGTCCCGGGCTGCATTCCCACGCGGAGCGTGGGAACGATCTAATCAGAGAGACCCGAAATGAGACTGTCCCGCTTTTTTATCGACGCCCCGCTCAGCACTGGCGAACACGAACTGCCGGAAGCCCAGGCGCATTACATCAGCCGCGTGCTGCGCATGGCCGAGGGCGATGCGGTGCAGTTGTTCGACGGCTCCGGCCATGAGTTTCGCGGATCGCTGGTGGAAGTCGGCAAGAAGCGCGTGGTGGTGCAGATCGACGAGCAGTTCGCCGGTCAGGTCGAATCGCCGCTGCACGTCCACCTCGGCCAGGGCCTGTCCCGGGGCGAGCGGATGGACTGGGCGATCCAGAAAGCCACCGAACTGGGCGTGACTGAAATCACCCCGATCTTCAGCGAGCGCTGCGAAGTCCGCCTCAAGGACGAACGCGCCGACAAACGCCTGCTGCACTGGCGTCAGGTGGCGATCAGCGCTTGCGAGCAATGTGGTCGTTCGCGGGTGCCGGTGATTCATCCACCGCTGTTGCTGGCCGACTGGCTGAAGCAGACCGAAGCCGAACTGAAACTGGTGCTGCACCCGGTGGCCGAACCGCTAATCAGCCATGCCAAGCCATCAACGCTGGCGTTCCTGATCGGCCCTGAAGGCGGCCTGTCCGACGCCGAAGTCGAGCAGGCCAAGGCCAACGGCTTCCACGCCGCCCGCCTCGGCCCGCGCGTGCTGCGCACCGAGACCGCGCCGGTTGTGGCACTGGCGGTAGCGCAGCAACTGTGGGGTGATTTCTAACCCGTCACTGCACCGGATCACTGGTTGGTCTGGCGATGATTGCCTTGAGTTCACCGGTCATCGGGAACTCAAGGTTCAAGCCCTTCGGCGGGATCGGCTGCTCGAACCACTTGCGGTAGATCCCGTTGATCTCCCCCGAACTGTACAGGTCGGCCAACACGCCGTTCACCAGCGCAAGAAACTGCGGATCATCCTTGCGCACCATGCAGCTGTAGATTTCCCGCGATTGTTCCTCCCCCACCACGACCCAGTTGTGCGGATCGCGTGCCTTGGCCCGCTCGCCGTAGAGCAGCGCATCGTCCATGTAGAACGCCGCCGCGCGCCCTGATTGCAGCATCTGGAACGCCTCGCCGTGATCCTTGGCGCTGATCACGAACATGTTCAGTTTGTGGTCGAGGTTGTAGCTCTTCAGATAGCGCTCGTTGGTGGTGCCGGCGGTGGTCACCACGTTCTTGCCGCGCAGGTCGTCGAAGCTGTGGATGCCGCTGTCCTTGGCGGTCAGCAGCTGACCTTTGACGTAGATGAAACCGTAGGAGAACGCGACCTGCTTCTGCCGCTCGGCCGTTACGCCGGTGGAGCCGCATTCAAGGTCGACCGTGCCGTTCTGCACCAGCGGAATCCGCGTCTGCGACGTCACCAGGTTGTACTTCACCTTCAGCTCCGGCAGCACCAGTTGTTGCTTGATGCGCTCGACGATCTTGTCCGCCAGCTCCACCGAATACCCCATCGGCTGGCCGGTGTGATCGCCCACATACGAGAACGGCACCGACGCATCGCGATAACCCAGGGTGATGCTGTTGGCGCTGGCGATCTTGCCGAGCGTGCCGGTCAGCGGCACTTCATTGGCCTGCGCCTGAGCGCCGAAAACCAGCGCCAGAGTGCAGCCGAGCAACGTGATTTTTTGCATTGTTATTCTCCGTTGTGGGTGGGGTGTTTTAGCAGAAACCGTCACGCCGCACGGGGATTGAACCCGTGTAGGTCAATGGATGTGCGCTGCTCGCCAATCAGTTCGCTGAGCAACTGCCCGCTGCCGCAGGCCAGGGTGAAACCCAGCGCACCGTGGCCGAGGTTGAGCCACAGATTGCGATAGGCCGTGGCGCCCAACAGCGGAACGCCGGTGGGCGTGGCCGGGCGCATGCCAGCCCATTCGACGGCCGCATCGTAGTTGCCGGCGTCGGGAAAGGTGTCGCGGGCCTGGCGCTTGATCAGCGCCAGTCGCTCGGGGTCCACCGCCGGGTCGAAACCGACGATGTCGACCATAGCCGCCACGCGCAGTTGTTCGCCGATACGCGCGTAGACGATCTTGCGGTCGTAGTCGGTGATGCTCACGTCCGGCGCCCGGTGCTCGTTGCCAATCGGCACGGTCAGGCTGTAGCCCTTCAGCGGATACAGCGGCAGGCGCAGGCCGGGCAGCGCGAGCAACGGGCTGCGATGGCCGGCGGCGATCACCAGTTGTTCGACCGGCAAAGTCTCTTCGCCAAGTTCAATGGCCGTGACGGCGCCGTGACTATGGCGAATGCCGGTGACTGCCTGACCGAGACGAAATTCGCAACGGCCCGACGTCTTCAATCGCGCCGCCAGCTGCTGGCAGAAACCGTGACAGTCGCCTACTTCTTCATCCGGCGTGTAGATCGCGCCCACAAACGGCGCATCGGTCAGTGCCGGCTCCAGCCGCGCACATTCGGCGGCGGACAACACCTGCTGTTGTTGCGGATCGGCCAGGCCCTTGCGTGCATGGTCGAAGCTGGCGGCGTTGCGGAAAGTCACCAGTTTGCCGTTGCGTCGCCAGTTGAAGCCGACGAGTCCGTCGTCCTCACGCCAGCGTTTCAGCGTGCTCTGGCTGAACAGCGCCAGACGCAACAGATGCGCGGCGTTTTCGCGGTTGACCGAGGTGCGGCACGCGGCGAGAAACGAGGCCATCCAGCGCCACTGCGCCGGGTCCAGGCGCGGGCGAAGTTTCAGCGGTGAGTCGCCACGCAGCATCCAGCCGATTGCCTGCAACGGCACGCCGGCATCGGCCAGTGGCGCGACGTAGCGGTAGGACAACTGGCCGCCGTTGGCGAAACTGGTTTCACTGCCCAGCGACTGCCGCGCCTCGACCACTGTCACTTCGAAACCGTCGCGCACCAGCGCCCAGGCCGTTGCCAGCCCGATCACGCCGCCGCCGATGATGCACACACGCTGAGCCATGTCCGTCCTTAATCGTTCTTGAAGACGAGGCCGAGGTTAGGGTGAGGTGACAGGCGCCGAACAATGAATAAAGATGCCAAACCTATAAACAAAGGTTATGGGATCGTCATGCGCCTTCGTCATATCGAGATTTTCCAGGCCATTCGCCAGACCGGCTCGGTCAGCGCTGCTGCGCAGTTACTGCACGTCTCGCAACCGGCGGTGACCAAGGTGCTGCAGCACGCCGAGCAGCAATTGGGCTTTCCGTTGTTTCTGCGGGTGCGCGGCAAGTTGCAGGCGACCCCTGAAGCGCTGGAACTGGAACGCGAAGTCGACAAGGTCACCGAAAGCCTGCAAGGCGTACGGCGTCTGGCCCAGAGCCTGCGCCGCGAACCCGGCCACAGCCTGCGGATCGGCGCGACCCCGGCGCTGGCGCTGTCGTTGCTGCCGCCGGCGATCCAGCAGTGGACCGCGCAATTCACGGACATCGCCTGCGAACTGTCGAGCGCCCACAGCCGCGAGCTGATGCAGAACCTGCTGATGCGCGAAGTGGACGTGGCGCTGACGTTGCAGTTGCCGGACCATCCAGGGCTGAAGGCCCAGGCTTTGGCCTCGGGGGTTCTGGTGGCGCTGGCGCCGAAGGGATATTGGCCGGAGGAAGATGCCGGTCAGCCGTTGCCACTGATGGCGTTGGCCGGGGCGCCGCTGATCGGCCTGTCCAGCGCCGATCCATTGGCCGCCCGCCTCGATAGTTATCTCGAAGCGGTCGAACCGCCGCCGCGTGTGCGGATCGCCGTGCAGACGTACTCGCTGGCGCGAGCGATGGTGGAATCCGGCGCCGGGGTGGCCGTGATAGATCCGTTCACCGCCCTCGGTGCCTCGCCGACCAGCACCGCGATTCGCCCACTCACCCCGCCGCTGCCGATCACGCTGTACGCCGTGACCCGCGCTACCGAACCGCCGCCGCATACGCTGCATGATTTGCTGCAGATCTTCAGTCAGCGCGCCAGCGAACAACTCGGCCGACTGATAGGCGCTTAAAGGACGTAAAACAGAATCGCCACAAAGTGCAGCAAACTCCCGGCGATCACGAACAGATGCCAGATCCCGTGGGCATGCCGCAACCGATGGTCGAGGGCAAAGAAGATGATCCCCACGGTGTACAGCACGCCACCCGACGCCAGCCAGGCAAACCCCGCCGTCCCGAGCGCGGCGATCAGCGGCTTGACCGCCACCAGCACGATCCAGCCCATCACCGCGTAGATCACGATCGACAGGATCCGCGCCTCCGAGCGTGGCTTGATCTCCTGCAGGATGCCGATCAGCGCCAGCCCCCAGACAATCCCGAACAGCGTCCAGCCCCACGGCCCGCGCAGGGTCACCAGGCAGAACGGCGTGTAACTGCCGGCGATCAGCAGGTAGATCGAAAAGTGATCGACCTTCTTCATGATCGCTTTCTTGCGCCCGCGCACGCTGTGGTACACGGTGGACGCGCTGTAAAGCACCAGCAACGTAAAGGCATAAATCGCCACGCTGACGATCTTCCAAGGGCTGCCGTCGAGGCTGGCAATCACCAGCATCCAGACACCCCCGACAAACGCCGCTATCGCCCCGACCAGATGCGTCCAGGCGTTCAGTTTTTCTCCGTGATACATGTGTCGCACACCTCAATTTCGTTACCGCAACGCGCAAGGCTCGGGCCTTGAGCGTAAAAGCGCAATGTTTCCGTTCAACGCAGGCAGGCACCTGTCCTGATATTTGGGCACAATCGAGCGATACCAAGAAGAGTCCGCGCCATGCTGATCGACGAAGAATTGACCCTGAAGAAACTCGAGGTGTTCCTCGCCTTCATGCGCACCGGCAACCTCGCCCGCGCCGCCGCCGAGTTGCAGACCAGCAACGTCAGCGTGCACCGCGCGATCCATTCGCTGGAAAGCGCCCTGCGCTGTCCGCTGTTCAAGCACGAAGGGCGCAACCTGACACCGCTGGAAAGCGCCTACGTGCTCGAAGAACGGGCGCAGAAGCTGATTCAGGACGTGGTCGAAAGCGTGCGCCTGACCCGCGAAGCCGCCGGGTTCTCGGCTGAACGCTTCAAGCTCGGCTCACTGTATTCGCTGACGGTGAAGACCGTGCCGCAATTGATCATGGGTTTGAAGATCCGCCGCAGCGAACTCAACATCGACCTGATTCTCGGCTCGAACATCGACCTGCTCTACAAGCTGAAAAACATGGAAGTCGACGCGATCCTGGTGTCGCTGGACGACACCGTCAACGACCCGGACTGCGAGCAGATTCCACTGTTTTCCGACGACATTTTCCTCGCCACTCCGGCCGATTCGCGCTTCGCCCAACGCAGCGAAGTGGATCTGGCGGAGGTGCGCGACGAAACCTTCATCACCCTCACCCAAGGCTTCGCCACCCACCAGGACGGCATCCGAGTGTTTCGGCAGGCGGGGTTCGAGCCGAAGGTGGCGATGCAGGTCAACGACATCTTCACCCTGCTGAGCATGGTCAGTTCCGGGGTCGGTTACGCGTTGCTGCCGGGGAGGATTGCGGCGGTGTACGAGAACCGGGTGAAGCTGATTCCGCTGCAGGAGAAGTACCGGTTGCAGCAGCACATTGGGGTGGTGTTTTTGAAGGCTAAAGAGCGCGATCCGAATCTGCTGGCGTTGCTGGCGGAGTGTCGGATGTATGCGAATCGCCAGACCACCTAATGATCGCGGCTGATGATCGTTCCCACGCTCCGCGTGGGAATGCAGCCCGGGACGCTCCGCGTCCCAAAAGCGGACGCAGAGCGTCCAATGAGGCATTCCCACGCGGAGCGTGGGAACGATCATGAGGGCGCTTTTGACGTTCAGCCAACGATTCCGCGAACAATGAAGAACAGCAGCGAAGGCCCCAGCAGGCAGCCAAGACCGGTGTGGAACGTAGCCGTCAACGCCCCATAAGGCACCAACCGCCGATCCGTCGCCGCCAGCCCCGCCGTCACGCCACTCACCGTCCCGGCCAGCCCGCCAAACACCATCGCCGAGCGCGGGTTATCCAGGCCCATCCAGCGCGCCGCCACCGGCGTGCCGACCATCACCAGAATCGCCTTGATCAACCCGGTGGCAATCGACAGCGCCATCACATCCGACGTCGCGCCAATCGCCGCACCGGTCACCGGGCCAACAATGTAAGTCACCGCACCCGCGCCGATGGTGGTCATGCTCACCGCATCGCGATAACCGAACGCGTAAGCCATGCACGCGCCGACAATGAACGGCAGGATCGTGCCCAGCAGCAGCGCAATCACCCCGATCATCCCGGCCTTCTTCGCTTCGGTCGCCTGCACTTCAAACGCCGTGGCAACGATGGCGAAATCCCGCAGCATCGCGCCGCCCATCAGGCCGATGCCGGAGAACAGCGTCAGGTCCGCCAGGCCCTTCTGCCCGCCGGTCATGGTGCCGCCGACCCAGGCCAGCACCAGGCCGATGACGATGGCAATCGCCGAGCCGTGAATCCGTCCGAACGTCAGGCGTTTGGAGAGGATCACCGAGACCCACATGATCACGCCGACGAAGGCGAACGCGGTGATCAGACCGTTGTGTTCCAGACCCTTTTCAATGAGATCCCACATGTCAGCGACCTCCTACCGGTGTGCCGACCGGGGAGATTTCCGCCGGCTCGTCGGGCAAAGGCTCGCCTTTATGGGTGCGGCTGATCAAAGCAATGGTGCAGCCACAGACCACCACCGAGCCAATCGCCGCCAGCACCGCCACCGGGCCGCCGTGCAGGGCGGTGACGACGTTCTGTTGCGCGGCCATCGCCACCACCACCGGAATGTACATGGCGCCCCAGAAGCCAACGCCCATCTCGCAATCCTTGGTCATGCCGCCGCGTTTCTGCATCCACAACCGCGCGCAGATCAACAGGATCATGGCGATGCCGACCCCGCCGACGTTGGATTTGACGCCCAGAAGAACACCGAGCATGTCACCCATGATCACCCCTGCCAGCGTACAGATCGCCAGCAGCGCCACACCGTAAATAATCATTGTTGTAGTCCTCAAAGTGCATCGTCGAATTGTTTTTGTTGTTCGAAGCCTGAGTCGCGGCGGTCTAGAGTCGGCGGCTACCCTCCTCACGCAACAGCGCCTGCAAGGTGTCGAGGCGGGCACTGTCGAAGGCAGCGACAGTCCCCTGTTCGAACACCCGGCGCGCCAGCCCGGTCAGCACCGCTCCAGGCGGCAGTTCGATCTGTAGACGTACGCCGCGCTCGTAGGCGCTTTGCACGGTGCCGCGCCAGTCCACTACGCGGCACATGTTGAAGGCGAGGTCGTCGCGCAGCGCTTCTACCTGGGTCACAGGCCTTGCGCGACTGCCGCTCAGGTAAGCGATTTTCGGTGTTTTCAGTTCAACCTTTTTGAACGCCTCGGCGAGGGTTTGCGCAGGCTCATCCAGCAACGGGCAGTGCGACGGCACGCTGACCGCCAGACGTTTTGCCAGACCGGCGCCACGACTGCGCGCCAGCTCGGCGACCGCTTGCATCGCCTTGTCACTGCCGGCAATCACCACCTGGTTATCGGCATTGATGTTGGCCAGGTACACCGGTGTTTCTGCGCCGTGCACCTGCGCCAGCAGCATTTCGACTGTGGATAATTGCAGACCGATGATCGCGGTCATGCCGAAGCCCTGTGGATAAGCCTGCTGCATCAACTCGCCGCGCAGGCTGACCAGATGCAGCGCATCGCTGAAGCTCAACGCTCCGGCGACCACCGCTGCCGGATACGCACCGATGGACAGGCCGGCGACGTAATCTGCGGTGAGTCCGTCCCGCAACAATTGCCGCGAAGCTGCAACTCCGGCGATCAGCAGACAGAGCTGAACCGCTCGGGTGTTGCGCAGCGCTTCGCTGGAATCCAGCCGCAAGACATCCTCACCGAGCTCGTCGCTGGCCTCGATCAGCGTTTCCCGAGGCAAACGCTGGATCATGCCGGGCTGCTGCGCGCCCTGGCCGGGAAACACCAGCAGGCTGCTCACGCTGCCTGCTCCTGCGGGTTCCACGGATCAGACACCAGACAGGCTTCATGGGCGTTTTTCAAAAGCACCCGTGAAGCATTCCCGGCCCATTCGCGCAAGGCGACGGCACCGAACGGCGTCTGCAATTGCAGGTCGACCCGGCAGATCGCCTGATCGAAATGCGCCACCAGTTTGCGCGCCTGGTTGCGGGTAATGAGTTGCGGTGTACGCAGAATCAAGTCGAGATCGCTGCGCTCGTGCATTGCCGTAAATCCACTGGCCAGCTCAAACCCGACACTGCCACTGACACCCCAGATCCAACCGCAATCATCGAGCACCGGCCGCAGTTGCCGCAGCGCCTGCATGACCGGCAGATCACGCGCGCTCTCTACATGACAAAGCGCTTCCGGGCTGACCCGACAGGCAATCGAATCGATCGCCATGAACGTCGCCAATCGCTGCTCGCGCAACCGACCGCGCACGCCCACTGCCACAAGTCCTTCCTCACTCAACGCCCGCCGCACCACCACCGGTTGCCCGCCAGCCAGCGAATCAATCGCCCACTGCGGCGCATCCGCCGGCAACTGCGCCGGCGTCATGCCCCACAGCAAGTCGTGGGCGAGAACGCTGTTCACCACTGCGCCCTCAGCAGTTCACGTACGCGGCTGGAGGCTTCGCGGTTTTTCGCGCCGAGACGATTGCTCAAATCAGTCGCGCCAATATCTTCGATGGCTTGCTTCAGGCATTCGCCGACCCGCGCCAGATCCTCCGCCGTCGGCTGTTCGATCTGCTGCACCGACAAGGTTTCCCAAAGCAATCCGAGGCTGGCGTAGCTGTCGATGTCATAGGCCATCGGCGGCACGCTGGACGCCAGGGCTTCCAGTTCTTCAACGCTGCGCAACGTCACCCGCGCCGCCGAAGCCTTGCCCATCGCGTGCACCATCACCCCCGGATCACGCAGGGCGATCAAGCGATTGGCCTGATATCCGTGAGCGAGAAACGCCCCGGACATGGCCTTACCCACCAGCAGCGCAATCACCGGATGCCCGGCCAGACGCGCGCGGGCATAAGCGTCTGCCGCGCCGGCCAGGGCCTGATGAATGCCGAGGGCTTCTTCGCGGCGACCGTAGGCCTGGCTCGGCACATCGACGATGGCGATCAGGGGCCGTTTTTGCGATTTGTCCTGGTCGGCGGTGATCGCTTCATCCACAGCCTTGGCCAGACCCCAGCCTTCGAGCAAACCGACTTCGCCGTTGCGAGCGCGAGGGAAACGGTTTTGCGGATCGGCGACCACCGCGATGAAGCGCCCGAGTGGCCCGTCAGCGACCTTCAGCGAGGGCGGCAAACCTTCAACCGCATTCGCGCCAGCGCTCAAGGCGTTGAACCAGTTCAAACCGCGCACGGAATAACCACTCATGAGCGCTCTCCTTGATACAGATCGCGAACCACCGAAGGCTCGATTTGCTTGTCAGTGTCCAGGCTCGTCAGGCGTTGCAGGAACCACTCGGCCCGTTGACTGCGCGGTTGCGCCGGCAAGCCTTGTTGCAGCAACTCGCCGACCTGCCCGCGAATCTGCGCCACGTCATCGGCGACATAGCGGTCCACCAAGCCACTGGCGAAACGTTGCTCGCCACCGGTCAGGCTCCAGATGAAGGGCCGGTCGCGGGAGTCGTATTCCTCGATTCCGGCTTCCTGCTCGATCACCTGCGGGCCGTTCAGGCCTAGGCGTGCTTCCTGGGTCACCAGCAAATAGCTGCACAGCGCAGCGGCAATCGACATCCCGCCAAAGCAACCGACGCTGCCGGCCACCACGCCAACCACCGGTTGGTATTGCTGCAGATCGACAATCGCCGCGTGGATGTCGGCAATCGCCGCCAAGCCAAGGTTGGCTTCCTGCAGGCGCACGCCGCCGGTTTCCAGCAGCAGGATGGCGCGGGTCGGAATGCCTTTGCGGTTGTCTTCGGCGGCCAGCTCCAGCGCGCCGGCGATTTTTGCGCCGCCGACTTCACCGAGGCTGCCGCCCTGAAACGCGCCTTCAATCGCCGCGATCACCACCGGCAAACCGTCGAGGCTGCCCTTGGCGATCACCACGCCGTCATCGGCCTGCGGCACCACGCCCTGGCGTTCCAGCCATGGCGACATGACGCGCTGAAACGGGTCGAGCAATTCGCGGAAAGTGCCGTTGTCGAGCAAGGCTTTCGCCCGCTGTCGGGCGCCGAGTTCGACGAACGAATGTTTGTGTAGAAGCGCTGAGGTGTCAGTCATGGCCGATCTCCTCGAAGCCTTGTTCCAGCCGCAGGCGCACCACGCCCGGGGTCGCACCGAAGTCGTGGATATCAATGGCCATCGCCGGTGGTGTGGTGCCGTCGAACATCCGTGCGAACAGATGCTGCCAGCGCTGCTCGGCACCGTTGACCGAAGTCTGCACGTTGATCGTCAGCTTGCCGGCCAGGCCCGGTTCGATCAGCACTTCCAGATCGCCCGAACCGACACAACCGACCAGCGCCCGACCGCGCGGCGGCTGCCCGGCGGGGAATTCAAAGGATAAGGTTTCCATCAAAACGCTCCCTGAAGGATGCCGTCGCGCTCGATTCGATCAAGCAGCAGAGTGGCGGCGAGCAAGTCGGCGGCGCCACCGGGCGAGGCATTCAATGCGATGAGTTGTTGATCCAGTTCGTGCAGGCGACGGCGACCGGTGAGGCTGGCGCTGCCACCGGCGTCGAGCACTGCCTGGGCGCCGTGCTGCATGGCGTGCAGGCCCGGTTCGCCAGCGCGATAGAGGACGCAGGTGTCGGCCAGCTCAGTCATGATTGCGAGCAAGGCATCGAGCCGGGCGTTCTGTTCGCCATGGCCGGCGGCGCGGCTGCGTTTGAGCTGCGGCAGGCCACGCTGCACTACGGACGGGAAGCCGAGTTGCGCTTCTTCCCGGGCACCGCGAGCGCCGTAGCGCTGGGCGACTTGCGCGCCATGACTCAGCGGACGCGGCGCATAACGGTCATCGAGCAATGCCAGACGCGCAGCGCGCAGAGTCACGGCGCTGGCGCTGGTGGATTTCGTGTCCAGCGCAGCAGCCGTGACCAGCAGGCCCAGCGCCCAGATCGCCCCGCGATGGGTGTTCACGCCATTGGTGGTGGCGAGCATCGCTTGCTCGCCTTCCCGGCCGATGCGGCCAATGGCTTCGCGCAGGGGAAAGCCGATCTCGCCGAACTCAAGTGCCGCTTCGGCCATTTCCTTGAACGCCGGCCACAGCGCCAATGCCGAGGCATGCATCAATCCCAGGTGCAGATCGGTGTGGGCACCGTTGCCGCGACGGTCGACCAGCGCCGGTTTCGGCGACAGGTCGGCTTCGTCGATCAGCGCGTCCACGGCCAGGTCCGCCAGCCGTTCCGCGAGGGTGATGGTTTTGGGTTGCAGGTTGAGTGCGTGCATTACCAACTCCTGAACTTGGCGGGCGGGTTGTAGAGGCCGCCGGACCACTCGACCAGATCGGCCACGCTTTTCGCCGCCAGCAATTCGCGGGTGGCGTCGGTACGACGGATGCCGAGGTCTTCGGGCAAGGCAATCAGGCCTTCGCGGCGCATGCGTTCGGTGTCTTTCGGGTTGTGCCGCAGGCCGATGGCGGTGACGCCGGCCACCGCTGCAATCATCGCCTGACGCTCTTCCAGCGAACGCGCCTTGTACAGGTAGGCGATGCCCTCTTCGGTCAGCAGGTGGGTGACGTCGTCGCCGTAGATCATGATCGGCACCAGCGGCATGCCGCTTTTTTTCGCGACCTCCACCGCGTCGAGGGTTTCGACGAAGGTCGGTTTGCCGCCCTCCTGGAACGTCTCGACCATCTGCACCACGAGTTTCTTGCCGCGCTCGAGCATCGGCTGCTGCGAATCGTCATGGCGCATATCGAGCCACGCCGGGGTGCCGTGACGGCGGCCGCGCGGGTCGTGGCCCATGTTCGGTGCGCCACCGAAACCGGCGAGACGGCCTCGGGTGACAGTGGAGGAATGGCCATCGCCATCGACTTGCAGGGTCGCGCCGATGAACAGGTCCACCGCGTACTGCCCGGCCAGTTGGCAGAACATCCGGTTGGAACGCAGCGAGCCGTCGCGACCGGTGAAGAACACGTCGGGGCGAGCGGCGATGTAGTTTTCCATGCCCAGTTCGGTGCCGAAGCAATGCACGCTTTCGACCCAACCGCTTTCGATGGCCGGGATCAGGGTTGGGTGCGGGTTGAGGGTCCAGTTGCGGCAGATCTTGCCCTTGAGGCCGAGGGATTCGCCGTAGGTCGGCAGGATCAGTTCAATGGCCGCGGTGTTGAAACCGATGCCGTGGTTCAGCGACTGCACGTTGTGTTTTTCGTAGATCCCGCGGATCGCCATCATCGCCATCAGCACGTGCACAGGCTTGATGTGCCGAGGGTCGCGGGTGAACAGCGGTTCGATGTAGAACGGCTTGTCCGCCACCACCACGAAATCGACCCACGATGCGGGGATGTCCACACGAGGCAGTTCGCTGACGTCGTCCACCAGTTGATTGACCTGGACGATGACGATGCCGTCGCTGAACGCTGCCGGTTCGATCAGCGCCGGAGTGTCTTCGGTGCTTGGGCCGGTGTAGATGTTGCCGGCACGGTCGGCCATGAACCCGGCCGAGAGCACGACATTGGGAATCAGGTCCACCACCAGCCGGGCGTAGAGTTCGATGTAGGTGTGGATCGCGCCGATTTCCAGCAGACCGTCTTCAAGCAACTGGCTGATGCGCAGGCTCTGGGTGCCGGCGAAGGAGAAATCCAGCTTGCGGGCGATACCGCGCTCGAACAGGTCCAGATGCTCGGAGCGACCGACACTGGGCATGATCATGTGCAGGTCGTGGAGCTTTTCAGGATCGGCCTTGGCCAGAGAGCGCGAGAGGAAATCCGCCTGCTTCTGGTTGTTGCCCTCCAGCACCACACGGTCGCCGGGCAGGATCAGCGCCTCAAGCGCCGCGACGATTCTGTCGGTGGGCAACACCGCACCGTCGGCCAGCCCGCGCACCTTGTCGAGGCGCCGCTGCTTCTCGTCACGCCGCCGCGTCCAGCGCGAGTCGGGGGAATTGGTTGTTGTCATGCTCACTCCACGGGGTTCGCTGTCGTGGAGCTACCTTAGGAGTGTCGGGTGGGGGCATCAATCAAGCGCGGTGATGAATCATTACGCTCAGCGTAATGGTTGCGATCGCTATCGCGAGCAGGCTCGCTCCCACAGGGGGAACGCATTTCAAATGTGGGAGCGAGCCTGCTCGCGATGGGGCCAACCCGAACACTGCAGACTCATGATCAGTGAACGAGCCCCGCATCCACCAACAATTTCTCCAACGCCAACAAATCCGGCACCTTCGCCACCTGCTCCCCCACCTGCACCGCCGCCTGCTCCAGCGCACACAGCGGAACATCGACATAACTCAACTGGCTGTCGAGCTTGTACGAACGCGGAATCCCCTGCACCAGCAGCGCGATGAACTTCAACTCAGCCCGCCCGCCGAGGGCATTGAGGATGACGATCCGTGCCCGTTCGCCGATGACGATCTTGTTGCCGCACGCCGACTCGAAACTCAGCAGCGGAATCTGCCGCTCGCGCCAGGTCACCCGACCGAGATACCACGGCGGTGTGTCGAGATCGAAGGCGCTCGACTGGTAGTCGATCAGCTCGGCGACGGCGACGTTGGGCAGGATCAGGTTGCGATCCGCCAGCGGCAGCAGCAGCCCGGTGAGCTGACTGGCGCGTTGATTGTGCTGGCGCTCATGCATGTTTTTTGCTCCACAGGGCGATGCTTTCGAGCAGCACCGATTCCTGGTACGGCTTGCCGAGGTAGTCGTTGACGCCGATGGCCATCGCGCGGTCGCGGTGTTTCTGGCCGGTGCGCGAGGTGATCATGATGATCGGCAGGTGTTGCAGGCGCTCGTCCTGGCGCACCTGAGTCGCCACTTCGAAGCCGTCCATGCGCGGCATTTCGATGTCTAGCAGCATCAGGTCCGGCATGTGTTCTTCCAGCAGCAACATCGCATCGACCCCGTCCTTGGCGGTCAGCACGTTCATGCCGTGGCGTTCGAGCAGACGGCTGGTAACCTTGCGCACCGTCACCGAGTCGTCGACCACCATCACCAGCAACGGCTTGTGCGGTTCGCTCTCCATTTCATGGCCGGCCGGACGCTGCGGCAATCGCGCCTGCATCGCGCGGATCGGTGCCAGCAGGTCGAGAATCAGCACCACCCGGCCATCGCCGAGAATCGTCGCCCCGGACACGCTCTGCACCGATGCGAACTGCGGGCCGAGGCTCTTGACCACGATCTCGCGGGTGCCGGCCATCGTGTCGACCTGCACGGCGATGTGCCGGTCGCCGCACTGTACCAGCAACACCGGCACCGGCAGGCTCTGGCCGGACAGCTTCGGCCGTGGCGCGGTTTTCAGTAGCTCGCCCAGGTAGCACAGCTCATAACGCTGGCCGCCGTACTGATAAGTCGGCGGATCGAGGCGGAAATGCCCGTCCAGTTCATTCGGCAGCACGCGGACGATGCCGTCGATGGTGTTCAGCGGAATCGCGTATTGATCCTCGCCACACTGCACCATCAGCGCACGGTTGACCGATACGGTGAACGGCAGGCGAATGCGAAAATGCACGCCCTGCCCCGGCACCGAATCGATGCTCATGGTGCCGCCAAGTTGCCGGACTTCTTCGTGCACCACGTCCATGCCCACGCCGCGCCCGGAAATCTGGGTGATTTTCTCGGCCGTGGAAAAGCCTGGCTGGAGGATGAACTGCAACACTTCGCGGTCGCTGATGTCGGCGTCCGGCGCCAGCAGACCGCGCTTGATCGCCTTGCGCCGCACGGCATCCAGCGGCACACCGGCGCCATCGTCGCGGATGTCGAACACGATGTCGCCGCCCTCGCGGGACAGGTCGAGGCTGATCTGCCCTTGCGCCGGTTTGCCCGCCGCCAGTCGGACGTCGGCGGACTCCAGACCATGGTCGACGGCATTGCGCAGCATGTGTTCCAGCGGCGCCGCCATGCGTTCGAGGACATTGCGGTCCATCTCGCCTTCGGCGTTGCCGACGCTGAACGCCACGTCCTTGCCCAACTCTTCGGCGACCTGTCGGACGATGCGTTTCAGACGCGGCAACATGCGCTCGAACGGCACCATGCGCGTGCGCATCAGGCCTTCCTGCAACTCGGTGTTGATCCGGCCCTGCTGCTGCAACAGGTTCTCGGCGTCGTGGGTGCGCCGGTCGAGGGTTTCCTTCAAATCCAGCAAGTCGGAAGCGGATTCGAACAGCGCCCGAGACAGCTGCTGCAACTGCGAATGGCGGTCCATTTCCAGCGGGTCGAAATCTTCGTAGCCGAGGCGTTCGGCATCCACTTGCTGACGACTGAGGATCCGCCCCTGGGTTTCGGTGTCGAGCCGGCGCAACTGGTCGCGCATACGCTCGATGGTGGTTTCCATCTCGTGCAGGGCGGTCTGCGCATCGTTGACTTGCTGCTCGATGCGCCCACGGAAAATCGAGGTTTCGCCAGCGAGGTTGACCAGCTCGTCGAGCAGTTCGGCGGAGACCTTGACCATGTCCGCACCGGTCTCGGGCGCCGGGGCCACAGGCTCGGCCTTGACCGCAACCGGCGGCACGGGCGCCGGGGTTTGCACCAACACGGGATGGCTGAAATTCTGGATCGCGCTGATCAGCCGGTCCGCCGGCGGACACGGCTGACCGGCGCGCACCGCGTCGAGCATCTGCGCCAAGCGGTCATGGCCGCGCTGCAACAGCGCGAACAGTTCGGCGCTGCCCTGCAGGGTGCCGGCAGACAGGCTTTCGTAGAGGTTTTCCAGCTCATGAGCGAGGTCGCCGATCGGGCCGATTTCCACCATCCGCGCGCCGCCCTTGAGGGTGTGCAGATCGCGCAGCAGAGTTTCCACTTCCTGGCGATTGCCGGGTTCGGCCTGCCAGCGCAGCAACGCGGCGCCGGAGTTTTCGATGATGTCGAAACCTTCCTCGAGGAAGATCTCCAGCAGCTCCGGATCGTGCCCGGGGCCGTCCTGTGTGGCGGAAGCGGTCGGCGTCTCAGGACTGGCGCTCGGGCCCTGGCGAAAGCGGCGGATCGCCTCGATCAGGTCCTGCGCCGGATCCAGCGGCTGGTGCCGGTGCAACTGTTCGAGGAACAGCGCCAGGCGCTCGTGGCTCTGGCGCAGCAATCGATCCAGAGCTTCGCTGTGGCTGTACCGACGATCCACCAGCCCTTGGTAAAGGCCTTCCAGTTCATGGGCCAGATCACCGACGGCCGCCACCTCGGCCATCCGCGCGCCGCCCTTGAGCGTGTGCAAATCCCGTTGCAGCGACGACAGCGGTGCGCCGTTTTCCGGATCCTTCAGCCAGCGCTGCAAGGCTTGGCCGGCGCTGTCGAGAATGTCCACCGCCTCTTCGAGGAAGATCTCGACGATCTCGTCGTCCGCCCCGCTGTCGATGCTGTGTTGCTGCAGTTCGGCGGTGGCGCTGCCCAGTTCACGGATGCTCAGGGTGCGGCTGCCGTCGCTGCGGATCAGCCCCATGGCCGACGGATCGAGGCTCTCGTCGAGCAGTTCGTGCAAGGCGCGGATGCGCTGCGGTTGCGGGGTGATTTCCTGGCCGGCGGCCAGTTCGTCGAGCATGTTGATCAGCGCTTCATGAGCTTGCTGCGCCTCATGGAAAAACCGCTCGCTGACCGCCAGGCTGCTTTCTTCGACAGCGCCGTACAGATCGAGCAAGGCTTCACACAGCACATCCACCGGCAGCAGATCCGCCAGGTGCGCGCCCTCGCCCAGGGTGGTCAGCTCATCGAGCAGCGCGCTGAGTTCCTGACGTTCGCCGGGGTGCTGCTGCCAGCGCTGCAAGAGGCTTTCGGCGTCGAGCAGGATATCCATGCCCTGGGCCAGGAAGTTGTTGATCAGTTGCGGATCGCGCTTGACCCGCACCGCACTGCTCGGGGCATTGAGGATCGATTCCAGGCGCTCGCCGAGCAGGGTTTCGGTGCGTTTGATCAGTGACTGCGCACCGACAATCGGCGCCAGTGGATCGTGTTTGAGCTGACGCAGACCGACGCGGAACAGGCCCTCGGCTTCGAGCAGCAGTTCCAGTTCGTCGAGGTCCAGCGCCAGCTGATGGGCCTTGAATTCCCGGGCGAGCTTGTCGAGCGGTGCCGCCAGTTCGGCAATCGGTGACACCCCCGCCATCGAGGCGCTGCCCTTGAGGGTGTGCAGCGCGCGCTGCAACTCGTCGCTGGCCTGCAACGGCACATGCTCGGCAGCCTGATCGAGAAAACGATTGAGGCTGGCGAGGTGGGTTTCGGCTTCGTTGCGGAAGATCTCCAGCAACAGCGGATCGAGGGCCGCGACGTCTTCCACATCTTCGGCGGGCAGCGGCGTGTCGCCCTTGGCCAGCGCATGGGCGCGGGCCGCCAGTTGATCGACATCGTGGCGTTGGCGCTGGCCGTTGGTGGCGAATTCGCCGATCAGGTCCGGCAACAGCAGCAGCGTGTCGGCCAGCAACTGGCGCACCGCCGGGCCGGGTTCGACGCTGTGTTCCAGCACGCGGTTGAGCAGGTTTTCCACTGCCCAGGCCAGCTCGCCGAGGACCAGCGCGCGCACCATCCGGCCGCTGCCCTTCAGCGTATGGAAACCGCGGCGCAGTTCACTGAGGGCGGCGCGGTCATCGGGCGCGGCAGACCAGCGCGGCAGGTATTCGCTCAGCACCTCGAGCACTTCACCGGTCTCTTCGAGGAACACTTCGCGCAGCTCGTCGTCCACCGGTTCTTCATCGGCCGGTGGCGGCAGCAGGCTGCCCGGGGTGGTCAGCGCTGGCGGGTTGACCGCCGACACCGGGCTGGCGAGCACTTCGGCCAGGGATTGCACGATCTGCGGGTCGTCCAGCTCCTGCAAATCCTGCATCACCAGCGCTTCGCTGGGGCTGAGCACATCGTCGAGCACCGGTACATGTGGCTCGCCGGGCTGTTCGTCAGGAAAGAAACCGAGACTGGCGAGGCTTTTCTGCGCGATATCCAGCAAGTGCTCGCTGGGTGCCTGCGGGTCGTCGCTCAGGCGCTCGAGGTAGTACTCGAGGCTGGTGATGGCGTCGGCGAGGCTGTCGAGTTGCTGCCACCCCGGCTCGTGCGGGTCGAGCAACAGGTGCTCGCGGATAAATCCGTTGCAGGCTTCGAGCAGGCTGGCCGCACGTGCCAGCGGAATCATCGCCAGCGCGCCGCGCACCTGGGTCAGCAGCGCCGGCAGGCTTTGCAGTTGCTGGCGATCCCAGTCGGCGTCGATGTAGTCGACGATCATGTCCTTGGCCTGTTGCAGACAGATGCGCGCTTCCTTGATCACGATCTGATGAATCTGCGTCAGGTCGGTGGTCGGCAGCCGCGAGTCTTCCGGGCTCTCCGGCTCGACGGTGCCGACCATCCCGGCCAGGGTCGCTTCGACGTAGAGCAAGGCGCCGGCGACGTCCATCAGCGTGGCGTCGTTCGGTTCGCGCTGACCCTGGGCGAGGCTGAGCACCACCGCCAGTTGATCGATGATCACCTTGCGCGGCTGGCCGAAACCGAGCACCGCCAGGGTGTCGGCGATCTGCCGCAGCGGTGCCAGCAGGCTGTCCAGGTCCGAGGCGTGCTGGCGGTCGCTGCGCACGAATAGGTCGAGGCGTTCCTTGACCCGCACCAGCTCTTCGCACAGCGCCGCGAGCACCGAGCGCATGGCATCGCGGTCGGGGCCGGCCAGGCGGGCGCGTTCTTCGTCGACCATCGCGCTGTCGGGCAGCGCGTCGTCCAGGGAGTAGCGATCTTTCATGGTCAGCATCTGCCCGGTGGGATGTTCGGCTTTGGCGATATAAATCAGCAGGCTTTTCAGCAGTTCAGGCGGTGGCGGCTGGTTGAGGCCGGGCATGCCTTGTTCGAGCAGACGCTTGAGTTCCTTGTCGGCGTCCTTGAACAGGCTGCGCAGGGCCGGACTGTTGGCGATCCGCCCCTCACGCATGCCCTCGACCAGCGCCGACGCGACCTGCCACAACGGGCTCAGCGGCGAGTTACCGCTCAACGCTTCGAGGCGGGTGAAGACCTTGGCCAGATAACCGAGGTGCGTCTGGTCATCCTGTTCGCGGAGCAATCCGACCAGCGCCATTTGCAGCATCTGACGCAATTTGCGCAACACATTCGGCAGCTCTGCCGGCTCCAGCAGCGCCAGGGTTTCCTCGCCCAAAGACGCAAGTTCAGGCAACTGCGGGCTGAACAGGCTGGTTTCCGACAACAGGCTTTCGCCCCGGGCGCTGCGCAAGTCGTTAATCAGCGGCAGCACCACCAGCGGCAGGTCACGGCGGGCGCCCTGCACGCGGTCGAGGTAGGTCGGCAATTGACCCAGCGCCTGCAACAGCAAGTGCAGCGCTTCGTCGCGGTGGCTGACGCGGTCGTTCTGCAATGATTCGACCAGATGTTCCATCTCTTCGGCCAGCAGCGCCGCACCGTAGAACTCGACCATCTGCAGGCTGCCGTGTACCTGATGGATGCAGGCCAGGCATTCGTCCAGCCCGGGCACGGACTGCGGATCGTCGAGCACGGCTTCGATGGCCTGATGCGCCTGCCTCAGCGTCTCGGCGATTTCACCCTTGACCCATTCGAGGGCCACGTAATCGTGCCGGTCACCCATAACCACTCCGCTCGACATTGCCTCGCCCGCAGGCCTCACGCCTTGTCCGAGACGGGCGCTGGCGCCGCCGGCAAGGTGAACCCGGACACCGAGCGGCGCAACTGGCTGGCCATTTTCGCCAGGTTGCCGATGCTCTCGGCGGTGGCCGTGGAACCGGACGAGGTCTGCGAGGTGATCTGCTGGATCACGTTCATCGTCAGGGAAATCTGCCCGGCCGAAGACGTCTGCTGCTGCGCCGCGTTGGAAATGCTCTGGATCAGCGCCGCGAGGGTCTTGGACACGCCTTCGATTTCTTCCAGAGCCACACCGGCATCCTGCGCCAGCCGCGCGCCGCGCACCACTTCGGTGGTGGTCTGCTCCATGGAAATCACGGCTTCGTTGGTGTCGGTCTGGATCGCCCGCACCAGCGTCTCGATCTGCCGGGTCGCGGCGGACGAGCGCTCGGCCAGCCGCTGCACTTCGTCGGCCACCACGGCAAAACCGCGCCCGGCATCACCGGCCATCGACGCCTGAATCGCCGCGTTGAGGGCGAGGATGTTGGTCTGGTCGGCAATGTCATCGATCAGGCTGACGATGTCGCCGATTTCCTGGGACGACTCGCCCAGGCGCTTGATGCGCTTGGCGGTGTCCTGGATCTGTTCGCGGATGTTGTCCATGCCGTGGATGGTGTTGTGCACCACTTCGTTGCCCTTGTTGGCGATCTCCACCGAACGCTCGGCCACCGCCGAGGATTCGGCGGCGTTGGCCGATACCTGATCGATGGACTGGGCCATGTCGCTGATCGCGGTCGAGGCTTCGGAAATCTGCTGGGCCTGATGCTCCGAGGCCTGAGCCAGATGCATGGCGGTGGCCTGGGTTTCCTGCACCGCAGCGGCGACCTGGCCGGCGGTGAGGTTGATGGTGGCGACCAGATCGCGCAACTGGTCGACGGAATAGTTGATCGAATCGGCGATGGTCCCGGTGAAGTCTTCGGTCACCGAGGCGGTCACGGTCAGGTCGCCGTCGGCGAGGTCTTCGATCTCGTCGAGCAGGCGCATGATCGCGTTCTGGTTGCGTTCGTTCTTTTCTGCGGTCTCGCGCAACTGGCGGTTGGTTTCCCGGACCATGACCAGGCCGATCAGAATGATCGAGGCCAGCGCCAGCAGGCCCAGCACATAACCGCCGATGGTGTCGGTGCTGCGCCCGCCTGCCAGGTTTTCGAAACGGCTGGCCAGGTGCGAGGCTTCGTCGAGCAGGGTCTGCGACAGGCTGAAGATATTGGTGGCCGACTCACGGACCTTGAACAGCTCCGGCGAGGTTTCGAGGATTTCATCCACGGAACCCGAGACGAACTGGAACAGCTCGGAAATCTCGCTCAAGCGAGCGCGGGCATCGCGGTCTTCGACCTGGCTGACTTTCAGCGCCGGGTTGCCTTGCAACATGCCGTTGAGCACCTGGCCGAAGCGTGCGGCATCGCGACCGAACGCGTCGGCAGCCTGCTGGGAGTTTTCATCGCCCGAGAGTACGGTGTTCACCGCACCGAGAATCCGTTCGGCCAGCAGCGACTGACGCTGGGCCATCGCCACCTGCGCCGCCGGCGCACCCCGTTGCAGGAGGATTTCCACGACCTTCTCGTATTCGATCTGCAACTGCGGCACGGTTTCGGCCAGAGTCGCGGCCACTTGATGCAGGGACAGCACGGTCTGCTCGCTGGAGAGAATCGCGTCGGTGTTTTTCAGCAGGCGTTCCCAGTCCAGCTGCACGGCGCGCATTTCCGGGCGCACGACGGATGGCGCCGGCGGCAGGCCGGTGCTCGGGTCGCCCTTCTTGAGGTAACCCCAGCGTTGGGCAAAATCGTTGCGCGCATCGCTGAGCAGCTTGAACGCGGCGGCCTTGCCGGCGGCGGCTTCGGTGGCGTTCTTGGCGATCCGCTGCGACAGCACCCGCAGCTCGCCGGCGTGGCCGATGTACTGCTTGTCGTAGTTGGCCTGGGTGTTGAGGTAAGCGAAGTTGGCGAACAGCAGCATGATGAACACGATCAGCGCGATGAACAGCACGATGATCTGCGAGCGGCTGCGCGAGCCTTCTGCGGGCTTGCCTGTTTTTGCTTTGATCATCGGTCCTCGCCTGTTAAACCGCGACGTGCATGAAACTCGGTGACTGCGCCAGCGCAAACAGGCTGAACACCCGCCAGTTCTGCTCGCGCCGGAAATAACCCTTGATGAACTCGCCCTTGGAGCCTTGCCGCTTACTGATCGAGACGGATTCGAAACTGTCCTGCTCGAAGTGCTGCAGGCCGAAGACTTCATCGACCAGCAACCCGGCAAACACGTCCTGATGCTCTACCACCAATACCCGCCGCTGCTTGCGCATCGGTGACAGTTCATGGCCGAAAAAGCCGCACAGGTCCATGACCGGCAGCAGCCGTCCGCGCAGGTTGGCCACGCCCTTGACCCACGTTTTGACGCCCGGCAACTGCGTGACACGCAGTTCGGGCAGCACTTCGCTGACTTCGCCCATCGGCGTGACGTACCAGTGCTCGCCCAGACGAAAGCCGATGCCGCTCCAGCGATCCTGGCGCGCCGGTTGCGACGGCAGGTCCGCCGCCAGCAGGCGACAGCGCTGGTCGATCTGCCACAACAGTTCGAACGCGGTCAGCGATTCGCTCATGACGGCGCGATCAACCGGCCAGCACGTTGTTCAGGGTCTTGATCAGCGTGTCTTCGTCGACCGGTTTGGTCAGGTAGTCCCTGGCGCCCTGGCGGGTGCCCCAGACCTTGTCGGTCTCCTGATCCTTGGTGGTGATGATGATCACCGGGATGTGGCTGGTTTCCGCATCCTTGGTCAACTGGCGGGTAGCCTGAAAGCCGTTGAGGCCGGGCATGACGATGTCCATCAGCACCGCGTCGGGTTTTTCCTGGCGGGCCAGGGCCACGCCGTCGGCGCCGTTTTCGGCTTTGAGCACTTCGTGCCCGTGCTTTTCCAGCATGCCGGTGAGTTTGTACATTTCGGTCGGCGAGTCATCGACGATCAGGATACGTGCCATGGTCTTCCCCATTTTTCTTGTCGACACCGGGCCCGCTGGCCGAGCGTCTCTGTGCTTGTCTTACTGCGGCAAAGCGGCAGCGAAGCCCGGAACATGGGCCGAAATCGCGTCGAGCAGTTCTTCCTTGCTGAAAGGCTTGGTCAAAAATTGATCGGAACCGACAATCCGCCCCTTGGCCTTGTCGAACAGCCCGTCCCGGGACGACAGCATGATCACCGGCGTGCCCTTGAACGCATTGTTGTTCTTGATTAAAGCGCAGGTCTGATAACCATCCAGACGCGGCATCATGATGTCGACAAAGATGATCCCGGGATGGTGGTCGGCGATCTTCGCCAGGGCGTCAAAACCGTCGATCGCGGTGATGACTTCGCACCCTGCATTTTTCAACAGGGTCTCGGCGGTGCGACGAATCGTTTTCGAGTCGTCGATCACCATGACCTTCAAGGCGCTGGACTGCTGTTCCATAAGGGGGCTCTACCGTCGCCTTTGCGAATCAATTTGTCCGTTTTGCGATGACTGATGGCTGGAAACCCTTGATGCTCAAGGGCCAGCGCGGCTGGGAGCCTTTTTAGCACAGTCTCCAGACGCAATCTATCGACGGGTTTTTCCTTGACCGAAAACCCGCCCGGCGCCACTCTGGCGGCACTTTTTTCATACCGATCCGGTAGCCAATTTTCGAGGAAAACCCAATGAGCGTTCGCGTCGGGATTGTCATGGACCCAATCGCCAGCATTTCCTATAAAAAGGATAGCTCGCTGGCCATGCTGCTGGCGGCGCAGAAGCGCGGCTGGGAACTGTTCTATATGGAACAGAAAGACCTTTACCAGGGTGAAGGCCAGGCACGGGCGCGGATGAAGCCGCTGAAAGTCTTCGCCAACCCGGAAAAATGGTTCGAACTGGGCGCCGAACAGGATTCGCTGCTCAGCGACCTGAACGTGATCCTGATGCGCAAGGATCCGCCGTTCGACATGGAGTTCGTCTACTCCACCTACCTGCTGGAACAGGCCGAAGCCGCCGGGGTGCTGGTGGTCAACAAGCCGCAGAGCCTGCGCGACTGCAACGAAAAACTGTTCGCCACCCTGTTCCCGCAGTGCACGCCGCCGACCGTGGTCAGCCGTCGCGCCGACGTGCTGCGTGAATTCGCCGCCAAACATGGCGACGTGATCCTCAAGCCGCTGGACGGCATGGGCGGCACCTCGATTTTCCGTCACCGTGCCGGCGACCCGAACCTGTCGGTGATCCTGGAAACCCTGACCGCCCTCGGCGCCCAGCAGATCATGGGCCAGGCCTACCTGCCGGCGATCAAGGACGGCGACAAGCGCATCCTGATGATCGACGGCGAGCCGGTGGATTACTGCCTGGCGCGGATTCCGGCCCAAGGCGAAACCCGTGGCAACCTCGCGGCCGGCGGTCGTGGCGAAGCCCGTCCGCTGACCGACAAGGATCGCTGGATCGCGGCCCAGGTCGGCCCGACCTTGCGCGAAAAAGGCCTGCTGTTCGTCGGCCTGGACGTGATCGGCGAGCACCTGACCGAAATCAACGTCACCAGCCCGACCTGCATCCGCGAAATCGACAATGCCTTCGGCACCGACATCGGCGGGATGCTGATGGATGCGATCGAAGGCAAGCTGCAAGCGTCGAGCCGCAAGCCGCAAGCTTAAAGCCAGTGGTGTGCAGCTTGTCGCTTGAGACTTCAAGCTTGCAGCTAAAAACCAACATTGCGTTATCATGCCGAGCCCGTAAAAACGCGATGTTGGTTTTTCTCGAATGACACTTCCGTCCGATCTGCCCGCTGAACTCGCCCATAAAGGCGTGCGCCCGGTCGATCGCCTCGGATTTACCCTGTTTCTCGCGGCGCTGATCCATCTGGCGCTGTTGCTCGGCGTGGGTTTCACCATGGTCGAGCCCAAGCAGATCAGCAAAACCCTGGAAATCACCCTCGCTACCTTCAAGAGCGAAAAGAAGCCGGCGAAGGCTGATTTCCTCGCCCAGGAAAACCAGGAAGGCAGCGGCACCCTCGACAAGAAGGCGATCCCCAAGACCACCGAGGTCGCGCCGTTCCAGGCAAACGAAGTCAAGAAAGTCACCCCGCCACCGGCCGCCAAGCCGGAGGTGCAGGAAGCCGCACCGAAAGCGGCGGTGACCACCGTCGCGCCGAAACCGAAAAAGGCGCCGACCAAGAAAGAAGAAGCCAGGACCGAGACCAAACCGACGGTCGACGCCCCGACCTTCGACAGCTCGCAGCTCTCCAGCGACATCGCCAGCCTCGAAGCCGAACTGGCCAACGAACAACAGCTGTACGCCAAGCGTCCGCGCATCCACCGCCTCAGCGCCGCGTCGACCATGCGCGACAAGGGCGCCTGGTACAAGGACGAGTGGCGCAAGAAGGTCGAGCGCATCGGCAACCTCAATTACCCCGACGAAGCCCGGCGCAAGCAGATCTACGGCAATCTGCGCCTGATGGTGTCGATCAACCGCGATGGCTCGCTGTACGAAGTGCTGGTGCTGGAGTCTTCCGGCCAGCCGCTGCTGGATCAGGCAGCACAGCGCATCGTGCGCCTGGCGGCACCGTTTGCACCGTTTACCGGGGACCTGTCGGACATCGACCGGCTGGAAATCATCCGCACCTGGAAATTCGCCCGGGGTGACCGGCTGTCCAGTAACTGAGTCGATCTTTTGCCCGCTCCAGCTTGTCAGTTCGCCCCCCGAACGCCACACTAGCGCACATGAAAAACGTCAGCCCCAGCTACCTCAAGCATCACTTCCTGATCGCCATGCCACACATGGCCGACCCGAACTTTGCCCACACCTTGACCTACATCGTCGAGCACACGGCCAATGGCGCCATGGGGCTGGTGGTCAACCGACCGCAAGAGCTGAATCTGGCCGACATCCTCGAACAACTGCGCCCGGACATCGATCCGCCAGCGCTGTGCCAGCATGTGCCGATCTTCATCGGCGGCCCGGTGCAGACCGATCGCGGTTTTGTCCTGCACCCGGCGGGCAAGACGTTCCAGGCGACTGTCGAGCTGGAAGGCGATCTGGCCCTGTCCACCTCGCAGGACGTGCTGTTCGCCATCGCCGACGGCGTGGGCCCGGCCAAAAGCGTGATCACCCTCGGTTATGCCGGCTGGGAAGCCGGTCAGCTGGAGGCCGAGTTGGCCGACAATGCCTGGCTGACCTGCCCGTACGACGCCGACATCCTGTTCAACACCAGCAGTGAACTGCGCCTGGAAGCAGCGGCCAAGCACTTGGGGATCAACCTCAGCCTGTTGACCAGCCAGGCAGGACACGCCTGATGGCCCTGCGCCTGATCCTCGGCTTCGACTACGGCACCAAACAGATCGGCGTGGCGGTCGGCCAGGTGATTACCGGCCAGGCCCGCGAACTGTGCACCTTGAAGGCGCAAAACGGTGTGCCGGACTGGAATCAGGTCGAAGCCCTGATAAAGGAATGGAAACCCGACGCCGTGGTGGTCGGCCTGCCGCTGAACATGGACGGCACGCCCAGCGAAATGTGCGCCCGCGCCGAGAAATTCGCCCGCCGCCTCAATGGCCGCTTCAACCTGCCTTTCTATACCCACGATGAACGTCTGACCACCTTCGAAGCCAAGGGCGAGCGACTGGTGCGCGGCGGACAGAAAGGCAGCTACCGCGACAACCCGGTGGACGCCATCGCCGCCGCCCTGCTGCTGCAAGGCTGGCTCGACGAAAACACCGCACTATTTGAATCCTGACAAGCGCTACGGCGCTTTTCTTTTGGTTACAACCCGAGCCCCGGTTCGCGAGAACCGGCTCGACCCCGAGAAGGAGCAACCATGAGCCTGCCCAATCCCGCCGATCTGATCAGCCAGATGGCGACCCGCCTCAAGGCGCACCTTGCCCAGCGTGATATCAGCGAACCGCGTTACATCGGCATCCGCACCGGCGGCGTCTGGGTCGCCCAGGCCCTGCTCAAAGAGCTGGGCAGCGACGCGCCATTGGGCACGCTGGATGTTTCCTTCTATCGCGACGACTTCAGCCAGAACGGCCTGCACCCGCAGGTGCGCCCGTCCGCCCTGCCCTTCGAGATCGAAGGCCAGCATCTGGTGCTGATCGACGACGTACTGATGAGCGGCCGGACCATCCGCGCCGCCATGAACGAACTGTTCGACTACGGCCGCCCGGCCAGCGTGACGCTGGTCTGCCTGCTGGACCTGGACGCCGGCGAACTGCCGATCCGCCCGAACGTGGTCGGCGCGACCCTGTCGCTGGCCGCCCACGAGCGGGTCAAGCTGTCCGGGCCGGAGCTGGCCCTCGAACTGCAAGACCTTGCCCTTTAATCCGCCCTATTGAGAGTCCCCCTCGCGATGACGCCTCTAGATACCAAGCGCCCGCTGCAGCTCAATGATCAGGGCCAGCTGCGCCACTTCCTCTCGCTCGACGGCCTGCGCCGCGAGTTGCTGACGGAAATCCTCGACACCGCCGACTCGTTCCTCGAAGTCGGTGCCCGGGCCGTGAAAAAGGTTCCGTTGTTGCGCGGCAAGACCGTGTGCAACGTGTTCTTCGAAAACTCGACCCGCACCCGCACCACCTTCGAACTCGCGGCCCAGCGGCTGTCGGCGGACGTGATCACCCTGAACGTGTCGACCTCGTCGGCCAGCAAGGGCGAAACCCTGCTCGATACCCTGCGCAACCTTGAGGCCATGGCCGCCGACATGTTCGTCGTGCGCCACGGTGACTCCGGCGCTGCGCACTTCATCGCCGAACATGTCTGCCCGCAAGTGGCGATCATCAACGGCGGCGACGGCCGGCACGCCCACCCGACCCAGGGCATGCTCGACATGCTGACCATCCGCCGCCACAAGGGCGGCTTCGAGAACCTCTCGGTGGCCATCGTCGGCGACATCCTGCACTCGCGGGTGGCACGCTCGAACATGCTCGCCCTGAAGACTCTCGGCTGCCCGGACATCCGCGTGATCGCGCCGAAAACCCTGCTGCCGATCGGCATCGAGCAGTACGGCGTGAAGGTCTACACCGACATGACCGAAGGCCTGAAAGACGTCGACGTGGTGATCATGCTGCGTCTGCAGCGTGAGCGCATGACCGGCGGCCTGCTGCCGAGCGAAGGCGAGTTCTACCGCCTCTTCGGCCTGACCACCGCGCGCCTGGCCGGCGCCAAACCCGATTGCATCGTCATGCACCCGGGGCCGATCAACCGTGGCGTGGAGATCGAGTCGGCGGTGGCCGACGGCCCGCACTCGGTGATCCTCAATCAAGTCACCTACGGCATCGCAATCCGTATGGCCGTGCTGTCCATGGCCATGAGCGGGCAAACGGCGCAACGTCAATTCGAGCAGGAGAACGCCCAGTGAAGCTCAGCATTCTCGGCGCCCGCGTCATCGATCCAAGCAGCGGCCTGGATCAAATCACCGATATTCATGTTGAAGCCTGCAAGATCGTCGCCCTCGGCGCTGCACCGGCCGGTTTCACTGCCGTCGAAACCATCGATGCCCGAGGCCTTGTTGCCGCTCCAGGTCTCGTAGACCTCAACGTCGCCCTGCGCGAGCCGGGCTACAGTCGCAAAGGCACCATCGCCAGCGAAACCCGCGCTGCGGCGGCCGGTGGCGTAACCAGCCTGTGCTGCCCGCCGAAAACCAAACCGGTACTCGACACCTCCGCCGTGGCCGAACTGATCCTCGACCGCGCCCGCGAGGCCGGCAACACCAAGGTGTTCCCGATCGGCGCGCTGAGCAAAGGTCTGGATGGCGAACAGCTCGCAGAACTGGTTGCCCTGCGTGACGCCGGTTGCGTGGCGTTCGGCAACGGCCTGGAAAGCTTCCGCAACACCCGCACCCTGTGCCGGGCGCTGGATTACGCGGCGACCTTCGACCTGACGGTGATCTTCAACTCGCAGGATCACGACCTCGCCGACGGCGGCCTGGCCCACGAAGGTGCCACCGCCAGCTTCCTCGGCCTGCCAGGCATCCCGGAAACCGCTGAAACCGTGGCTTTGGCCCGGGATCTGCTGCTGGTCGAGCAGACCGGCGTGCGTGCGCACTTCAGCCAGCTGACCAGTGCTCGCGGCGTGGCCCTGATCGCTCAGGCCCAGGCCCGTGGTCTGAAAGTCACGGCGGATGTCGCCCTGTATCAGCTGATCCTGACGGACGAAGCGCTGATCGACTTCAGCAGCCTGTATCACGTGCAACCGCCGCTGCGCACCCGCGCCGACCGCGATGGTCTGCGTGAAGCGGTGAAGTCGGGCGTGGTCTCGGCCATTTCCAGCCATCACCAGCCCCATGAACGCGATGCCAAACTGGCACCGTTCGGCGCGACCGAACCGGGCATCAGCAGCGTCGAGCTGTTGCTGCCGCTGGCGATGACCCTGGTCGAGGATGGTCTGCTGGACCTGCCGACCCTGCTGGCCCGCCTGAGCGCCGGCCCGGCCGAGGCCCTGCGCCTGCCGGCGGGCAAACTGGCGGTGGGGGGTGCGGCGGATATCGTGCTGTTCGATCCGAAGGCCTCGACCGTTGCCGGCGAAACCTGGCTGTCGAAAGGCGAGAACTGCCCGTTCCTCGGCCATAGCCTGCCGGGTGTGGTGCGTTACACCTTGGTGGATGGCCGGATCAGTCACCAGGCGTAAAAAAATGGCGAGGGAGCCAGCTCCCTCGCCATCACTTACTGAAATGCGCCCCGCCCTTCGGCATTACGCACCGACACCTGATCGTTCAGCGTCCAGAAGTCATACAGCACCCCAAGAAAGAACAACCCGCCGGTCAGCAGGTACACCACCCCGCTGATCCACTTGCCCTGATACATCCGGTGCACGCCGAGCGCGCCGAGGAAGGTCAGCAGAATCCACGCCACGTTGTACTCGATAGGACCCGCGGCGAAACGCAGGTCGGCTTCGCGATCCATCGCCGGGATCAGGAACACGTCGATCAGCCAGCCGATCCCCAGCAACCCGAAAGTGAAAAACCAGATCGTGCCGGTCACCGGCTTGCCGTAATAGAAGCGGTGGGAGCCTGTGAAACCGAAAATCCACAACAGGTAACCGATCACCTTGCTGTGGGTGTCTTTTTCCTTCACACGGGGCAGTTGATAGCCGTTCATTAAGACCTCGATACACGCGATAGATAAATATTCTTTAATTCTTTGTGACTTTTTTACAGGTAGCCGACGTATGGCAAATGCTACCGTGTGTCCCGTCAAAGCCTTATAGCACCGGACTTCTGTCCGACAATTGCGTCTTTTTGCCGCTTATTTGGTTCCGTTGGCATCGGATTGAATCGACCAACGGCCTCGGAAGTGACAAAAAAGCTGTTATAAAGTTGCGCGCTAACACATCAAGAGCCCTGCCTAATGCGTCCATTTTTCAAGACATGGCTAACTATTTGCCTATTAATGCCACTGGCCGCCCACGCCACCAATCGTGAGCAACGTCTTCCCAACGTTAACGGTTTCACCCCTAAATCCCATGCCTCTGCTCCTTCGAACAAAGGCAAACAGGTCAAACACACCACGCTGAGCAGCACCGGCCGCAGCAAGCTGGTGCCACCGATGGCGACCAAGGAAAGCAGCAATGTCCTCAGTCGCGCGGTAAACGTCCTCGGTACGCCTTACCGTTGGGGCGGCAGCAGCCCGAGTAAAGGCTTCGACTGCAGCGGTCTGGTGAAATACGCGTTCAACGACGCCACGTTCGACCTGCCACGCACCTCGAACGCCATGGCCAGCGGTCACGGCGAGAAAGTCGAACGCAAGGACCTGAAGCCGGGCGACCTGATTTTCTTCAACATCAAGAGCCGTCGGGTCAATCACGTTGCCATCTACCTGGGCAACGACCGTTTCATCCATGCACCACGGCGCGGCAAAGCGGTGAGCATCGACACACTGAACAAGCCGTACTGGGAAAAGCATTACGTAGTGGCCAAACGCGTATTGCCGAAGGAACAGGGGCAAATGCGCGTCGTTCAGCGCTGAAGCTAGCTTGTCCGCACGCTCTGCGTCCGCTTTGGGACGCGGAGCGTCCCGGGCTGCATTCCCACGCAGAGCGTGGGAACGATCAGAACGAAAAATCGCAGCCCACGGGCTGCGATTTTTTTTGCCTAGAAGTTATCTGGCGTGCGCGCTTTCTCCCGCGCATGTTCGCGGCTGATCAAGCCCTTGGTCACTAGATCCTTCAGGCACATGTCGAGTGTCTGCATTCCCAGCGAGCCACCGGTCTGTATCGCCGAATACATCTGCGCCACCTTGTCCTCGCGGATCAGGTTACGGATCGCCGACGTACCCAGCATGATCTCGTGCGCCGCCACCCGACCGCCACCGATCTTCTTGATCAGCGTCTGCGAGACTACCGCCAGCAACGACTCCGACAGCATCGAGCGCACCATGGATTTTTCGTCCCCGGGGAACACATCCACCACCCGGTCGATGGTCTTGGCTGCCGACGTGGTGTGCAAGGTACCGAACACCAGGTGCCCGGTCTCGGCCGCGGTAAGCGCCAAGCGGATGGTTTCCAGATCGCGCATCTCGCCCACCAGGATCACGTCCGGATCCTCACGCAGCGCTGAGCGCAATGCGGTGGCGAAACTGCGGGTATCGCGATGGACTTCGCGCTGATTGATCAGGCATTTGCGCGATTCGTGAACGAATTCGATCGGATCTTCGATGGTCAGGATGTGGTGATGACGATGGGTGTTGAGGTAATCGATCATAGCCGCCAGGGTCGTGGACTTGCCGGAGCCGGTCGGTCCGGTCACCAGCACCAGCCCGCGCGGCGCATCGGTGATCTTGCGAAAGACGTCGCCCATGGCCAGGTCTTCCATGGTCAGCACTTTTGACGGGATGGTCCGGAAAACCGCCCCGGCGCCCCGGTTCTGGTTGAAGGCATTGACCCGGAAGCGCGCCACGCCGGGGACTTCGAAGGAAAAGTCGGTTTCCAGATGTTTCTCGAAGTCCACCCGCTGGGTGTCGTTCATGATGTCGTAGATCAGCTCGTGCACCTGCTTGTGATCCAGCGCCGGCAGATTGATCCGCCGTACATCGCCATCCACGCGAATCATCGGCGGCAGACCGGCCGACAGGTGCAGGTCGGAAGCGCCCTGTTTGGCGCTGAAGGCCAGCAGTTCAGTGATATCCATAGCGTCCCTCAATTCCAGTAGAATGCCGCGAACCTTCAGACCGCTGGCGCCTCTTGATGTCCACGATAGCAGACAACATTCTCCAGGTTAGTTCGCGTATTCATGCCGCCACCGCTGCCGCCGGACGCGATGAAAACAGCGTCCAGCTGCTGGCCGTGAGCAAGACCAAACCGGCCGAAGCCCTGCGCGAAGCGCACGCCGCCGGCCTGCGCGACTTCGGCGAGAACTACCTGCAAGAGGCCTTGGGCAAGCAGCTCGAACTGGCCGACCTGCCCTTGATCTGGCACTTCATCGGCCCCATTCAGTCGAACAAGACCCGCTCGATTGCCGAGCATTTCGCCTGGGTGCACTCCGTGGATCGCTTGAAAATCGCCCAACGCCTGTCCGAACAACGCCCGGCGGATCTGCCGCCACTGAACATCTGCATTCAGGTCAACGTCAGCGGTGAAGCCAGCAAGTCCGGCTGCACCCCGCAAGACCTGCCAGCCCTGGCCCAGGCCATCAGCGCCCTGCCGCGCCTGAAGCTGCGCGGGTTGATGGCAATTCCCGAGCCGACCGAAGATCGCGCCGAGCAAGACGCTGCATTCGCTGCCGTTCAGAGATTGCAGGCCAGCCTCGATCTGCCGCTCGACACACTTTCCATGGGCATGAGCCACGACCTCGAGTCGGCCATTGCCCAGGGCGCGACCTGGGTCCGTATCGGTACGGCCCTGTTCGGCGCCCGCGACTATTCCCAATCTTGACCATTTCCAGATAAGGACCTGACATGAGCAACACACGTATTGCCTTTATCGGTGCCGGCAACATGGCCGCCAGCCTGATCGGCGGCCTGCGGGCCAAGGGTCTGGAAGCTGCACACATTCGCGCCAGCGATCCGGGCGAAGAAACCCGCGCCAAAGTCAGCGCCGAACACGGCATCGAAACCTTCGCCGACAACGCCCAGGCCATCGACGGCGCTGACGTTGTCGTGCTGGCGGTCAAGCCACAAGCCATGAAGCTTGTGTGCGAAGCGATTCGCCCGAGCCTGAAACCGAATCAACTGGTGGTCTCGATCGCCGCCGGCATCACCTGCGCCAGCATGACGGCCTGGCTGGGTGAGCAGCCGATCGTGCGCTGCATGCCGAACACCCCGGCACTGCTGCGTCAGGGCGTGAGCGGCCTGTACGCCACCGGCGCAGTGAGCACCGAACAACGCCAACAGGCTGAAGAACTGCTGTCCGCCGTGGGCATCGCCCTGTGGCTGAACGAAGAGCAGCAACTGGACGCGGTCACCGCCGTTTCCGGTTCCGGCCCGGCGTACTTCTTCCTGCTGATCGAAGCCATGACCGCCGCCGGCGTCAAACTCGGCCTGCCGAAGGAAACCGCCGAGCAACTGACCTTGCAGACCGCGCTGGGCGCCGCGCACATGGCGGTGTCCAGCGACGTCGACGCCGCCGAACTGCGCCGCCGCGTGACCTCGCCGGCCGGCACCACGGAAGCTGCAATCAAATCGTTCCAGGCCGGCGGCTTCGAAGCCCTGGTGGAAAAAGCACTCGGCGCCGCCGCGCACCGCTCGGCCGAAATGGCCGAACAACTGGGCAAATAAGGAGCCTTACATGATTGGATTGAATACCGCAGCGGTCTACGTGCTGCAAACCCTCGGCAGCCTGTACCTGCTGATCGTGCTGCTGCGCTTCGTCCTGCAACTGGTGCGGGCGAACTTCTACAACCCGCTGTGCCAGTTCGTGGTCAAGGCCACTCAGCCGCTGCTCAAGCCACTGCGCCGGATCATCCCGAGCCTGTTCGGCCTCGACATGTCGTCGCTGGTACTGGCGATCCTCGTGCAACTGGCGCTGATGGCGCTGACCCTGCTGCTGACCTACGGCACCACCGGCAACCCGCTGCAACTGCTGATCTGGTCCCTGATCGGCGTGACGGCGCTGTTCCTGAAGATTTTCTTCTGGGCCATGATCATCAGCATCATCCTGTCCTGGGTCGCACCGGGCAGCCACAATCCGGGCGCCGAGCTGGTGAACCAGATCTGTGAGCCGGCCCTTGCGCCGTTCCGCCGCATCCTGCCGAACCTCGGCGGTCTGGACCTGTCGCCGATCTTCGCCTTCCTCGTGCTGAAGCTGATCGACATGCTGGTGATCAACAACCTCGCGGCGATGACGATGATGCCGGAAATCCTGCGCCTGCTGATGTGAGCTGGTTTCGCTGGGACGGTGACGACCTGATTCTGGAGTGTCACCTGCAACCGGCCGCCCGCAGCGACGACTTCTGCGGGCTGCACGGTGATCGCCTGAAGATCCGCCTGACCGCGCCGCCGGTCGAGGGCAAGGCCAATGCCTATCTGATGGGGTTTCTGGCCAAGGCCTTTGGGGTCTCCAAAAGCCAGGTCAGTTTGCTCAGCGGTGAGTTGAACCGGCAGAAGCGGGTGAAGATCTGCTCGCCGAAGAAGTTGCCGGATCTGCCCGGACTAGTCAGCTGATCGTTCCCACGTCGAGGCGTCGAACCGTCCGCGTGGGAATGCATCCCGGGACGCTCCGCGTCCCCCGCCGAAGCGGACGCGGAGCGTCCAATGAGGCGTTCCCACGCGGAGCGTGGGAACGAGCGCAGGTAGTTGCTTGCCGCTAACCCCACCGGTCTTTAGACTTACGCCTCATTTCAACGAGAGCAGGGTCGATGCCAGCTGCCTTTCCCCCCGATTCTGTTGGTCTGGTGACGCCGCAAACGGCGCACTTCAGCGAACCGCTGGCCCTGGCCTGCGGCCGTTCGCTGGCCGATTATGACCTGATCTACGAAACCTACGGCACGCTGAACGCGCAAGCGAGCAATGCCGTACTGATCTGCCACGCCTTGTCCGGCCACCACCACGCTGCGGGTTACCACAGCATCGACGACCGCAAGCCCGGTTGGTGGGACAGCTGCATCGGCCCCGGCAAACCGATCGACACCAACAAATTCTTCGTGGTCAGCCTGAACAACCTCGGCGGTTGCAACGGTTCCACCGGCCCGAGCAGCCTCAACCCGGAAACCGGCAAGCCGTTCGGCGCCGACTTCCCGGTGCTGACCGTGGAAGACTGGGTGCACAGCCAGGCACGTCTGGCCGACCTGCTCGGCATCGGCCAATGGGCCGCGGTGATCGGTGGCAGCCTCGGCGGCATGCAGGCGCTGCAATGGACCATCACGTATCCGGATCGCGTTCGCCACTGCCTGGCCATCGCCTCGGCCCCCAAGCTGTCGGCGCAGAACATCGCCTTCAACGAAGTGGCGCGCCAGGCGATCCTCACCGACCCGGAGTTCCACGGCGGCTCGTTCCAGGAACACGGCGTGATCCCCAAGCGCGGCCTGATGCTGGCGCGGATGGTCGGACACATCACGTATCTGTCCGACGACTCCATGGGCGAGAAATTCGGCCGTGGCCTGAAGAGCGAAAAGCTCAACTACGACTTCCACAGCGTCGAGTTCCAGGTCGAAAGCTACCTGCGCTATCAGGGCGAAGAGTTCTCCGGGCGCTTCGATGCCAACACCTATCTGTTGATGACCAAGGCGCTGGACTACTTCGATCCGGCGGCGAACTTCAACGATAACCTGGCGAAAACCTTCGAAGGTGCAAAAGCCAAGTTCTGCGTGATGTCGTTCACCACCGACTGGCGCTTCTCCCCGGCCCGCTCGCGGGAACTGGTGGATGCGCTAATGGCCGCGCGCAAGGACGTCAGTTACCTGGAAATCGACGCACCCCAGGGCCACGACGCCTTCCTGATTCCGATCCCGCGTTATTTGCAGGCGTTCGGCAATTACATGAACCGCATTACGTTGTGAGAAAGCCATGAGAGCTGATCTGGAAATCATCCAGGAATGGATCCCCGCCGGCAGCCGCGTGCTCGACCTCGGTTGCGGTGACGGCGAGTTGCTGACCTGGCTGCGCGACCACAAGCAGGTCACCGGCTATGGCCTGGAAAACGACCCGGACAACATCGCCGAGTGCGTGGCCAAGGGCATCAACGTCATCGAGCAGGACCTGGACAAGGGCCTGGGCAACTTCGCCAGCAACAGCTTCGACATCGTGGTGATGACCCAGGCCCTGCAAGCCGTGCATTACCCGGACAAGATCCTCGACGAAATGCTGCGGGTCGGTCGCCAGTGCATCATCACCTTCCCCAACTTCGGTCACTGGCGCTGCCGCTGGTACCTGGCGAGCAAGGGCCGGATGCCGGTGTCGGAATTCCTGCCGTACACCTGGTACAACACGCCGAACATCCACTTCTGCACCTTCGAAGACTTTGAAGAACTTTGTCGCGAACGTGAGGCGAAGGTCATTGATCGGCTTGCCGTGGATCAACAGCACCGCCACGGGTGGGCCAGTAAGCTATGGCCTAATCTGTTAGGTGAGATCGGTATCTACCGCGTCAGCAGCCCGGGGCTTGCGGATCACAGGATCGCGGTCTGAACCACGACATTGCGAGGAGAACGAACATGGGACGCTTGATTACCGCGCTATTGGCCGCCTGCCTGAGCCTGTCGGCCGTGGCTGCCGATGCCATCAAGGGCGAACGCAAGGAAGTGTTCGGTGATGTCACCGTGCATTACAACACCTTCAACTCGACCTTCCTGACGCCGGACATCGCCAAGGCTGCCGAGCTGATCCGCAGCAAGAATCAGGGCGTGATCAATGTCTCGGTGATCAAGGACGGCAAACCGCTGATCGCCCAGGTCACCGGCACCGTCAAGGACCTGACCAGCCAGAGTGTGCCGCTGACCTTCCGCCAGATCACCGAACAGGGCGCGATCTACTACATCGCCCAGTACCCGGTGGAGCAGCAGGAAACCCGCACCTTTGAAATCAAGGTGCAGACCGGCGACAAGATCAACACCCTCAATTTCAACCAAGAGCTTTTCCCTGGCCAATGATCAATCTCACGCAACTCGTACTGGCCAGCCATAACGCCGGCAAACTCAAGGAACTCCAGGCCATGCTCGGCGAATCGGTGCAATTGCGCTCGATCGGCGAATTCAGCAGCGTGGAGCCGGAAGAAACCGGTCTGTCGTTCGTCGAGAACGCGATCCTCAAGGCCCGCAATGCTGCGCGCATTTCCGGGCTGCCGGCGCTGGCCGACGATTCGGGCCTGGTGGTGGATTTCCTCGGCGGTGCGCCGGGCATCTACTCGGCGCGCTACGCCGACGGCAAGGGTGACGCGGCGAACAACGCCAAACTGCTAGACGCCTTGAAGGATGTGCCTGAAACCGAGCGCGGCGCGCAGTTCGTCTGCGTACTGGCACTGGTGCGTCATGCCGATGATCCGCTGCCGATCCTCTGTGAAGGTCTGTGGCACGGGCGCATTCTGACCGCCGCCAGCGGTGAGCACGGTTTCGGCTACGACCCACTGTTCTGGGTGCCGGAGCGCAACGTGTCCAGCGCCGAGCTGAGCCCGAGCGACAAGAACCAGATCAGCCACCGCGCCCGTGCAATGGATCTGCTGCGCCAGCGTCTGGGCTTGAAATGACCGATAGTTCCTCCGCGTCGTCGCTGATTATCGGCGGCGCCGCCTCCTCGCCTCGGGCGCCGTTGCCGACGCTGCCGCCCCTGGCGCTGTACATCCACATCCCGTGGTGTGTGCGCAAATGTCCGTATTGCGACTTCAACTCCCACACCGCCAGCCCGGTGCTGCCGGAGCAGGAATACGTCGACGCGCTGCTCGCCGACCTCGATCAGGATCTGCACGCAGTGTATGGCCGTGAGTTGAGTTCGATCTTCTTTGGCGGCGGCACGCCGAGCCTGTTCAGTGCCGAAGCCCTTGGTCGCTTGCTGGAAGGCGTGAAACAACGCATTGCGTTTGCCGATGACATCGAAATCACCCTGGAAGCCAACCCCGGGACCTTCGAACAAGAGAAGTTCGTCGCCTACCGCAAACTGGGGATCAATCGCCTGTCGATCGGCGTCCAGAGCTTCCAGCAGGAAAAGCTCAAGGCCCTCGGCCGTATCCACAACGGCGACGAAGCGGTACGCGCCGCCGGCATGGCGCGCCAGGCCGGGTTCGATAACTTCAACCTCGACTTGATGCACGGTTTGCCGGACCAGTCGCTGGACGATGCTCTGAGCGACCTGCGCCAGGCCATCGCCCTGAAGCCGACGCACATTTCCTGGTATCAGCTGACACTGGAGCCGAACACCGTGTTCTGGAACCAGCCGCCGGTGCTGCCGGAAGACGACACGCTGTGGGACATTCAAGAGGCCGGGCAGGCGCTGCTGGCCGAGCACGGTTACGCGCAGTACGAAGTTTCGGCCTACGCGCAACCCGGTCGCCCGGCGCGGCATAACCTCAATTACTGGAGCTTCGGCGACTTCATCGGCATCGGCGCCGGCGCTCACGGTAAGCTCAGCCATCCGGACGGGCGCATCGTGCGCACCTGGAAGACGCGCCTGCCGAAGGACTACCTCAACCCGGCCAAAAGTTTCCAAGCCGGCGAGAAAGCCCTGACCAACGACGAGATGCCGTTCGAATTCCTGATGAACGCCCTGCGCCTGACCGCCGGCGTCGAATCGCGCCTGTACCCGGAGCGCACCGGCCTGCCGCTGGAGAGCCTCGACGAACACCGGCGCGAGGCCGAACAAAGCGGTCTGTTGCAGGTCGAACCGTCACGTCTGGCGGCCACCGAGCGCGGACAACTGTTCCTCAACGACTTGCTGCAGAAATTTCTGAGCTGATCGCTCTTAAGGAAACCGCATGGATTTGATACTCGACTTGCTCGCCACCGTGTCCCGCTGGAGCCGCAGCAACCTCTCGGAAATCGCTCTGGCCCTGGTGGGCTGTCTGCTGGTGCTGTTCGGCGCTGACTTCAAGGGCTGGGTCGAGCAACGCCTCGGCAGCATCGCCGGCGCCCTGCGCGTGCCGCTGATGGCCCTGCTGTGTCTGATCGGCAGCGGCGCGGCGCTGATCTACGCCACACCCTGGGTGGTGAAGGGCTTGAGCCAGTTCAACAACTACAGCCTGGCGCCGGTGTTGTTGGTGGTGCTGGTGTTGATTGGCGTGGTCGCTGACCGCCGCTGATCTCCAACGTGCTCGTTCCCACGCTCCGCGTGGGAATGCAGCCCGGGACGCTCTGCGTCCCTGAAGCGGACGCGGAGCGTCCATCGAGGCATTCCCACGCAGACGGTTCGACGCCTCGACGTGGGAACGATCACTGCGCAGTACTTACGACTGCTTTTCGAACTTCAGATCCCACACGCCATGCCCAAGACGTTCGCCGCGGCGTTCGAACTTGGTGATCGGGCGTTCGGCCGGGCGTGGCACGCACTTGCCGTCTTCGGCGAGGTTGCGATAGCCCGGGGCGACGTTCATCACTTCCAGCATGTATTCGGCGTACGGTTCCCAGTCGGTGGCCATGTGCAGAATGCCGCCAACCTTCAGCTTGCTGCGCACCAGCTCAGCGAAGGACGCCTGAACGATGCGGCGCTTGTGGTGACGGCTCTTGTGCCACGGATCCGGGAAGAACAGCATCAGGCGATCGAGGCTGTTGTCGGCGATGCAGCGGTTGAGCACTTCGATCGCGTCGCAATCATAGACCCGCAGGTTGGTCAGGCCCTGAGTCAGCACGCCGTTGAGCAGTGCGCCGACACCCGGACGGTGAACCTCGACACCAATGAAATCCTGCTCCGGCGCAGCCGCGGCCATTTCCAGCAGCGAGTGACCCATGCCGAAACCGATCTCCAGCGAACGCGGCGCGGAACGGCCGAACACCTGGTCGTAATCCACCGGCGCATCGGCCAGCGGCAGGACGAACTGCGGCGCGCCCTGATCCAGGCCGCGCTGCTGGCCTTCGGTCATGCGCCCGGCGCGCATCACGAAACTCTTGATGCGGCGGTGTTGGCGCTCGTCGCCTTCTTCCGTCTGGATTGGCGTGTCGTTCGATTCAGTCATCAATAGCTCTTACTTGATCAGACCATCCAGCGGCGAAGAGGCGCTGGCATAGAGTTTTTTCGGCATGCGGCCGGCGAGGTAGGCCAGACGGCCCGCGACGATCGCGTGTTTCATGGCTTCGGCCATCATGATCGGCTGCTGGGCGTGGGCGATGGCCGAGTTCATCAGCACCGCGTCACAGCCCAGCTCCATCGAGATGGTAGCGTCGGAAGCGGTGCCGACACCGGCATCCACCAGCACCGGGATCTTGGCTTCTTCGAGGATGATCTGCAGGTTGTACGGATTGCAGATCCCCAGGCCCGAACCGATCAGACCGGCCAGCGGCATGACCGCGATGCAGCCGATTTCCGCCAGTTGCCGGGCGATGATCGGGTCATCACTGGTGTAAACCATCACGTCGAAGCCTTCCTTGACCAGCACTTCGGCGGCCTTGAGGGTTTCGATCACGTTGGGGAACAGGGTTTTCTGGTCGGCCAGCACTTCCAGCTTCACCAGGTTGTGGCCGTCGAGCAGCTCACGGGCCAGGCGGCAGGTGCGCACGGCTTCGATCGCGTCGTAGCAGCCCGCGGTGTTCGGCAGGAAGGTGTAGCGATCCGGCGACAGCACTTCGAGCAGGTTCGGCTCGCCTTCGATCTGGCCCAGGTTGGTGCGGCGCACGGCGAAGGTGACGATCTCGGCACCCGAGGCTTCGATGGCCAGGCGGGTTTCTTCCATGTCACGGTACTTGCCGGTACCGACCAGCAAACGCGACTGGTAAGTACGACCGGCCAGAACGAAAGGCTTGTCGCTACGAACGATGCTCATGGGGAATCCTCTGTTGGGGTGAGGGTCTTGCAGAATTCTCGGCCCATGCAGGCCTGGCGATCAGCCGCCGCCGATGGCGTGCACGACTTCGACGTTGTCGCCGTCGTTCAAAGTCGTGTCGGCATGCTGGCTGCGCGGGACGATATCCAGATTGAGTTCGACCGCGACGCGGCGTCCGGTCAGATCCAGACGGGTCAGCAGGGCCGCAACGGTTTCACCGTCGGGCAGTTCAAAGGATTCACCGTTCAACTGAATGCGCATGCGCAACGCCGCCATCACTTTTTAGGGGGTGGCATTCTAGCCCGATCATGACCTAAAGGTCAGCACCAAGCGTCAAGCGGTTGGATACAGGCGCCAGGCGGCCAGCCCCAGGCACATCCAGCCAATCAGGAATGCCAGACCGCCCAACGGGGTGATGATGCCGAGCTTGCCGATGCCGAGGGTGGTCAGCAGGTACAGGCTGCCGGAAAACAGCAGGATGCCGACGCTGAACGAGATGCCGGCCCAGGCGACCAGCCGCCCCTGTAGCTGCGTGGCCAGCAGTGCCACGCCAAACAGCGCCAGCGCATGCACCAGTTGATAGGTAACGCCGGTGTGGAAGATCGCCAGGTATTCGGGTGTCAGGCGATTTTTCAAGCCATGGGCGGCGAACGCGCCGAGGCCGACACCGGTGAAACCAAAGAAGGCAGCCAGCATCAGAAAGCTACGCAGCATGTAGAACTCCAGTCAGACTCGATCGGCAGGGTCTGTATAATGGCCCGCTCAACCGGTTCGGCCAAGCCATCTCTATGCTGCGTATATTTCTCCGTCGTTTCACGAAGGCCCTGCTCTGGTTCGCGGGCGGCAGTGTATTGCTGGTGTTGGTGTTTCGCTTTGTGCCGCCACCGTTCACGGCGCTGATGGTCGAGCGCAAGATAGAGTCCTGGGCCGACGGCGAGCCGATCGATCTGCAACGCACCTGGAAGCCATGGGACGAGATCTCCGATGACCTGAAGGTCGCGGTGATTGCCGGCGAAGACCAGAAATTCCCCGAGCATTGGGGTTTTGACCTGAGTGCGATCAAGGCAGCACTGGCCCACAACGAACTCGGCGGTTCGATCCGTGGTGCCAGCACCTTGAGCCAGCAAGTGTCGAAGAACCTGTTTTTGTGGTCCGGCCGCAGTTATCTGCGCAAGGGCCTGGAGGCGTGGTTTACCGCGCTGATCGAAGTGTTCTGGCCCAAGCAACGGATTCTTGAGGTGTACCTGAACAGCGTCGAGTGGGATGACGGCGTGTTTGGCGCCGAAGCGGCGGCAAGGCATCACTTTGGCGTAGGCGCCAGGTCGCTGTCCCGGCAGCAGGCGAGTTATCTGGCGGCTGTGCTGCCGAATCCCCGGGTCTGGAGCGCCAGTCATCCGACCGCTTACGTGTCGCGCCGGGCCGGCTGGATTCGCCAGCAAATGAGCCAGCTGGGTGGCGACAGCTACCTGCTGACACTGAATGATTCGCGCCGCGCGCCCTGGGCCCAATGACGTTCTGACAGGCAAACAAAAACGCCCCGATCATCACTGATCGGGGCGTTTTTTTATTGCCGGACTACCGGTTATGCGGCAATCGACAACTTGAGCTTGTTCATCGCGCTCTTCTCGAGCTGACGGATCCGCTCGGCCGACACGTTGTACTTCTGCGCCAGGTCGTGCAGCGTGGCTTTCTCTTCTGCCAGCCAGCGCTGGTAGAGGATGTCGCGGCTGCGTTCGTCCAGCACTTCCAGCGCTTCGTGCAGATTGTGATTGGAGTTGTCGCTCCAGTCGGCGTCTTCCAGTTGACGCGCCGGGTCGTACCGGTGGTCTTCCAGGTAGTTGGCCGGCGACTGGAAAGCGCTGTCGTCGTCGGCTTCAGCAGCCGGGTCGAAGGCCATGTCATGGCCGGTCAGGCGACTTTCCATCTCACGCACTTCACGCGGCTCGACACCGAGGCTTTCCGCCACACGGTGGACTTCCTCGTTGTTCAGCCAGGCCAGACGTTTCTTCTGGCTGCGCAGGTTGAAGAACAGCTTGCGCTGGGCCTTGGTGGTCGCGACTTTAACGATCCGCCAGTTGCGCAGGATGAACTCGTGAATCTCGGCCTTGATCCAGTGCACCGCGAAGGACACCAGACGCACGCCCATTTCCGGGTTGAAACGCTTCACGGCCTTCATCAGGCCGACGTTACCTTCCTGGATCAGGTCAGCCTGAGCCAGACCGTAGCCGGAATAGCTACGGGCGATGTGTACGACAAACCGCAGGTGGGCGAGCACCATCTGCCGAGCCGCCCCCAGATCCTGCTCATAGTAGAGACTCTCGGCCAGTTCACGCTCCTGCTCCGGCGTCAGCAATGGAATGCTGTTGACGGTGTGCACGTAGGCTTCCAGGTTTGCGCCTGGAACCAATGCATACGCAGGTTGCAAAGAATTGGACATACGGAAAAACCTCCGACTTACATACTCATGCTTTTCAGCATTGCGAAAAATTGACCGGAAACTCAAATGAAAGTTTCCTTAACCACTGAAAGGTCAATCACGCGCAAAAAAGATTCTACTTCGGCGCCAGCTCCCTGAGATGACGTGCGACTGCAATCCATGCACCGATATAACCCAACAGCACCGCGCCAAGCAAGAGCGACAGACCGTCGGCAACTGGCACGCCGGCCAGTGCGAAATCGCTGCCGTACAAGCCGGCCAGCCCGACCACCGCATCGTTCAGCCAGTTCAGGCCGAACGCCAATACACCCCAGGACAGCAGCCCCGCACCGAAGCCATACAACGCGCCCATATAAAGGAAGGGACGACGCACATAGCTGTCGGTGCCGCCGACGAGTTTAATCACTTCTATCTCGGTGCGGCGGTTTTCAATATGAAGACGAATGGTATTGCCTATCACCAAAAGTAATGCGGAAACCAGCAACACCGTCAGACCGAACACGAAACGGTCGCCGAGCTTGAGGATGGCGGCCAGACGCTCGACCCAGACTAGATCAAGTTGCGCCTGTTGTACCTTGGGCAGCTCGGAAAGTTTTTGTCTTAATGCTTCCAGGGTCGACTTGTCGACCTCGTTCGGCGTCACCAGCACCACACCCGGCAGCGGGTTTTCCGGCAGTTCGCGCAGGGCTTCGCCCAGTCCCGACTGCTGCTGGAACTCTTCCAGCGCCTGGTCGCGGCCGACATATTCAGCATCAGCTACGCCCGGCATACCTTTGATCTGGTCGCGCAATGCTTCGCCCTGAGCCGGGCTCGCCTCAAGCTCCAGGTACAGCGAAATCTGCGCCGCACGCTGCCACGAACCGCCCAGGCGCTCGACATTGCTCAGCAACAGCGAAAGACCCATCGGCAGACTCAGCGCAACCGCCATCACCATGCAGGTGAAGAAGCTGCCGATCGGCTGCTTGCCGAGACGGCGCAGGCTGTCGATCCAGCTGGCGCGATGGCTTTCGATCCAGGCACGGAACAGCGTGGCGAAGTCCGGGCCGTCGTCATCGTCGTGCTTTTTCTTCTTTGGCGGTTGCGGATCGGCGGCCTTCGGGGCCACACGCTCGGAAACCTTCGGACTACGTGTCGCACTCATACGCCGGCCTCCCCGTCGCCGATCAATCGGCCGCGTTGCAGGGTCAGCATGCGATGGCGCATGCGCGCGATCAGCGCCAGGTCGTGACTGGCGATCAGCACGCTGGTGCCCAGACGGTTGATGTCTTCGAACACGCCCATGATCTCGGCCGCCAGACGCGGGTCGAGGTTACCGGTCGGTTCGTCCGCCAGCAGCAGGGCCGGACGGTGAACGATGGCGCGGGCAATGCCGACGCGCTGTTGCTGACCGGTCGACAGGTCGCCCGGATACAGCTCGGCCTTGTCCGACAGCGCCACGCGCTCCAGCGCCGAATCGACACGTTTGGCGATTTCGACCTTGGACAGCCCGAGAATCTGCAACGGCAGCGCGACGTTGTTGAACACCGTGCGATCGAACAGCAGTTGATGGTTCTGGAACACCACGCCGATCTGCCGACGCAGGAACGGAATCTGTGCATTGCTGATGGTGCTCAGGTCTTGCCCGGCCAACAGCAGCTTGCCACTGGTCGGACGTTCCATCGCCAGCAGCAGGCGCAACAACGTGGATTTACCGGCACCGGAGTGGCCGGTGACAAACAGGAACTCGCCGCGACGGACTCGAAAGCTCAGCTCATGCAAGCCGACGTGACCGTTCGGGTAGCGCTTACCGACCTGTTCGAAACGAATCATGAACGCTCCCGCTCGGCAAACAGTGCCTGGACAAAGGGTTCGGCTTCAAAGGTACGCAGATCGTCGATGCCTTCACCGACGCCGATATAGCGGATCGGCAGGCCGAACTGCTTGGCCAGGGCGAAAATAACCCCGCCCTTGGCGGTGCCGTCGAGCTTGGTCAGCGCCAGGCCGGTCAGTTCGACGGTCTGGTTGAATTGCTTGGCCTGGTTGATGGCGTTCTGGCCGGTGCCGGCGTCGAGCACCAGCAGCACTTCGTGCGGCGCGTCGGCGTCGAGCTTGCCGATCACCCGGCGAACCTTTTTCAGTTCTTCCATCAGGTTGTCTTTGGTGTGCAGACGACCGGCGGTGTCGGCGATCAGCACATCAATGCCACGGGCCTTGGCGGCCTGCACGGCGTCGAAGATCACCGAAGCCGAGTCCGCGCCCGTGTGCTGGGCGATCACCGGAATCTTGTTGCGCTCGCCCCAGACCTGCAACTGCTCGACAGCCGCGGCACGGAAGGTGTCACCGGCAGCGAGCATGACTTTCTTGCCTTCCAGTTGCAGTTTCTTCGCCAGTTTGCCGATGGTGGTGGTCTTGCCGGCGCCGTTGACGCCAACCACCAGAATCACGAATGGCTTGTTCTGGGAAGCGATCTTCAGCGGCTGCTCGACCGGTTTGAGCATTGCGGCCAACTCGGCCTGCAGGGATTTGTACAGGGCGTCGGAATCGGCCAGCTCTTTACGCGCGACCTTCTGGGTCAGGCGCTGGATGATCACCGAAGTCGCCTCGACGCCGACGTCGGCTGTCAACAGGCGGGTTTCGAGATCGTCGAGCAGATCGTCATCGATGGCTTTCTTGCCGAGGAACAGGCTGGCCATGCCCTCGCCGATGCTGGCGCTGGTCTTGGACAGGCCTTGCTTGAGGCGGGCGAAGAAGCCGGCCTTGGTTTCTTCGGTGCGCGGGGCTTCTACCGGGGTTTCAGCCTGGATTTCCACAGGAGCGACTGGCGCTACGGCGACCGGTGCAGGTGCAGGTGCAGGTGCAGGCTCGGGCGCTTCAACAATCGGAGCAGCCGGAGCAACCGGGGCAACAACCACAGGTTCTGGAATGACCGGAGCAGCTTCCACCACCGGCGCAGGAACCGGCTCGGGGGCGAACGCAACCGGCGCAGGAATCGGCGGCGTAACGTGCGGTGCAGCCTCTTCAACCAGCGCCACCGGCTCTTCCGCCACCGGTAAGCTCAGCCACGGCTCGCTGGCCGGGGACAGCGGCAATTCGGCGGCAGCCGGCGCTTCAGGCTCGGCCTCGACCACCGGTTGCAGCACCGGCTCGGCGATCGGCAGCACAACCGGCGCCGGCGCTTCTTCTATTACGGGAGCGGGCGCAGGGGCTGGCTCAGGAATGGCAGTCGGCTGTTCGACGACGGGTTCCTGCGGTTTCTTGCGCAGCCATCCGAACAGGCTTTTCTTCTCGCCAGCCGCAGCTGGGGTCTTCTTGTCGTCGTTGGAACCAAACATGGAGGACGGCTATCTCACGGTAGCGACGCGCCACAGGGGCGCCCCGGCAAATAAATATTCGATGCAGAACAGACTGTGTTTCACCCAGCTTGTTCACGCGCAACATTTTGTCGAGGCACCAACGGCACCTCAAAAGAATCGTTTTAATAAAGGACTGGCCGGCAAAATCGGCGAAAAAGCGAAGTTTAGCTGATAAACCAAAGCCTTCTGCCGCAAACCCATACAACCTGATCAGGTTTCAAAACCGGATAGGCGTGGTCGCCGGTAAAACGGATCAGTATCCTAGCACCCTCTCGCCCGCCGACGCTAAGACCAAGCGGGCAGCCCAACAGGTTTAAAAACGAATGAATGCTCTAGCCCGCCGCGCCGCAGGCCTGCTGCTCAGCACAGTCTGCCTGCCCCTTTCGGCCCTGGCGGCCGATCCGCAACCGACCCATGAATTCACTCTCGACAACGGTTTGAAGGTCGTCGTGCGCGAAGACCATCGCGCGCCAGTGGTGGTGTCGCAGGTCTGGTACAAGGTCGGTTCCAGCTACGAAACCCCGGGCCAGACCGGTCTCTCCCACGCCCTCGAGCACATGATGTTCAAGGGCAGCGAGAAAGTCGGTCCCGGCGAAGCCTCGCTGATCCTGCGCGATCTCGGCGCCGAAGAGAACGCCTTCACCAGCGACGACTTCACCGCTTATTACCAGGTGCTGGCCCGCGACCGTCTGGGCGTGGCCTTCGAACTGGAAGCCGACCGCATGGCCAACCTGCGCCTGCCGGCCGACGAGTTCGCCAAGGAAATCGAAGTCATCAAGGAAGAGCGCCGCCTGCGCACCGACGACAAGCCGATGGCCAAGGCCTTCGAGCGCTACAAGGCCATGGCCTACCCGGCCAGCGGTTATCACACGCCGACCATCGGCTGGATGGCTGACCTTGAGCGGATGAAGGTCGAAGAGCTGCGTCACTGGTATCAGTCCTGGTACGTGCCGAACAACGCCACTCTGGTGGTGGTCGGCGACGTGACCCCGGACGAGGTGAAGACCCTCGCCCAGCGCTACTTCGGGCCAATCGCGAAGCGTGACGTGCCGCCGGCGAAAAAACCGCTGGAACTGGCCGAGCCCGGTGAACGCCAGATCACCCTGCACGTGCAGACCCAACTGCCGAGCCTGATGCTCGGTTTCAACGTCCCGAGCATCGCCACCGCCGAAGACAAACGTTCGGTCAACGCCTTGCGCCTGATCTCGGCGTTGCTGGACGGCGGCTACAGCGGCCGCATCCCGACCCAACTGGAGCGCGGTGAAGAGCTGGTGTCCGGCGGTTCGTCGAGCTACGACGCCTACACTCGCGGTGACAGCCTGTTCACCCTGTCGGCCACGCCGAACACCCAGAAGAAAAAAACCATGGCCCAGGCTGAAGCCGGTCTGTGGAAACTGCTGGAACAGCTGAAAACCACCGCGCCGTCCGCCGAAGAACTGGAGCGCGTACGCGCGCAGGTCATCGCCGGCCTGGTTTTCGAGCGTGATTCGATCACCAGCCAGGCCACCGCCATCGGCCAGCTGGAGACCGTCGGTCTGTCGTGGAAGCTGATGGACACCGAACTGGCCGATCTGGAAAGCGTCACCCCGCAAGACATCCAGAACGCCGCCAAGCTGTATTTCACCCGCGAACGTCTCAGCGTCGCCCACGTCCTGCCACTGGAGACGACTCATGAGTGAGCGCAAAGTCCCACGCCTGCTGCTCGGCCTGATCGCCGTGGCCATCATCGGCTCCGCTGCGTTCTACCTGGTGCCGAGCGACAACACCAAGGCCAGCGAAGCGCTGGATAACGCCAAGTCCAGCCAGAAACTGCAATCGCTGGCCGAGCTAGACGGCAAGGCCCCGGCCAGCCGCAAGCTCGACGTGCAGACCTGGAACACCGCCGAAGGCGCCAAGGTGCTGTTCGTCGAAGCCCGCGAACTGCCGATGTTCGACATGCGCCTGATCTTTTCCGCCGGCAGCAGTCAGGACGGCAACGCGCCGGGCCTGGCCCTGCTGACCAACGCCATGCTCAACGAAGGCGTGGCGGGCAAGGATGTCGGTGCCATCGCTCAGGGCTTTGAAGGCCTGGGCGCGGATTTCGGCAACGGCGCCTATAAAGACATGGCCATCGCGTCGCTGCGCAGTCTGAGTGCCGCCGACAAGCGCGAGCCAGCGCTGAAGCTGTTCTCGGAAGTAGTGGGCAAACCTACCTTCCCGGCTGACTCCTTCGCGCGCATCAAGAACCAGATGCTCGCCGGTTTCGAATACCAGAAACAGAACCCCGGCAAACTCGCCAGCCTGGAGCTGATGAAGCGCCTCTACGGCGATCACCCGTACGCCCACGCCAGCGACGGCAATGCGCAAAGCGTGCCGAAGATCACGCTGGCGCAACTGCGTGAGTTCCACGCCAAGGCCTATGCAGCCGGCAACGTGGTGATCGCGCTGGTGGGCGATCTGTCCCGTAGCGAAGCCGTGGCGATTGCCAATCAGGTGTCCGCCGCGCTGCCAAAAGGCCCGGCGCTGGCGAAGGTCGAGCAACCGACCGAGCCGAAACCCGGCATCGGCCACATCGAGTTTCCGTCGAAGCAGACCAACCTGATGATCGCGCAACTGGGCATCGACCGTGACGACCCGGATTACGCCGCGCTGTCGATGGGCAACCAGATCCTCGGCGGTGGCGGTTTCGGCACCCGGCTGATGAGCGAAGTGCGCGAGAAGCGCGGCCTGACCTACGGCGTGTATTCGGCCTTCAGCCCGATGCAGGCTCGGGGTCCGTTCATGATCAACCTGCAGACCCGCGCGGAGATGAGCGAAGGCACCCTGAAACTGGTGCAGGACGTGCTCGCCGACTACCTCAAGACCGGCCCGACCCAGAAAGAACTCGACGACGCCAAGCGCGAACTGGCCGGCAGCTTCCCGCTGTCCACCGCGAGCAATGCCGATATCGTCGGTCAGCTCGGCGCCATGGGTTTCTACAACCTGCCGCTGAGCTATCTGGACGACTTCATGCGTCAGTCCCAGAGCCTGACAGTCGAGCAGGTTCGCGACGTTCTGAACAAACACTTGAGCACGGATAAACTGGTCATCGTCAGCGCTGGCCCGACCGTGCCGCAAAAGCCGTTACCGGCCCCATCTGATAAACCTGCCGAGCAGCCGCTCGGGGTTCCGGAGCATTAATGGCCAGTCCAAAGAAACCTGTACAAAAACTGCACAACGGTGTGAACCAGTTGCGCATCATCGGCGGCGAATGGCGCAGCCGAAAGCTGAGCTTTCCTGATGCGCCGGGCCTGCGTCCGACGCCGGACCGGGTGCGCGAAACCCTGTTCAACTGGCTCGCGCCGTACGTTGCCGGGGCCAAGGTGCTCGACCCGTTCGCCGGCAGCGGCGCGCTGTTTCTGGAAGCGCTGTCCCGTGGCGCGGCCATGGGTCAGGCGCTGGATGCCAGCCATGTCGCGGTGTCCAGCCTGAAAGAACACCTCGGCACGCTGCGCTGCACCAACGGTCACGTACAGACCGCCGATGCGCTGCGATATCTGGAAACCCAGACCGCCACTGCGTTCGACCTGGTGTTCCTCGACCCGCCGTTCAATCAGAACCTGCTGCCCGCCGTGTGCACGCTGCTGGAAGAGCGCCAATGGCTGGCCGACGATTCGTGGATCTACACTGAAAGCGAAACCGCGCCATCGACCCTCGGCCTGCCGGGCAACTGGCGCCTGCACCGCGAGCAAAAATCCGGGCGGGTATACTACGCGTTATGGCAACGGGGCCTGCCCTCTCTCTGACAATCGTCTGGCGAACGCCGAATCTGGCGCGCGGTAGATAACTACCGCACGCCGCCCGCGCAAAATCTCCACAGTGGATTACGCCATTTCAGTAATCCATTGAGGACCCATCATTTATGGACACTTTGTGCAGCAGGATGCTGCCTTGCCTGGCCCTGGCCCCGCTGTTGGCGCTGGCCGCCCCACCACCGACCACCCATGAGTTTCTGCTGGACAACGGCCTGAAGGTCATCGTCCGCGAGGATCACCGGGCCCCGCTGGTCACTTCCCAACTGTGGTTCAAGGTCGGATCGGCTGACGAAGCACCGGGCCAGACCGGACTGTCACACGCGCTGGAACACATGCTTTACAAGGGCAGCAGCAAGACCTGTCCGGGCGAGGCATCCGCCATACTGGAATCCCTGGGGGCATCGGAAAATGCCTTTACCGGCAAAGACGTCACTGCCTACCACCAGACTTTGCCCAAGCCTTATCTTGGGGTCGCATTCGAACTGATGGCCGACCTGATGTCGACTGCTCACCTCAAACCTGAAGATTTCGCTTCCGAGATAAATGTCATTCAAGAAGAGCGCCGCTTGAGTGTGGAAGACAGTCCCCTGGACACTGCAATGGAGCGTCTGGAAAGCCTGGCCTATCCCTCCAGCAGCTATCGGACCCCCGTCATCGGCTGGATGAACGACCTGCGCACCTTGAACACCGCTCAGTTGCGCGACTGGTATGAGTCACGCTATGCCCCTGGCAATGCCACATTGGTTGTCGTCGGCGACGTCACCCTCGATTACGTTCAACCTCTGGCTCAACGCTACTTCGGCGGCCTCGCCAGTCGCCCCCCCACCCAAACCGTAAAACCGCGCGAATTGCCGCAGCCAGGCGAACGCCGCCTCATCCTCAACCAACCGGTGCCCGCCTCGCAGTTGATCATGGCGTTCAACGTTCCCAGCCTGGCTACGGCAGATACATACCGGACTGCGCACGCGCTGCGCCTGATGGAAATGTTGCTGGCAGGCTCCCAGAGCGCTCGCCTGCAAAAACACCTGCAACACAAGGAACATGTATTCAGCCATGTCAGCGCCAGCTACGACCTTTACAGTCGCGGCGATACTCTTCTGACATTGAGCACCCGCCTCGACAGCTCACAACCCACAAGCCCGGAAACCGCACAAATACGCGTCTGGGATCTGCTCGAAGAACTGCGCACCACGCCCCCCTCTCCCGAAGAACTGGAACGCGCACGGACCCAACTGATCGCCCAGAGAGTTTTTGCCCGGGATTCGATCATGAACACTGCCATACATCTGGCCGCCCTCGAGAGCGCTGGCCTGTCGTGGCAATTGCTCGATCAGGAGATCGCCGAGCTCAAGAAAGTGACCCCCGAGGACCTCCGCCAGGTCGCTGAAAAGTACCTGATCCGCGAACGCCTCAGCACAGCCCACGTGCTTGCGGAGAAAAAACATGGATAAATCTGCGCACCTCTTTCGGTCTGCCATGGCCGGTTTTGCATTCATCCTCTGGCTGTCTGCCAGTCCGGTTGCTGCCGATACTGCGCCAGCCAGTTTTCCCAAATCACGATTGCAATCGCTGTCGGAAACAGACACGTCCCGACAGACGCCACGCCCATTGACCATCAAGGGCTGGAAAACCACGACGGACATCAAAACGTTATTCATCCGTACGACGGAGTTGCCGATGTTCGATGTTCACGTCAGTTTCGCCGCCGGCAGTGCACACGATGGCGACAACCCCGGCCTGGCAGCGTTGACATTCAGCCTGTTCAACGAGGGGGTGAGCGGCAAGAATGACCATGCAGCGATCGCCGAAGTCTTTGACGGGCTGGGTGCAAAAGTCGGTATGGTTCTGGATCAGGAGCGTGCCACGTTCACGTTGCGCAGCCTCAGCGATCCAGACAAAAGCGCCCCGGCGCTGCAACTGTTTACGCAAATGCTGGGGCAGCCCTCCCTTTCCGATGAAGCGCTGCTGAGGGTCAAGAGCGAGCTTCGTGGCTTGCAGCTGGCACAACAGCAACAACCTGCTGACATTGCCAGGCAACACCTTCAGGAGCTGCTGGCTCCGGACACGCCCTACGCCCGCTCGATCTACGGAACCGATACCGACATGACCTCGATCACCCGTCAGGCCGTTCAAACGTTCCACCGACAAACCCACTCGGCAAGACAGACACAAATTACGTTGGTGGGAGACCTTTCCGTCGAACAGGCACAGGCCATCAGCCTGCAAATCGCCAACGCGCTACCCGCGCCCATCGTTGCACTGCCCGCAGTCGAACCGCCCAAAGCGTTCGGCACTGAAATGCATCACCATGTCGAGCGCACACAAGAACAGACTCACGTATTGCTTGGGCAACCCAGCCTGTCGCGCCAACACGAGGATTTCATTGCGCTGTATGCCGGGACGCTGATTTTCGGCAGTGGTGCGAACTCCCGCCTGATGACAGAACTGCGCAACAAACGAGGCCTGGTATACGGCGTCAGCATTCGCACCAAAGACTGGGCAGGCGGCGGACTGACATCAATCGCTCTGCAGACCAGCCCCCAATTCGCGAATGAAACAGTGGCACTGGTGAAATCGATGCTCAGCAATTTCCGGCGTGACGGCCCCTCGCAGGAGGAACTCGATCACTTCAACCGCCGACTGGCCAACGCCAACATCACAGACAGTGCCAGCAACGAGCAGATTCTCGCGCGCCTGACCGAGATCAACCGTCATCACTTGCCGCTCGACCTGGATTTCTTCGCGCAACAGGTGCAGAGCCTGACGCTGGAGCAGATCAGAATGGCAGTGGACAAACATCTGCCTGACGATCAGTGGCGGGTAGTGACCGTGGGCCCGACGGTACCCCAACTGCCGCTGCCGCAACCGGCCACTGTCCCGACCGTCGAGCCGTCCGGGCATTCGTGTCGCGCTGATGCAGGCTTTGTGGCAAGTTAGATCTCCCTTGAAGTGGCAGCCCTTTGTGTGGCGACCACTTCATGCATGACACCGTCGAGATTTACTGTGCGCGCACCTCTTTCTCCTTCAGAACCCGGATTTCGCTTCACACCCGCCTTCGGCCTCGGCAATCCACACCTGCAAACCTTGTGGGGGCCGCTATGGCGTAAAACCGTGCACCTTGATCGCCAGCGCGAACGGCTGTGGCTGGACGACGGCGACTTCCTCGACCTCGACTGGCACGGCCCGCACAGCGCCGACGCGCCTCTAGTGCTGGTGCTGCACGGGCTGACCGGTTCTTCCAATTCGCCTTACGTCGCCGGAATCCAGGCAGCCCTCGCCGCGCAAGGCTGGGCCAGTGTTGCGCTGAACTGGCGCGGCTGCTCCGGCGAGCCGAATCTGTTGCCCCGCAGCTACCATTCCGGGGCCAGCGAAGACCTCGCCGAAACCATCCGCCATCTGAAAGCCAAGCGGCCATTGGCGCCGCTGTATGCGGTCGGCTATTCCCTCGGCGGCAATGTGTTGCTCAAGCATCTGGGGGAAACCGGCAGCGCCAGCGGCGTGCTCGGCGCGGTGGCGGTGTCGGTGCCGTTTCGCCTCGATCAATGTGCCGACCGTATCGGCCAGGGCTTCTCGAAGGTCTATCAGGCGCACTTCATGCGCGAGATGGTCGCCTACATCAAGAACAAGCAGCGCCAGTTCCAGCACGACGGACGCGAGGACGGTCTCGCCGCACTGGCCGCCCTCGGCTCACTGGAAAACATGCGCACCTTCTGGGATTTCGATGGCCGGGTGACCGCGCCGCTGCACGGTTTCGTCGATGCCGAGGATTACTATCGCCGCGCGTCGAGCCGCTATTTTCTCGGCGAGATCCGCACACCGACCCTGATCATTCAGGCAGCGGACGATCCGTTCGTGTTTCCCCACAGCCTGCCTTCGGCCAGTGAATTGTCGGCCACGACCCAGTTCGAATTGCAGAACAAGGGCGGGCATGTAGGTTTCGTCGACGGCACGCTCCGTCAGCCGGGTTATTACCTGGAACGACGGATTCCGCAGTGGCTGGCCGACGCGGGGCGCGGGTGAGGTCATGAGCGATCAGGGCGAGTCGATCCGCTTCTGGCAAGCCGCGCCCCTGGCCGGGGTCGAGCTGTTGACCGCCCGCTACATCGAGCATCGTTTCGCCCCGCACGTCCACGACGGTTATGTGATCGGCATGATCATGGCCGGCGCCCAGCGCTACCGTTATCGCGGCGCCGAACACCTGGCGGGCAGCGGCACGCTGGTGCTGATCAATCCGGACGAAGTGCATAACGGCCACAAGGGCACCGAGGACGGCTGGCTGTACCGGGCGTTTTATCCCGACACCGGGCAGATCGTCGCGCTGTTGAATGAACTGGAACTGCCGACCGCACCGATGCCGGCCTTCGGTGCGACGTTGTATCGCGATCCGGACCTGGTCAACGGGTTCTGTCAGTTGCACCGCTTGCTCGAAAGCCCCGCCACCGCACTGCAACAGCAAACGGTGTGGCGCGAGATGATGATGTTGCTGTTGCAGCGTCACGCGGCGGTGCAGATCAACGGCAAGCCCGGCAAGGAGCATCGCGCGGTGGCAATGGCCAAGGAGTTGCTGCACGCGCAACTGGCGGCGCCGCCCTCGCTGGAAGAACTGGCGGCGGCGGTGAACCTCTCGCCCTTCCACTTCGCCCGGGTGTTCCGCCGCGCCACCGGCATGCCGCCGCACAGCTGGCTCATGCAGCAGCGAATCGCCTGCGCGCGCGGCTTGTTGCAGAGCGGCTGCCTGCCGGTGGAAGTCGCCACGCAGCTGGGATTTGCCGACCAGAGCCATCTGAGCCGGCAGTTCAAACAGGTTTACGGCGTAGGCCCCGCGGCCTATCGCAGCGCGCGGCTGGATCGCTGAGCGATTACTCGCCCGTAGCGATACCGCGCGCAGGATCGTTGATCCACTCGCTCCACGATCCGGCATACAGCGAACCCAACGGGTAACCCGCCAGGCACAGGGCGAACAGGTTGTGACACGCCGTCACCCCGGAGCCGCAGTAAGCCACCAGATCATTCGGCGAACGCCCGCCGAGTTTCGCGGCGAAACGCTGCTTGAGCTGATCGGCCGGCAGGAAACGCCCGTCGCTGCCCAGGTTGTCGGTAAACGCCGCGCATTGTGCGCTGGGGATGTGCCCGGCGATCGGGTCGATCGGTTCCACTTCGCCCTTGAAACGCGGCAGCGCTCGGGCATCGAGCAGGGTCAGGGCCGGCTGGCCGAGGCGCTGTTGCAATTGCTCGGCGCTGAGCAGCAGGCTCATGTCCGGCTGGCCGCTGAAGTTGCCCCGGGCCGCTGACGGTGGATCGAGACTCAACGGCAGCCCAGCCGCATGCCAGGCCTTGAGCCCGCCATCGAGAATGAACACGCCGTCGCGTTTGCCCAGCCACGCCAGCAACCACCAGGCCCGTGCCGCATAGGCACCGGGACCGTCGTCATACAGAACCACGTCACTGTCATTGTTGATGCCGAACGCTTGCAGGCGTTCGATCAGCGCCACCGGCTCCGGCAGCGGATGGCGTCCGGTGACACCCTTGGTCACTGGGCCGCTGAGGTCGCGCTCAAGATCAGCGAAATGTGCCCCGGCGATGTGCCCCTCGGCATAGCTGCGCTGGCCATAATCCGGGTCTTCGAGGGCAAAACGGCAATCGAGAATCACCAGCCCCGGTTGCGCCTTGCGGGCATCCAGTGCGGTCGGGCTGATCAGTTGCGCAATCGGCATAGCGAACGACTCCAGTGAGGAAATGGGATTAGGGTCTTTCTTCGAGGGCCTGGGCCAGCGGCACGTAGAATTCTTCGAACAAGGCGTTGACCTCATCGCGGGCCTGCTCGGTGACGAACCCTGCTTCCAGCACCAGCACCTGATACACGCCACGTTTGATGGCCTGTTCGCTGAGGTAGTTGGAATTTTCCCGGGTCGTGCACAGGAAGCGCACCCACGAGGTGAGAATGATCCACGCGTTGAGAGTCAGGGATTCGATCTGCACCCGATCCATTTTCAGGATGCCGGCGGCAACGAACCCTTCATAGATCGCCGCGCCCTGGATCACGCAGCGCTGGGAGAAGCGCCGGTAGCGCCCGGCCAGCTCAGGATCGCTGTCGAGCAGATGCTCGAGATCGCGGTGCAGGAAACGGTAGCGCCACATTGCCGACAGCAGCTCCTTGAGATAGAAGCGCTTGTCTTCGACCGTCGCAGCACGGCCCTGAGGCGGACGCAGGAAGCTGTCCACCAGGCTTTCGTACTCACTGAACAGCACGGCGATGATCGCCTGCTTGTTGGGGAAGTGGTAGTACAGATTGCCCGGAGAAATCTCCATGTGGGCGGCGATGTGATTGGTGCTGATGCTGCGCTCGCCCTGCTGATTGAACAGCTCGAGGCTGTTCTGCACGATGCGCTCGCTGGTTTTGATCCGTGGGGCCATGGCTTGAGCTTTAATTCAGAGTGCGTTGGGGGGCATCTTACGGCCTAACCGGAACGGGATAAAACCAGGATGCGCAAGGAAGCCATTTGACTTTCTAGAGCATAGACTCTAAAAGGCTCCTCACAACAACAACTCCGGAGCCGCCGATGACTGCCGATATTGCCTACCTGCAAACGCTGCAACAGCCGCTGGAAGAGCTTAACCGGCTGTTTGACGCGCAGCGTGCCGCCTACGCCGCCAACCCGATGCCGCCTGCGGCCCAGCGCCAGCAATGGCTCAAAGCCCTGCGCGATTTGCTGAGCAGCGAGCGGCAGGCCCTGATCGACGCCATCAGCTCCGACTTCAGCCACCGCAGCGCCGATGAAACCCTGCTCGCCGAACTGATGCCGAGCCTGCACGGCATTCACTACGCCAGCCAGCACATCAGTCAGTGGATGAAACCTTCAAAACGCAAAGTCGGCGTTGCCTTCCAGCCCGCATCGGCGAAAGTCGTGTACCAGCCGCTGGGCGTGGTGGGCGTCATCGTGCCGTGGAACTACCCGTTGTTCCTGGCCATCGGCCCGTTGACCGGCGCCCTTGCGGCCGGCAATCGGGTGATGCTCAAGCTCAGCGAATCGACCCCGGCCACGGGCCTTTTGCTCAAGGAACTGCTGGCGCGGATCTTCCCCGAAGATCTGGTGTGCGTGGTGCTCGGCGAGGCCGATGTCGGCGTGGCGTTTTCGAAGATGCGCTTCGACCACCTGCTGTTCACCGGCTCCACCAGCGTCGGCAGGCACGTGATGCGCGCAGCGGCGGAAAACCTGACGCCGGTGACCCTGGAACTGGGCGGCAAATCCCCGGCCATCGTCTCCCGCGACGTACCGCTCAAGGACGCCGCCGAGCGCATCGCTTTCGGCAAGACCCTCAACGCCGGCCAGACCTGCGTGGCCCCGGACTACGTGCTGGTCCCGGAAGAGCGCATCGGCGGCTTCGTCGAAGCCTATCGCCAGGCCGTGCGCGGGTTTTATCCGACACTCGCCGACAACCCGGACTACACCGCCATCATCAACGAGCGCCAACTGGCGCGGCTCAACAGCTACCTCAGCGACGCCACCAGCAAAGGCGCGCTGCTGATTCCGCTGTTCGACCAGGGCCAGGGCCGGCGCATGCCGCACAGCCTGCTGCTGAATGTCAGCGACGAGATGACGGTGATGCAGGACGAGATCTTCGGCCCGCTGTTGCCGATCGTGCCGTATCAGGATCTGGATCAGGCATTTGCTTACATCAATCAGCGGCCACGTCCTCTGGCTCTTTACTACTTCGGCTACGACAAGCACGAACAGAAGCGCGTGCTCAGCGAAACCCATTCCGGTGGCGTCTGCCTCAACGACACGCTGCTGCATGTGGCGCAGGACGACATGCCGTTCGGCGGCATCGGCCCGTCGGGCATGGGCCATTACCACGGACACGAAGGTTTCCTGACGTTCAGCAAGGCCAAGGGTGTGCTGTTCAAACAACGCTTCAACGCGGCGAAGCTGATCTACCCGCCTTACGGTAAACCCATTCAGAAACTGATCCAGAAACTGTTCATTCGCTAACGTCACCGCCGGGTAATAACAATAATGCACCCAAGCCTGACCGAAACACCTGCCCTGTCGCGCCGTGGCCTGCTGAAATTCAGCCTCGGCGCCACGGCTTTCCTCGCCACCGCTGGCCTTGGTGCCAGCCTCAGCGGCTGTTCGTCGAACGTTTCAGCCAACGGGTTCGCCACGCTGCGCAGCGCTGATCTGCTGTTTCTGCGTGCGTTGATTCCAGTGATGCTGGATGGCGCCGTTGCTGTGGAAAAGATGCCCGCTGCTGTCGACGGAACGCTTAAGTCGCTGGACTACAGCCTCGATCACCTGTCGCCGGAAATGCTCAAGCTCACGCGACAACTGTTCGACGTGCTGGGCATGGCGGTGACGCGCGGGCCATTGACCGGAATCTGGGGCAGTTGGGAAAACGCCAGCCCCGAGGCGATCCGCCACTTCCTCGAGCGCTGGGAAAACAGCTCCCTGAGCCTGCTGCGCATGGGCCACAGCTCATTACTGCAAATGGTGATGATGGCCTGGTACACCCGCGCCGAATCCTGGGCCCATTGCGGTTACCCCGGCCCGCCCGCCGTTTGAGCCTGGCGACCCACGCATAACAATAATAAGAGAACCTGATCGATGCCCGTACCCGACCCGTTTCGCGAAGGCCTTGCCCGTGGCTGGAAAACCTACAACGGCGCGCAACTCACCGATGACCTGACTCTGGAAGCCGATGTCGCCATCATCGGCAGCGGCGCCGGCGGCGGGACCACGGCGGAAATCCTCAGCGCCGCCGGCTATAAAGTTCTGCTGATCGAAGAAGGCCCGCTCAAGACCAGCAGCGATTTCAAACTGCTGGAGGACCAGGCCTACAGCAGCCTCTATCAGGAAGGCATCGGCCGCATGAGCAAGGACGGCGCGATCACCATTCTTCAGGGCCGCGCGGTCGGCGGCACCACGCTGATCAACTGGACATCGAGTTTTCGCACCCCCGAACCGACCCTCGAACACTGGGCCAGGGAACACGACGTCAAAGGCCACAGCCCCGCCGACATGGCGCCGTGGTTCGAAAAAATGGAGCAACGTCTCGGCGTCGCCCCGTGGATGGTGCCGCCCAACGCCAACAACGACGTGATCCGCAAAGGCTGCGAACAACTCGGCTACAGCTGGCACGTGATCCCGCGCAACGTGCGTGGCTGCTGGAACCTCGGCTACTGCGGTATGGGCTGCCCGACCAACGCCAAGCAATCGATGATGGTCACGACCATTCCGGCGACTTTGGAAAAGGGTGGCGAACTGCTCTATCTGGCCCGGGCCGAAAAGCTTTTGATCAGTGGCGACAAGGTCACCGGCCTGCAATGCGTGGCGATGGACGAACGCTGCGTCGAGCCGACTGGACGCAACATTACCGTCAAGGCGCGGCATTACGTCCTGGCCGGCGGCGGGATCAACAGCCCGGCGCTGCTGATGCGCTCGGATGCACCGGATCCGCACCAACGGCTGGGCAAGCGCACCTTCCTGCATCTGGTGAACATGTCCGCCGGGCGTTTCGACGAAGTCATCAACCCGTTCTACGGCGCGCCGCAGTCGATCTATTCAGATCATTTCCAGTGGAAGGACGGCACCACTGGCCCGATGGCCTACAAACTCGAAGTGCCACCGCTGCACCCGGCGCTGGCCGCCACGTTGCTCGGTGGTTTCGGTCAGGAAAGCGCGCAACACATGGCGGACCTGCCGCACACCCACGCGATGCTGGCCCTGCTGCGTGACGGTTTTCACCCGGACAGCCCGGGCGGCAGCGTCGAGCTGCGCGGTGACGGCTCGCCGGTGCTCGACTATCAGGTGTCGCCTTACACCTGGGAAGGCTTGCGCCGATCCTTCCACAGCATGGCCGAGATCCAGTTCGCCGGCGGCGCCAAAGCGGTGATGCCGATGCACGCCGATGCGCGCTACGTGAACAGCCTGGCCGAGGCCCGCTCGTTGATCGACAGCCTGAGTCTGGAGTTGTATCGCACCCGTCTGGGCAGCGCCCACGTCATGGGCGGTTGCGCGATGGGCGAGGACCCGAAAACCGCGGTCACCGACAGCCTCGGCCGCCATCATCAACTGAGCAATCTGTCGATCCATGACGGCTCGCTGTTCCCCACCAGCATCGGCGCCAACCCGCAGTTGTCGGTGTACGGTCTGACGGCGCAACTGGCGACATCCCTCGGCGAACGGCTGAGAAACCCGTGAAAAAGACGAAAATTCCGATCGTCTATAGTGCTTTCTTACCCAACAGCCGACTTTCCCGACCGGGACGGCTGCGATACCATCCGACTCCCCAACGGATTCCCGCCAGGACGACGCGATGAACCGAGTGTTGTACCCAGGTACCTTCGACCCTATTACCAAGGGCCATGGCGATCTGGTCGAACGCGCCTCGCGCCTGTTCGACCACGTGATCATTGCCGTCGCCGCCAGCCCCAAGAAGAATCCGCTGTTCCCGCTGGAACAACGGGTCGAGCTGGCCCGCGAGGTCACCAAACACCTGCCGAACGTGGAAGTGGTCGGCTTCTCGACGCTGCTGGCACATTTCGCCAAAGAGCAGAACGCCAACGTGTTCCTGCGTGGCCTGCGCGCGGTATCGGACTTCGAATACGAATTCCAGCTGGCCAACATGAACCGCCAGTTGGCGCCGGATGTGGAGAGCCTGTTTCTCACCCCGTCCGAACGTTATTCGTTCATTTCCTCGACTCTGGTGCGGGAAATCGCCGCCCTGGGCGGCGATATCAGCAAGTTCGTCCACCCGGCGGTGGCCGAAGCCCTGACCCTGCGCTTCAAGAAGTAACGACCGTTCAAACGGCGCCCGCGTGCACTACGGGCGCCAATGCGGCACAATTGCGCGCATTGATTCATAGCGCCCGGGCTCCCCGCCCCGGCTGGAGTTAGCATGTCCCTGATCATCACCGACGATTGCATCAACTGCGACGTCTGCGAACCCGAGTGCCCGAACGCCGCCATCTCCCAAGGCGAAGAGATCTACGTGATCGACCCGAACCTGTGCACCCAGTGCGTCGGCCACTACGACGAGCCGCAGTGCCAGCAGGTCTGCCCGGTGGATTGCATTCCACTGGACGAAGCCCATCCGGAGACTGAAGAACAGTTGATGGAGAAGTACCGCAAGATCACCGGCAAGGCTTGAGCCACTGAATCCGATCGCAGCTCCCGGCTGCGATCGCGTCATTCACGCTGCTCGAACCCCTCCCCTGTGCAGCCCAGGCAACGCACGAACGCCGCTTTCGCCGGCGCCACCACCAGCGCCTCTCCCGCATCGCCAATCCCGCCACCCAGCGCGGTGAACGGCAACGACACGACAAATGCCCCGGCGCCGATCACCGTCGCCACCACCAGCAATGGTCGGGCAATCAGCAGATCGCCGAGCATGGCGTAGGCCGGTGGATTCTGGATGGCGTAACGCGGATCACCGCTGCCGCCTTCGGTGGCCTGAACGGTCAGACTGAAGCACAGCAGCAGTGCGGCGATGAGGGTTTGCAAGGACTTCATGGCACGATCCTTCGGGCTGAACAGTGAGACATCTCACTATAGACCGTAGGACTTTTTCGGACGCCCTGCTCAGCTCTGGCAGCGCGGACACCAGACGCTGGCGCGCTGGCCGAGCTTCATTTCCCGCAGGCCCGTGCCACAGACCTTGCAGTGCTCGCCACCGCGACCGTAGACAAACAGTTCCTGCTGGAAATACCCCGGCTGCCCATCGCCACCAATGAAATCGCGCAACGTGGTGCCGCCGCGCTCGATGGCGGCAGCGAGGATGCGTTTGATCTCGATCGCCAGCTTCAGGTAACGCGCCCGGGAAATGCCCTTGGCTTCGCGGCGCGGATCGATGCCGGCGGCGAACAGCGCTTCGGTCGCGTAGATATTGCCGACCCCCACCACCACGGCGTTGTCCATGATGAACGGCTTGACCGCCATCGACCGCCCGCGTGACAGCTGATACAACCGCTCGCCATCGAACAGATCGGTCAACGGCTCCGGACCCAGACGGATCAGCAATTCGTGATTGAGCGGGTCGGTGCTCCAGAGCATCGCCCCGAAACGCCGCGGATCGGTGTAGCGCAGGGCCAGGCCCGACTCCAGTTCGATATCGACATGCTCATGCTTGGCCGCCGGCATCCCGACCTCAACCAGCCGCAGGTTTCCCGACATGCCCAAGTGGCTGATCAGCGTGCCGACTTCGGCGTTGATCAACAGATACTTGGCGCGCCGCTCGACCAGCACGATGCGCTGCCCGGACAGCCGCACATCAAGGTCTTCGGGAATCGGCCAGCGCAAACGCCGGTCACGCACGATCACCCGGCTGACACGCTGGCCTTCCAGGTGCGGGGCAATACCGCGGCGGGTGGTTTCGACTTCCGGCAATTCAGGCATGAGTGTCTCGAATCAAGGGTCTTTTTAAATCAGTGCGCGCCAAGTTCGCGGATGGTCTGCTTCAACGTTTCAAAGTCGTAATCCGAGAGGCCGATGTACTCCAGCACCAGCGGCCCGACCGCCTGCCATTCGAAGTCTTCGGTCTGGTTACCCAAAACCCGATACGACGCGCAGATGTGCTCGGCCATTTTCAGGATCGCCAGCAGGTTTTTCATCTGACTGTTGCGCGAAGTTTCGTCGCTGAAGATCGCCAGGGCATTGTGGTGGTTGGCGATGGCCGCGCTGACATGCTCCGGCAAGCGCCAGGACTTGGCGGTGTAATAACCGACCACCGAGTGGTTGGTGTTGTAGACATCGTTCTCGGTGTCCACGACCCGGCGCTCGGCACCCGCGTTGGCGTAAGCCGTTTCGAGCGTCGTCATGTAGTCCGGGAAACGCTGAAGCATCAGCGGCACGCCGCAGTCATGGAACAGGCCCAAGGCATAAGCCTCGTCGCTCGCCTCGGTGCCGACGCGTTTGGCCAGGGTCAGGCAGGTCATGGCCACGTCCTGGGCGGTATCCCAGAATCGGTTGAGAGTGACGATGGTGTCGTCGTTCATCTCGCCCTTGATCGACATCGCGTTGATCAAATTGATGATCGAACGGCTGCCCAGCAGGTTAACCGCGCGCTTGATCGAAGTGATCTTGTTGCTCAGGCCGTAATACGGCGAATTGACGATTTTCAGCAGCGAGCCGGACAGTCCGGGATCCTGGGAGATCAGCTTGGCGATCGTCTCCAGATCCGGGTCGGGCATGTACTGCTCCATTTGCAGATCCACCATGATCTGCGGCTGCGCGGGCACACTGATGCCCTGCAGGGACTGTTGAATCTGTTCGGTGGTCAGCTCTTGGGACATAAGTACACACTCTGGGACAGGCGGCGATTCTAACCTCTAAAAACCGACGCACGACACACCAGTGGGCAATTCGCAGGAACTTTCACTTTCCACCAGGCTTCGGAATCTGTAGTGCCCGGAGCAGTTCTCCATCTGTCTCGGGCAGTAATTCCAACAGACTCAGGAGCTTATCGATGGCCACTTCTCTCAGCGGCAAGCGCGTCGCTTTTCTGGTAACCGATGGATTCGAGCAGGTCGAGCTGACCGGCCCGAAACAGGCACTGGAGCAGGCTGGCGCGCAGGTCGACATCCTTTCTGCCGAAGCCGGCAAGGTCAAAGGCTGGAACCATGACAGACCGGCGGACGACTTCAAGGTCGACCAGACGTTCCGGGGCGCAAGCATCGAACAATACGACGCAGTGGTGCTTCCCGGCGGTGTGCAGAACTCTGACACCATCCGCATCGACCAGGACGCCCAGCACCTGGTCAAGACCGGCACCTCCGCCGGCAAACCGATCGCGGTGATCTGCCATGGCAGCTGGCTGTTGATTTCGGCAGGACTGGTCAATGGCAAGACCATGACCAGCTACAAGACGGTCAAGGACGATCTGGTCAACGCGGGGGCAAACTGGGTCGATCAGGAGGTGGTCAAGGACGGCAACCTGATCAGCAGCCGCCAACCGGACGATATTCCGGCGTTCAGCGGCGCACTGATCGACGCGCTGTCGGCATAGGGCTCAGGCCCACAGACGCGGGGCGGGCCTGCTCGTGACGGGGTCTGCCGCGTTTCATCGCACGCCAGACCCGGCATCAGGTGCAACACGGTATACTCCCGCTCTTTTTTCCGGAGCGACGTCATGTCCCTGCCTAGCTTGCGCCTCAAAGCCAACGCCGACCGTCGCCTGCGCGCCGGTCACCTGTGGATCTACAGCAACGAAATCGACGTGGCCGCGACCCCGTTGCACGGCTTCAAGGCCGGCGACCAGGCGATCCTCGAAGCCGCCGGCGGCAAGCCGCTGGGCATCGTTGCCATGAGCCCGAACAACCTGATCTGCGCGCGCCTGCTGTCGCGCGACATCAAGCTGGCGCTGGACAAGTCGCTGCTGGTGCATCGCCTGAACGTGGCCCTGTCGCTGCGCGAGCGCCTGTTCGACAAGCCGTTCTATCGTCTGGTCTACGGCGATTCCGATCTGCTGCCGGGTCTGGTGGTCGACCGTTTCGGCGACATCCTCGTGGTGCAACTCGCCTCCGCGACCATGGAAGCCCATAAAGATGACGTGATCGCGGCGCTGACCCAAGTGCTCAAGCCAAGCGGCATCCTGTTCAAGAACGACTCCGCCGCCCGCGATGCCGAAGGCCTCGAGCGTTACACCGAAACCGTATTCGGCGTGGTGCCGGAGTGGGTGGCTCTGGAAGAGAACGGCGTGAAATTCGAAGCGCCAGTGGTTCAAGGTCAGAAAACCGGCTGGTTCTACGATCACCGCATGAACCGCGCGCGCCTGGCCCCTTACGCCAAAGGCAAACGCGTGCTGGACCTGTACAGCTACATCGGTGGCTGGGGTGTGCAGGCCGCTGCGTTCGGCGCCAGCGAAGTGTTCTGCGTCGACGCTTCGGGCTTCGCCCTCGATGGTGTTGAGCGCAATGCTGCGCTGAACGGTTTCGCCGACAAGATGACCTGCATCGAAGGCGACGTCTTCGAAGCCCTCAAGGAACTCAAGGCCAGCGAAGAGCGCTTCGACGTGATCGTTGCCGACCCGCCTGCGTTCATCAAGCGCAAGAAAGACCTGAAAAACGGTGAAGGCGCCTACCGTCGCCTGAACGAGCAAGCCATGCGCCTGCTCAACAAGGACGGCATCCTGTTCAGCGCTTCGTGCTCGATGCACCTGCCGGAAGACGACCTGCAGAACATCCTGCTGACCAGCGCCCGTCACCTGGACCGCAACATTCAGCTGCTGGAGCGTGGCGGTCAGGGCCCGGATCACCCGGTACACCCGGCCATCCCGGAAACCCGCTACATCAAGAGCATCACCTGCCGCCTGCTGCCGAACAGCTGACAGACGCAAGGCTTTGACGCTATCGGAAGGGGGGCCCACGGGGCCCCCCTTCTTTTTGTCCTGAACTTTCCTACATTTATCGTCCTACCGACGCGCAGGAAATTTCCTTAAATATTTTATTTACGGAATTTAACTTACACACTCACCCCTATACCAAAGATCACTCCGACAGAATTACTGGATTATTCCTACTTAATATTTGCTTGCGATTAATCCATTACAAACTATTATTAAGTCGTCACCACGAAGGTGGCACCAACTAACCACGAAGCAAAATGAACAAGGAGTTCAATCATGAAAGCAATTACTCTGGAATCCCGCACCCTCGCAAACCTGGCTTTTCTGGTCGCACCTAAAGCTCGTTAAGTAAGGTTGGCGCTGGGTATAGCCGGCTACCCAGCGCCTCTGAGAATTTACCTGTCCAGAGCAGCGCGATCCAACATGCATATAAACCCTTATTTATTCATATTGCCCCGAACGCCCGGCCAGATAGTCTGGAATTACAAAGACCATGCTCAACATGAACTTGATCTTGAGTACGCTTCCCGACTGGCGCAACTTGTTCACAACCCTGACTTATACGACAACAACAACATAATAGATACGCAGCTTTTAAATGCAGGAATACTGACTTCTTATAAAATCCCGGCGCCTGCCTGGGGCTGGGATGAACTGTCCAGGATCTACCATATCGGGACCCGGGATATCCCCTGCGAACACACTCCCCGAAATATTCAGGAATGGTCTCGGCAGTACCTGGAACACTGCAACACAGTGCTTACCATTCCACCGCCGGCCGATGCCCCTGTGGATACCGGTCCGAACGCACTTATCGCACTGCCCGAACCGCTGGCACTGAATGACGACAGCCTGTTGAACTCACTGACCCGGCGAAAAACCTGCCGCTCCTTCACCGGTGCCGCCGTTTCGCTGGACGATGTCGGCACCTTGCTTTACCTGTCACTCGGTTACCTGCGAGAACGCGAAGCCGACCGCGACGACAGCATTGCCGATGGACTGAGCGCACGACGCAGCAGCCCTTCCGGAGGCGGCCTCAATGCCTGCGCCGGGTTCGTGCTGGTGCAGAACGTCGACGCTTTGGCGCCTGGCGCGTATGCCTACCACCCTGCCGAACACGCCTTGAGCTTTATCAGTCCCTTGCCCGACAGCGAATTTGGCAATCTGCTGGGGGGCCAGCACTTCATCAACAACCTGCCATTGGGCCTGTTCATCACCGCCCGCTTCGACCGGCTCTGGTGGAAATACCCGCATTCGCGCGCCTATCGAATGGCGTTCGTCGAAGCCGGGCACCTTTCGCAGACGTTTCAACTGGTGGCGACAGCGCTCGGCATGAACACCTGGCTCACAGGCGCGTTTTCCGATGAGCAGGTCGAAGCGTTGCTGAAGCTCGAGAACAGTGCGGAACAACCCTTGTTCTTTGTCGGTTGCGGGGAAAGCGACGGCCAGGCGATGTGTGAGGAAATGCGCGACCTGTTGCGTGAGGCACAGCCATGAACGCCCTCGCCCCGGAGCCGGTCTTTCAGTTCACCCTGAGCGACTGGAACAGCCGCGCCTCGGTTCGCACCAGTCCTCACGATTACCGCTTGCCGGACAACGTGCAGGAACAACTGGAGACCCGGCACTGGTTTCCGCCGGCGTTCCTGCCGTATCTGGCCCATCCAGCCATCGAAGCGGCGGGCCGTTCGATGCTGCATCGACTTACGGCTCGACATCTGGTGCATTTTCTCGACTACACCACGCTGCTCGAACACCGGATCGTCAATCGCGCCGTCGAAACCATCGTCCACGGCGAGCTGCCCGTCGCGGTACCGGCGCCGATGAAAACCGCCGCGCTCCAGCTCTACACCGACGAGGGCTACCACGCCCTGTTTTCCAGTCAGGTGGCCGAGCAGATCGCCAGCCTCTACGCCATCACCGGGCGCCCGGTGATGCCCAGACGGATCACCCGGATGAACCTGCTGATAGCTCGCACCAGTCAGGAGCAACGGCCACTGGCGTGCTTTCTTCTGGGTTTCGTCTCGGAAACCATCATTGCCCGTGAACTGCTGGATGTCTGCCGCGACAGTCTGGTGTCCGGCGTCAACGACATGTTGCGCGATCACCTCACCGATGAAGCGCGCCACAGCCGCTATTTCACCGAAGTGTTCCACTACCTCTGGCTGCACTTGAATCCGCGACAGCGAACGTTTGCCGCGACGACCTTGCTCGACATTCTGCAAATCTTCTTCGAAGTGGATGAGCACTGGCTGCAGGAAAGCCTCGGTGGCGCGGGCATTGCAAACACCACGGTGAGAGACATTCTCGGCACGATGACAACGACCCAGGCCAGTCGGCAACGAGCGCGAGCTGGCAGCCTCGCCACATTGAGCGCACTGAAAAAAGCCGGTTTTTTCGCCGAACCTCAAAACCAGACACTATTTGCCAGGGCAGGACTGATCGATGGATGACGGACAATCTGTGGTGACCCGACGACAGCGGCGCGGGGCTGTCAGTCTTTTGCTGGCAATGGTGTTGCTCGGCGTCTTTCCACTGGATGTCCTGCTGCCTTCATTTCCGGCACTGGCGGAGCACTTTCGCCGCACCCCGGCGGACATCGCCCTCTCGATCAGCCTGTTCGCCGTCGGAATAGCCTTCGCCCAGTTGCTGATCGGGCCGCTGTCGGATGTGATCGGCCGCAAGGGTTTGCTGCTCGCCGGCATGAGCGTTTCCATATTCGGCGCCCTCGGGTGCGTGATGACCTCGGACTATTCGCTGTTTCTGATTTTTCGGGTGGTGCAGGCGCTGGGGTGCGGTTGCTTCGTGCTGTCACAGGCGCTGGTGCAGGACCTGTTCGAAGGCGAAGAACGTGACCGCCTACGGATTTTAATGGTCACCGCCGGCGGGATTTTCATCTCGGTTTCGCCGCTGGCAGGCACCTTTCTTCAGGCGACATTGGGCTGGCGCGGCAGTTTCTGGGTGTTCATCGCATTATCAGCCGCAGTGCTGCTCAAGGCCTGGCTGTTTCTGGAGAACACCCGACCGACCGACAGTGGCACCCGGACGAACTTCCTCTCGGCCTATCGACAGGTTCTGGGAGATTTCGACTTCGTCGGCTACTGGCTGATTTCGGCATTTGCGTTCGCCTGCCACTTTTCATTCATCGTGATCTCGCCGCTGATCTTCATGGATCGGCTGCAACTGTCCGCTTACGAGTTTTCGTTGATCCTGCTGATCTACGGTGCGGCTTACGTCACCGGGGGTATCCTCGCCAGTGTGCTGAGCAGGCGCATCAACAGCGGCCAGCAGATGGTCGTCGGCCTGAGCCTGATCCTGTTCGCCGGCGTGACCCTGCTGTACCTGTCGTCGAACTTTGCACTGGCTCCGGCGACCGTGCTGATCCCGATGCTGATCTGTACCGCCGGCACCACCATTGCCCGACCGGCGGCCACGTCCCGGGCCATGAGTCTGTTTCCGGAAAACGCCGGCACCTCGGCCTCGGCCGGCAGCACGATCATTTTCATCTGCGGTGGCTTGATCAGTGCCTTGATCAGCCTGAGCCCGACCAATCTGCAATCCACGCTGGGCTACAGCTTCGTGATACTCAGCGGGGTGGCACTGGCGTTGAACGCGCGGATCAGTCGGCGCAGCGATCTTGTGGGGCAACCGGACAGCGATTAACCCTGCCGGTCGTCATCCCGCACGCTTCGTCAGCACTGGAACAACGTTTTGCGCCATTCCCTCCTGACGCCAGCGGTGTAGAATCGCGAGATTCATCGCCATTCATCCCCGGCGGGTTTATGAGCTCAGGCTGAGACCAGCGGCGATCCCGCAACGTCATCGGCAACATCAGGACACACGGCCATTTCTGAGTGTTCCAGACGTCAATAGAAGCTCACTCCCCTTTGATACCTGATTAGCCGCCCGGAGTGCTCCATGCCAGATTACCGCTCGAAAACATCCACCCACGGCCGCAACATGGCCGGCGCCCGCGCACTGTGGCGCGCCACCGGGATGAAAGATGACGACTTCAAGAAGCCGATCATCGCCATTGCCAACTCCTTCACCCAGTTCGTACCGGGCCATGTGCACCTGAAGGACCTGGGCCAACTGGTTGCCCGCGAGATCGAACGCGCTGGCGGCGTTGCCAAAGAATTCAACACCATCGCCGTGGACGACGGCATCGCCATGGGCCACGACGGCATGCTCTATTCGCTGCCGAGCCGCGAGATCATCGCCGACTCCGTCGAGTACATGGTCAACGCCCACTGCGCCGACGCCATCGTCTGCATCTCGAACTGCGACAAGATCACCCCGGGCATGCTGATGGCCGCTCTGCGCCTGAACATCCCTGTGATCTTCGTCTCCGGCGGCCCGATGGAAGCCGGCAAGACCAAACTGGCCAGCCACGGTCTCGACCTCGTCGACGCCATGGTCATTGCCGCCGACTCCAGCGCTTCTGACGAGAAGGTTGCCGAGTACGAGCGCAGCGCCTGCCCGACCTGCGGTTCGTGCTCCGGCATGTTCACCGCCAACTCGATGAACTGCCTGACCGAAGCCCTGGGCCTCGCACTGCCGGGCAACGGTTCGACCCTGGCCACCCACAGCGACCGCGAACAGCTGTTCCTGCAGGCCGGCCGCACCATCGTCGAGCTGTGCAAACGCTACTACGGCGAGAACGACGAGTCGGTACTGCCGCGCAACATCGCCAACTTCAAGGCGTTCGAGAACGCAATGATGCTCGACATCGCCATGGGCGGATCGACCAACACCATCCTGCACTTGCTGGCCGCTGCCCAGGAAGCCGAGATCGACTTCGACCTGCGTGACATCGATCGTCTGTCGCGCAAGGTGCCGCAATTGTGCAAGGTCGCGCCGAACATCCAGAAGTACCACATGGAAGACGTGCACCGCGCCGGCGGCATCTTCAGCATCCTCGGTTCGCTGGCCCGTGGCGGCCTGCTGCACACCGACCTGCCGACCGTGCACAGCCGCAGCATGGAAGAAGCCATCGCCAAGTGGGACATCACCCAGACCGACGATGAAGCCGTGCACCATTTCTTCAAGGCAGGCCCGGCGGGCATTCCGACGCAAACCGCGTTCAGCCAGTCGACCCGCTGGGAAACCCTGGACGACGACCGTGAAAACGGCTGCATCCGCAGCTTCGAACACGCCTATTCGAAAGAAGGTGGCCTGGCCGTGCTGTACGGCAATATCGCCCTGGACGGCTGCGTGGTGAAAACCGCCGGCGTCGACGAGTCGATTCACGTCTTTGAAGGCAACGCGAAGATCTTCGAAAGCCAGGACAGCGCGGTACGTGGCATCCTCGCCGACGAAGTGAAGGAAGGCGACATCGTCATCATTCGCTACGAAGGCCCGAAAGGCGGCCCGGGCATGCAGGAAATGCTCTACCCGACCTCGTACCTGAAATCCAAAGGCCTGGGCAAAGCCTGCGCCCTGCTGACCGACGGCCGTTTCTCCGGCGGCACTTCCGGTCTGTCCATCGGCCACGCTTCGCCAGAAGCTGCGGCCGGCGGCGCGATCGGTCTGGTACAGGACGGCGACAAGGTGCTGATCGACATTCCGAACCGCTCGATCAACCTGTTGATCAGCGACGAAGAACTGGCAGCCCGCCGGGTCGAGCAGGACAAGAAAGGCTGGAAACCGGTCGAACAGCGTCCACGCAAAGTGACCACTGCCCTCAAGGCCTACGCCCTGCTGGCGACCAGCGCCGACAAGGGTGCGGTGCGCAACAAGGCGATGCTCGACGGGCTGTAAGCGTCAAATCGCAGAAACAAAAATGCCCCGCCAAGTGCGGGGCATTTTTTTGCCTTCAGTTTGATCGTTTGATCGTTCCCACGCTCCCGCGTGGGAATGCCTCAAGGGACGCTCTGCGTCCAGTGACGCGGAGCGTCACGGGCTGCATTCCCACGCGGAGCGTGGGAACGATCATCGCGCTCTGCTCGAGAGCGATCACCGTAGCAATTACTGGATTTCTTCAGGTTTGACGATCACCCAGTTCTTGTCCGCCGTCACCGGCAAACCTTCTTTCGCCTGGGCCGCCGCATGCTTGGCCATCATGCCCTGAATCTGGGTCATGTATTTGTCCTTGCGGTTGACCCACAGGTGAATGCCGCCCTTGGCCACGTCCACATCGTGGAACAGCATGTAGCCGTCGCTGGTCGGGGTGTCGCCACCCACCAGTACCGGTTTTTTCCATTCGTCGATGTAGGTCAGGATCGCCGCGTGCTTGCCGGCCATCCAGGTCGCCGGGGTCCACAGGTATGGGGTCAGTTCGAGGCCGAGGTTGGCTTTCTCGTCATACTTGCCGGCGGTGATCTGCTTGCGCGCGGTGGTCAGCTCGCCGGTCTCGCGGTTCTTCAGCAACGTGGTCACGCCGATCACATTCTGCGGTTTGACGTTGTAGCCATACTTCGGATCGGCCGCGACCATCCGCACCAGTTCTTCGGAGGCGGCGGTCATCACGTAGACCTCGATGCCGTTCTCCATCAGCTTGTTGTACAGCTCTTTCTGGCCAGTGAAGATCTTCGGCGGATTCACATCCAGATTCTTGACCACGTCACCTTCGTAATAGGTCGCCGGCACCGGTTTGCCCGAGGCCATCAGCTCATCGACGTAGCCCTTGAGTTCCTTGAGGGTGAAGCCGGAAAACACCTGAGCCACCCATGGATAGCAGACCATGTCGTCGACTTCGCAGAGGCGGTAGTAATAGCTGAACAGGCTTTCCTTGTGGTCGGCGGTGTCCTTGAACGGCATCAGTTTCAGGGAAGGGTCGAGCTTGTCGCGGGTGATCAGGCCCTTGTTTTCCATGAACGGCAGCAACGACTCTTCGAGGTCGTAGCGGTAACTGGTGTTGTCCATGTCGAACACCGCGTAGTTACCCTTGTTGGCGTTGGCAGCGATCATCGCGTCCAATGCCTTGGCCTGATCCGCCGGCCAGTGTTTCAGGTCGGTGGCGAATGCCTGAGTGGCCAGGCCCATCCCCACAGTCAGTGCGACAGCCAGAAATTTCGGTGTGAACTTCATTGGCGCTTTCTCCCTGGGTCAAAGAAATCGACGCTAACAAATATGTGTGACAGTCCTCGTCTGTCAGCGACCGTCCACGTCCGTTTCGCGCCAGCTGCATCCCCGAGAGCGACACCCGCTTATTCCAAAAACGACGGACGACCTCTGATTTCGGTATTAAATCATTGCAAATCAAACTGTTAGGCTTGCCGGTTCGCAGCAGCCCCGGAAGGCTGTTGGCACAGTCTTTTCTGGAGTCCTCATGAATCTGCCCCTGATTCTCAACCTGCTGGTGTTCCTCGCCCTGCTCTTCGGCCTGGCGCAAACCCGCCACACTTCGTGGAGCCTGGCGAAAAAAGTCCTGCTCGCGCTGGTGCTGGGCGTGGCATTCGGTGTCGCGCTGCACACGATTTACGATGCCGGCAACCCGGTACTGAAAGCCTCGATCGGCTGGTTCGATCTGGTCGGCAACGGTTACGTGCAACTGCTGCAAATGATCGTGATCCCGCTGGTATTCGCCTCGATCCTCAGCGCCGTGGCCCGTCTGCACAACGCGTCTTCGCTGGGCAAGATCAGCTTCCTGACCATCGGCACGCTGCTGTTCACCACCGCGATTGCGGCGGTGATCGGCATCGGCCTGACCAACCTGTTCGGCCTGACCGCCGAAGGCCTGGTCGCCGGCACTCAGGAAATGGCCCGTCTGCAAACCATTCAGACCGACTACGCCGGCAAGGTCGCCGACCTGAATGTGCCGCAACTGCTGTTGTCGTTCATCCCGCAGAACCCGTTCGCCGACCTGGCGCGGGCCAAACCGACCTCGATCATCAGCGTGGTGATCTTCGCCGCGTTCCTGGGGGTTGCCGCGCTGCAACTGCTCAAGGATGACGTCGAGAAAGGTCAGAAAGTGATCAACGCCATCGACACCCTGCAAGCCTGGGTGATGCGTCTGGTGCGTCTGGTGATGAAGCTGACCCCGTACGGCGTGCTGGCGCTGATGACCAAAGTGGTCGCCGGTTCCAACCTGCAGGACATCATCAAGCTCGGCAGTTTCGTGGTGGTGTCGTACCTCGGCCTGGGCCTGATGTTCGTGGTGCATGGCTTGCTGGTATCGGCCGCCGGGATCAATCCGCTGCGTTTCTTCCGCAAGATCTGGCCGGTGCTGACCTTCGCGTTCACCAGCCGCTCCAGTGCGGCGAGCATCCCGCTGAGCATCGAAGCGCAGACCCGTCGTCTGGGCATTCCGCAATCGGTGGCAAGCTTCGCCGCTTCGTTCGGTGCGACCATCGGTCAGAACGGTTGCGCCGGTCTGTACCCGGCAATGTTGGCGGTGATGGTTGCGCCAACCGTCGGCATCAACCCGCTGGATCCGCTGTGGATCGCGACGCTGGTGGCGATCGTGACCTTGAGTTCGGCCGGTGTGGCGGGCGTGGGTGGCGGTGCGACCTTCGCTGCGCTGATCGTGCTGCCGGCCATGGGCTTGCCGGTTTCGCTGGTGGCGTTGCTGATTTCGGTCGAGCCGCTGATCGACATGGGCCGTACGGCGCTGAACGTGAGTGGTTCGATCACGGCCGGTGCGATTACCAGCCAGGTGATGCAGCAGACCGACAAGGCCCTGCTGGATGCCGATGAGCATGCGGAGCTAGCGAGCTAGCAAGCTGCAAGCTGCAAGCTGCAAGCTGCAAGCTGCAAGAAGAGCATTCCAGCTTTTACTTGCGGCTTGCAGCTCGAAGCTTGTAGCTATCTTCTTTCCCAGACTTCGAAGTTGTAAGCCGGTTTGTCGCCTTCAGCCGGATTCGGCACGTTCGACACCAGCGTCCACTGGTTCAGATCGAACTCCGGAAACCACGCATCGCCTTCCGGGCTCAGTGCCACGCGAGTCAGATACAGACGATCTGCCTGCGCCAGCCCCTGCGCATACAATTGCGCCCCGCCAATCAGCATCAATTCGTCGACGCCCTGCTCTTTCGCCCACGCTTCGGCGCGAACCACGGCCGCTTCCAGCGACGGATAGACTTCCGCACCTTCCAGCACAAGATCCTGCTGACGGCTGACCACAATGTTCAAACGCCCCGGCAACGGACGACCCAGCGAGTCCCAGGTCTTGCGGCCCATGATGATCGGCTTGCCGAGCGTCGTGGCCTTGAAGTATTTGAAGTCCCCCGGCAGGTGCCAGGGCATGCTGTTGTCGACGCCGATCACACGATTTTCACCGAGGGCTGCGATCAGGCTGAGGGGGAGTGATTTAGTCATGCCGGCGAGGATACCAGAGCCGCCCTTACCCCGATAAGCGCCACAGCGGTTATGCTCACGGCTCAATCAAGCAACGGGATGCCGCGTGACTGAACTGACTTCACTGCAAAACCTCTGGCTCACCGAAACCGTGCGCCTGCGCGAAGAACACGCAGGCCCGCTGGACGATCTGGAAGCCAATCGCCTGGCCCGCGCGGCCGGCGGCGATCTGCCGGGACGCATTCAGCGCCGCGCCCTGTGGCTGGCCGAGCGCGACGGCCTGACCGCCGCGCTCAAGCACTGGCTGCAAGGCGCGCGTCTGGCGCTGGTGCTGCTGGCGATCTTCGCGGTACTGAGCGGCGCAGGGCTGGCCTTCGCCGCACTGGGCCAGACGCCGGTCAATGTGTTCTGGGCCCTGGGCAGTCTGCTCGGGCTGAACCTGATTCTGCTGTTGAGCTGGGCGCTGGGGCTGATCTTCGCTGGCGAACATGGCGCCACCCTCGGCCGCTTGTGGCTGTGGCTCAGTGAAAAACTCGCCCGCGACGCCAAGGCGGCGCAACTGGCGCCGGCTCTGCTGCTGATGCTGCAACGCAAGAAGCTCAATCGCTGGGCACTCGGTACGCTGGTCAACGGCCTGTGGTTGCTGGCGATGGTCAGCGCGCTGGTTTTGCTGCTGACGCTGATGGCGACCCGGCGCTACGGCTTCGTCTGGGAAACCACGATTCTCAGTGCCGACACATTCATCAACATGACCCAGTCCCTCGGCGCATTGCCGGCGCTGCTGGGCTTTAACGTACCCACTGTCGAAATGATCCGCGCCAGCGGCGACACCGCGCTGAACATCGAAAGCGCCCGTCAGGCCTGGGCGACCTGGCTGGTCGGCGTGCTGGTGGTGTACGGCGTGCTGCCGCGCCTGCTGTTGGCGCTTTTTTGCTTCTGGCGCTGGAACAGCGGCAAGGCTGCGTTGCGCCTGGACCTGAACCTGCCCGGCTACGCCCAACTGCGCGAACGCCTGATGCCGACCAGCGAACGCCTCGGCATCACCGACCCGGAGCCTGCGCAATTGCACCGCGTCGAAAGCACCGTGGGCGAACACGCCAGCGATGGCGCGTTGCTGGTGGCAATCGAACTCGACGATCAGCACTCATGGCCGCCGACGCTGCCGAAAAACGTCAGCAACGCCGGCATCCTCGACAGCCGTGAATCGCGCAACAAACTGCTCGAACAGCTCAGCCGCTTCCCGCCGGCGCGCCTCGCGATTGCCTGCGACCCACGGCGTTCGCCGGATCGCGGCAGCCTGGCGCTGATTGCCGAGCTGGCGCGCAACGCCGCCGCAACCCGTGTCTGGCTGTTGCAAGCGCCGCAAGGACAAGCGCTGGACGCCGAACGCCTCGGTGACTGGCACGTGGCATTGCATCAGCTGGAACTGCCGTTCGCCGATTGCGCCCCGTTGAACTGGCTGGAGCACGGACATGACTGATGCCTGGAAAGCGCCGCTGAAACTGGCGGTGGTCGGCCACACCAACGTCGGCAAGACTTCGCTGTTGCGCACCCTGACCCGCGACGTCGGCTTCGGCGAAGTCTCCCATCGACCGAGCACCACGCGGCATGTCGAAGGCGCGCGGTTGTCGGTGGATGGCGAGCCGTTGCTCGACCTCTACGACACACCCGGTCTGGAAGACGCCATCGCCCTGCTGGATTTTCTCGAGCGTCTGGAACGCCCCGGCGAACGCCTCGACGGCCCGGCACGGCTGGCGCGGTTTCTCGACGGCAGCGAGGCGCGCCAGCGTTTCGAACAGGAAGCCAAAGTCCTGCGGCAACTGCTTGATTCCGACGCCGGCCTGTATGTGATCGACGCCCGCGAACCGGTGCTGGCCAAGTACCGCGACGAACTGGAAGTGCTGGCCAGTTGCGGCAAACCGTTGCTGCCGGTGCTGAATTTCGTCAGCAGCGCCAACCACCGCGAGCCGGACTGGCGCGAAGCACTGGCGCGTCTGGGACTGCACGCGCTGGTGCGTTTCGACAGCGTCGCCCCGCCGGAAGATGGCGAGCGGCGGCTGTATGAAAGCCTCGCACTGTTGCTGGAAAACGCCCGCCCACAACTGGAACGGCTGATCGCCGATCAACAGGCCCAGCGCCTCGCCCGCGAGCAAAGCGCCGCGCGCTTGATCGCCGAACTGTTGATCGACTGCGCCGCGTGCCGACGCAGTGTGGCGAGCAACGCTGAACAGGAACAACAGGCCATCAGCGAACTGCGCAAAGCCGTGCGCCAACGCGAACAACGCTGCGTCGAAGCGCTGCTCAAGCTCTACGCTTTCCGCCCGCAGGACGCCGCCGCCAGTGATCTGCCGCTGCTCGACGGGCGTTGGGGCGATGACCTGTTCAACCCGGAAACCCTTAAGCAGCTTGGCGTGCGAGTCGGCGGCGGGATTGCCGCGGGTGCAGCCGCCGGTGCGGGTGTGGACTTGCTGGTCGGCGGCATCACCCTCGGGGCAGCAGCCCTGGCCGGCGCGATTGCCGGCGGTGCCCTGCAAACCGCCCGCAGCTATGGCAATCGCCTGCTGGGCAAGATCAAAGGGCAGCGGGAACTGACAGTCGACGACAACGTGCTGCGCCTGCTGGCCCTGCGTCAGCGGCAACTGCTGCAAGCGCTGAATGCCCGCGGCCATGCGGCGCTGGACAGCATTCAGGTGGCGACGCCGCAAGACAAGACCTGGCGCGAGGGCAAGTTGCCGGAGGCGCTGAACATCGCCCGGGCCCACCCGCAATGGTCGTCGCTCAACCCGCATCCGAAACTGAATCAGGCCCAGCGTCAGGAACAGATCGATGAACTGGTGAGCAAAGTCCTCGAACTCTAGAACCAGCCGAGCTTGAGGAACTGTTTGACCAGCGCCGTCACCCGGCTGCGATCGGTGCGATTGGCGCGCCCGTCGTTGTCGACGTCCGAACACAGGACAACCTCGAAACCGCCATCGTTATCCAGGTCGTGGACGGCGGCCTTGTAAGCGATGGTTTCGCCCTTATGAAAGTGCAGCCTCACTGATTCCGGCGTTCCATCGCGGCCGGGGTTCAGAGCGAAGATCCGCAGATGCCGCGTGTCCTCATCGGCCGCGTTGAACCAGGCACATTTCAGATAGGTTCGGGTGAAGCTGCGCAGTTGCGCGACTTCACGGGCAGAGGCTTCGCGCCAATCCTGTTCGCTGTCATGAAAGCGCAACTGGACAGTGTCCCCTGCGCCGCTGCCGGATCGATCCCGGGCAATCACTTTCAAAAAACGCATCCGTGCGCTCCTTCGGCAAAAAGACCAGTCTGGGCCGAAGGGGCAATACACGCCATGCACTGTTTCCCGGATTGGCGTAAGAAGCTTCAGCGCGCCTCGCGGGACAGCAACGTGAAGGCCTTATCCTTCAACACCGCAAGATCCATCACCGGCACCGCTATTTCCTTCGCCAGCTCATCCCACTGGCGCATCCGCAGACTGACGGCGCACAACGGATCCTGCTCGAACGCATCGGCCTCGGCCTCGGTCATCACTCCGCCCTGATAGTCCAGGGTGCGGCGGCTGGCTTCGCTCAACCGCGCGAAATAGCCTGGCTCCCGGAGCGTCAGATAACGCTTGGCCTGGACGTGATACTCCACCAGCCGCGCCATGCGTTCGCTGAAGCCAGCCTCACGCAAGTAATCCGCGCCGAGGCGTTCGTGGCTGACCACGCCGTAACCGCCCATGTTTTCCGCGCCTTCGGCACACAAGTGGCCGATGTCGTGGAAGAACGCGGCGAGCACCACTTCGTCGTCGAAGCCTTCGGCGATGGCCAGTTGCGCCGCCTGAGACATGTGTTCGATCTGCGACACCGGTTCGCCGATGTAGTCTCTGGCGCCGAAGCGCTCATAGAGGCCGAACACCCGGTCGATGACTTGCTCGTGACTCAACATCAGTGCTCTCCAAAAAGCTGTGCAACATTGCGCTCGGCCATGGCCGGGCCGACGCTCATGCCGACGCCGCTGTGCATCAGCGCCACACTCAGCCCCGGCGCCGGACGCAGGAATGAAAACGGCCCCGGCCCCCGGGCACCATAGACACCCTGCCAGCGCTCGACCACTTGCACCTTGCAACCGAGGGTGTGCTCGGCCAGTTCGAGCATCCAGTCATCGACCTGCTCGGCGTTGAACGGCGATGGATCGCTGCCGTAATGGTGAGAATCGCCAATGATCAGTTCGCCATACGGCGTCGGGCTGATCAGCAGATGAATGCCGTTTGCCTGCAAGTGCGGTTGTTCGCGCAGGATTTGCGCGTGAACTGCCGATGCTTCCGGCAGGTCAGCGAAAGCGCCGTAATGCACGCAGCTGAGGCCGGTGAGCAAGGCGTGTTGCAAGTTCAGGTCGATCTGCGGCCGGGCGCGGAGCATTTGCAGGCGGCAGATTTGCGGGTCGAGGGCGGCAATCGGCTCGGCCAGCAAGGTCTGATAGTCGTGGCCGGAGCAGACGATGATCTGCTTGGCGGAGAATGTGCCGGAAGTACTTTGCAGGCGCCCAGGCTCGACGTCGCGCACCAGCGTCGAGAAGTGAAACTCGACGTCGAGTTCGCGACGCAGGTATTCGATCAACGCCGGAATCGCTTCCCGGGAATACAGCTGTTGATCGTCCATCCCGTGCAGCGCGGCGCGGTGATGGCTGAACTGGCCGCCGTACAGATCGCGCAGCGCGGCACCGCGCAGCAGTTCGACGCGGTAGTCGTGCTCCACGGCGCGCCCGGCGCAGAAGGTTTCGAGCAAGTGCTCTTCGGCCTCGGTGCGGGCGAACAGGTACGAGCCGTTGCGCTTGAGTTGCAGGCCGGCGAGCTGCGCCCACTGGCCCCAGATGTCGCGGGTGGCCTTGGCCAGTTCGAGCATCGGACCCGGTGGCTGGCCGGTGACCAGTGCCTGGCCGAAGTTGCGCACCGACGCGCCGAGTGGCGTGGCAGTGCGTTCGAAAACCGTGACCTTGAGACCGCGCCGGGCGGCGGCATAGGCGTGGGACAGGCCCAGGATGCCGGCGCCGACGATCAGCAAGTCTTTGTGTTGTGTCATGCAGCTACCTCAATGATCGTTCCCACGCTGATCGTTCCCACGCTCTGCGTGGGAGTGAATACCGTGACGCTCTGCGTCACAGAGGACGCGGAGCGTCCTTGGCTGCATTCCCACGCGGAGCGTGGGAACGATCAATGCTCCGTCAGGGAACAATCGGGTAAGAAGATTTACTTGGCAGCGACTTTCTCGGACTTGCCGTCATAGCGCTTGCGCCATTCGGTCAGGATCTCGTCGCGGTTCTTCGAGGCCCAGGCGAAGTCGTTCTTGATCAGGCGCTGCTCGTAGTCGGCCGGCAGCTCCGTCTGTGGCTTGGCGATGCCCGGTTGGGCGAGGACAGCGAAGTTTTCCTTGTACAGATCCATCGCCGGGGCGCTGGCGGAGAAGTCGGCCAGTTTCTTCGCGGCTTCTTCATGCGGCGTGCCTTTGATCACGGCAGTCGCCTCGATCTCCCAGCCCAGGCCTTCCTTCGGCAGGATGATGTCCAACGGTGCACCTTGGCGCTTCAGCTGAACGGCCGGGTATTCGAAGGAAATCCCGATCGGGAATTCGCCCGCCGCCGCCAGTTTGCAAGGCTTGGAACCGGAGTGAACGTACTGGCCGATGTTCTGGTGCAGACCGTCCATGTAAGCCCAGCCCTGTTTCTCGCCGAAGGTTTGCAGCCAGGCGCTGACGTCGAGAAAACCAGTGCCGGACGAGGCCGGGTTCGGCATCACGATCTTGCCTTTGTACTCCGGCTTGGTCAGGTCCTGCCAGCTCACCGGTTTGGTCAGGCCCTGTTTTTCGGCCTCGACGGTGTTGAAGCAAATGGTTGCGGCCCAGACGTCCATGCCGACCCAGGCTGGCGGGTTGGCGGCGTCGCGGTAGTTCGCGCCGATCTTGCCCAGATCCTTCGGTGCATAGCTTTGCAGCATGCCTTGCTGATCGAGGATCGCCAGACTCGACGCCGCCAGGCCCCACACTGCGTCAGCCTGCGGGCGATCCTTTTCGGCCAGCAGTTTGGCGGTGATTATCCCGGTGGAGTCGCGCACCCACTTGATCTCGACGTCCGGGTTGGCCTTTTCGAAGGCCTCTTTGTAGGACTTCAACTGCTCGGCTTCGAGGGCGGTGTACACCGTCAACTCGGTTTTTGCCGCGAAGGCATTCAGGCTGAAAGCAGCGAGCACAGCAGCGGCCAGGGCCATAGGCTTGAACATGATCGTTTTCCTGTAGGTGAGTTGAGGCGATAGGGATAAGTCGTAGATCAGTGACCGGGCGCCGTTTGCCGCCAGGCCTGGGAACGGCGCAGCAAGCCGCGCGAAGCCCACGCCAGCAGCAAGGACACGCCCGCCGAGGTGAACAGAATCAGGGTCGACATCGCCGCCGCGCCGCCGACGTTGCCGGCGTCATCCATGTTCAGCACCGCCACCGCCGCGAGGATGGTGTCGGGGCTGTAGAGGAAGATCGCGGCGGACACGGTGGTCATGGCCGAGACGAACAGGTAGCGCACGATGTCCAGCAGCGCCGGCAGGCAGATCGGCACGGTGACCCGCAGGTAATGCCGGTACAGCGGCGCCTTGAGCGACAGCGCGGCGGCTTCGAATTCGGCGTCGAGCTGACGCAGCGCGGTGGTGGCGGTCATCTGCGCAGTGGTCAAATAGTGAGCAATGGTGCAGACGATCAGCAGGGTCATGGTTCCGTACAACACGTGCAGCGGGTTGCCGGTCAGGTTGAAGAAGAAGACGTAACCCAGACCGAGCACCAGCCCCGGCACCGCCATCGGTACGAAACTGAGCATGCGCAGCGTCAGATTCAGCCCGCGCTGGCTGCGAGTCTTTTCCATCAGGTAGGCGCCCGTGAAGATCAGCACACTGCCAATCAGCGCCGTGCCCAGCGCCATCTTCAAACTGTTGCCGTAAGCCAGCCAGCCACCGCCGGCGGTCTCGTTGAACTGGTAGTGATTGAGCGACAACGACAGGTTGTACGGCCAGAACTTCACCAGCGACGAGAACACCGCCATGCCGAACACCAGCAGCAACGCAGCGCTGATCAGCAGGACCACGCTGAGATAAAAGGCATCGCGCTTCTTCGACGGTGCCGGTTTGAATACCTGGGCACGACCGCTCATGGAGTCGCCGTGACGGCGGCGCAGCCAGGCATCGACGCCGAAGCTGAACAGTGCCGGCAGCAACAGAACCATGCCGATCAGCGCGCCGCGACCGAATTGCTGCTGGCCGACCACGGCTTTGTAGGCTTCCAGCGCCAGCACCTGATAGTCGCCACCGACCACCACCGGCACACCGAAATCGGTGATGGTCAGGGTGAACACCAGACAGAACGCGGCGAACACGGCCTGGCGGGTCGCGGGCCAGGTGATGCTGCGGAAGGCTTTCGCAGGACTGGCACCCATGCTCGACGCAGCGTCGAACAATCGCGCATCCGCCAGCGACAGGGCTGACAGCAAAATCATCAAGGCGTGTGGGAAGGTGTAGATCACCTCGCCCAGAACAATCCCCCAGAAACCGTAGATGTTGTCCGACAGCAGCCCGCGCAACATGCCCTGATTGCCGAACAGATAGACCAGCGCGATCCCCGGCAACATCGAAGGTGCCATCAGCGGCAGCAGCGAAACCCCGCGCCAGATGCCTTTTGCCGGAATCATCGTGCGCTGCAAGGCGTAGGCAAACAGGTAGGCCAGCGGTACGACGATCGCCGCGACGCTGAGGGAAACTTTCAGGCTGTTGCCGAGCAGCCAGTGGAAATTGTCGCTGGTCACCAGTTCCTTCGCAGCGAGCCAGCCACCGCCCTGCCCGGCTTCGCTGCTGAAGCCGCGCCAGAAGATCGCCAGCAATGGCAACAGCACCGCCACACCGAGCAGCACCAACAGCAGGAGTTTGCCGCCGAGGACGAAGATCCGGTCGCCGACCTCGGCCCCGGACACCTGCCGCGCCTGCTTTTGCGGTAGCGGCAGTGCGAGGTTGCTGTTCATCAGGCAAACACCTGCAGGCTGCGTGGCGGCAAGGCGACCATGATCTGCTGGGCGCCGAGGCGTGGCATGGCTTCCGGTGCCAGTTCGGCGAGCAAGGCATGACCGGGCAATTGATCGAGTTCGAAGCTCATGCGGCAGCGGTTGCCGAGGAAGGTGATCTCGCGAACCTTGGCCGGGAACAGGTTTTCTTCGTGCACCAACGGATTGACGTTGATCGCTTCCGGACGGCAGAACAACCGGCCCGACGGACTATGGACGCTGCCGTCGGCCAGGCGCAGGTTCATCCCGCCGACCTTGGCGTGGCTGTCGCTGCTGCGCTGGAACGGCAGCCAGTTGCCCTGGCCGACGAACTCGGCCACGAACGGTGTGGCCGGGCGGTTGTAGATTTCCTGCGGGGTGGCGTACTGCTCGACCTTGCCGTTGTTCATCACGGCGATGCGATCGGCCATCAGCATGGCTTCGTCCTGATTGTGGGTGACCATCAGGGTGGTGATGCCGAGGTTGCGTTGCAGTTGGCGCAGCTCGGTGCACAGATGCTCGCGGACCCGGGCGTCGAGGGCCGACATCGGTTCGTCGAGCAACAGCAACGACGGCGCGGGAGCCAGGGCGCGGGCCAGTGCCACCCGTTGCTGCTGGCCACCGGACAACTGGCCCGGGTACTTTTTCTCACTGCCGCTGAGGCCGACCAGTTCCAGCATCTGACCGACGCGACGGCGCACTTCATCGCGACCGCTGCCGGCGAGGCCGTAGGCAATGTTCGCTTCGACGGTCAGATTGGGGAACAACGCGTAGGACTGGAACAGGATGCCGTAATCCCGAGCCTGGGGCGCGAGGTGGGAAACGTCGCGCTCGCCGAGGTACAACTCGCCGCTGTCCTGCTTCTCCAGACCGGCGATGCAACGCAACAACGTGGTCTTGCCACAGCCCGACGGGCCGAGCAGGCACACCAGCTCACCGGCCGCGACATCGAGGGAGACGTTATCCAGCGCCGTGAAAGCGCCGAAGCGCTTCTGCACGCCGCGCACTTTCATCGGTGCGCCGGGGTTGGTCAGGGCAGTTGCGATTGCAGGGTTCATGGACAGGCCTCATCAAGCAGATGAGACGAATCCTAGAGTTGTAATGCGTCGGTCATATGGCAACAAGGCAAAATCGACCGATAGTGGTATTCAGGGATTTTGGTTCACCGCGGATCGCGGATCGTTCCCACGCTCTGCGTGGGAATGCAGCCCGGGACGCTCCGCGTCCCAAGAGCGGACGCAGAGCGTCCAATGAGGCATTCCCACGCAGAGCGTGGGAACGATCATTACGATCAAGCCGGGGACATTTCCTGCGCCAGCCCGAGAAACGCCGCCGGCAACCGGGCGTTCTTGCGTTCCTTGAGGCAGTAAAGGTATTCGGGAATCTGCGGCGCATTTTCGAGGGTCAGCACCCGCAACTGCGGATCGTGCGGCACTTCCTGGCGGGCGATGATGCTGATGCCGATGTTGCGCAGCACCGCTTCGCGGATCGACTCGCGGCTGCCGATCTCCAGCAACGGGCCGAAACTGACGCCTGCACTGGCGAGCAATTCTTCGGTGAGCCGCCGAGTGGTCGAGCCGGATTCACGCATCAGCAAGGTATGCCCGGCCAGCGCGCTCAGCGCCACATGGTCGTGCGCCGCCAGCGGATGATTGCGATGCACCGCCAGCACCAGCGGATCGCTGCCGAGCACCCGGCGGATCAGCCGCGCATCGTCGAGCAGTTGCGACGACGCCGCGACATCCACCCGGTAATCCTCCAGCGCTTCGAGCACCTGCTGCGAGTTGCCGATTTCCACCGAGACTTCCACCTGCGGCAGGCGCTCGCGGAAGGTCTTCACCAGATCGAGGATGTAATACGGCGCGGTGGCGGCGATGCGCAGCGTGCCCTGGACCTGGCCGCTGTTGCGCAGGAAGAATTCGATATCGGCTTCTTGCTGCAACAGCGCCTTGACCATCGGCAACAGCCGCGCGCCTTCGTCGCTGACACTCAGACGCCGGCCGCCGCGGTAGAACAGCTCCACCGAATACTGGCTTTCCAGATTGCGGATCTGGGTGGTCACGGTCGGTTGGCTGAGGCCGAGCTTTTTCGCCGCCAGCGTGATGCTGCCCAGGCGGGCCACCATGTAAAACGCTTTCAGCTCGGCACTCAGCACAACCGCCCCTCTTCCTCTATTTGCGCAGCAGGCGCAAACCGTTGAACACCACCAGCAGGCTCACGCCCATGTCGGCGAACACCGCCATCCACATGGTGGCGAATCCGGCGAAGGTTACCCCAAGAAAGATCGCTTTGATCACCAGCGCCAGCGCGATGTTCTGTTTGAGGATAGCGGCGGTATGGCGCGACAGGCTGATGAACGCCGGAATCTTGCGCAGATCATCGTCCATCAGGGCGACATCGGCGGTTTCGATCGCCGTGTCGGTGCCTGCCGCCGCCATCGCAAAACCGATCTCCGCCCGCGCCAGTGCAGGCGCGTCGTTGATACCGTCGCCGACCATGCCGACCCGATGGCCCTGCGCGTACAGGTCTTCGATGGCTTGCAGTTTATCGGTGGGCAGCAAGTCGCCCTTGGCCTGATCGATCCCGACCTGCGCCGCAATCGCCTGGGCGGTGTGGACGTTGTCGCCGGTGAGCATCAGGGTTTTCACGCCCAGTTCGTGCAATTGGCGGATCGCCTCGCGGCTGGTTTCCTTGACGGTATCGGCCACGGCGAACAGCGCCAGCGGGCCGGAGCGGTCGAGCAGCAGCACCACGGACTTGCCCTGTTTCTCCAGCGCGAACAGTTTTTCTTCCAGTTGCGGCGAGCACAGGCCCAGCTCTTCGACCAGACGGTGGTTGCCCAAATGGTAGACCTGACCGTTGACCTCGCCTTTTACCCCACGGCCGGCCAGCGCTTCGAAGTTGTCCACAACCAGAGCCGCGAAACCTTTATCCACAGCCGCGTTGGCGATGGCCAGCGACACCGGATGATCGGAACGCCCGGCCAGCGCGGCGGCAATCGCCGGGGCCGTGGCGTCGGCGGTCGGGTCGAGGGACAGGTAATCGGTCTGCACCGGTTTGCCGTGGGTGAGGGTGCCGGTCTTGTCGAGGGCCAGATAGTCGAGCTTGAAACCGCCCTCCAGGTACACGCCGCCCTTGACCAGAATACCTTTGCGCGCCGCTGCGGCGAGGCCACTGACGATGGTCACCGGGGTGGAAATCACCAATGCGCACGGGCACGCGACGACCAGCAGCACCAGCGCGCGGTAGATCCAGTCGAACCACGCGGCGCCCATGAACAGCGGCGGGATGATCGCCACGGCCAGGGCCAGGACGAAGACCACCGGGGTGTAGATTTTCGAGAACTGATCGACGAAGCGCTGAGTCGGCGCCCGTGCACCTTGCGCCTGTTCCACGGCGTGGATGATTCGCGCCAGGGTGGAATTGTTCGCCGCAGCGGTCACCGCATATTCCAGCGAACCGGCCTGGTTGATGGTGCCGGCGAACACCTTGTCGCCAACGGTTTTTTCCACCGGCAGGCTTTCACCGGTGATCGGCGCCTGATCAATGGTCGAACTGCCGCTGACGACTTCACCGTCCAGCGCGATACGCTCACCGGGCTTGACCCGCACGCGGGCGCCGAGATCGATACTTTTGACGTCCAGTTCGACCCAGTTGCCGTCAGCCTGCAACACCGTCGCCTGCTCCGGAGTCATCTGCATCAGGCCGCTGATGGCGTTGCGCGCGCGATCCAGCGAGCGCGCTTCGATCAGCTCGGCCACGGTGAACAGGAACATCACCATCGCCGCTTCCGGCCACTGGCCGATCAACACGGCGCCGGTCACGGCGATGCTCATCAGCGCATTGATGTTGAGGTTGCGGTTCTTCAGGGCGATCCAGCCCTTTTTGTAGGTGGTGAGGCCGCCGCTGAGGATCGAGATCAACGCGATGATCGCCACCACCCAGGTCGGCGCGGCGCTGGTGAAGTGGATAACTTCAGCAGCCAGCGCACCGACGCCGGACAGCGCCAGTGGCCACCAATGTTTTTTCACCGGCGCTGCAACCGGCGATTCAACGCCCGCCTCCAGCGGCTCGGCCTGCATACCGAGGGATTTGATCGCGTCGATGATTGGCGCGGTGTCCGGCAGATTGTGGGTCACGCCGAGCACGCGATTGATCAGGTTGAATTCCAGCTGCTGGATCCCGGCCAGTTTGCCGAGCTTGTTCTGGATCAGCGTCTGTTCGGTCGGGCAGTCCATCGCTTCGATGCGGAAGCTGCTCAGCCGGGCGTCGGCGCTTTTTGCCTCGCTCAGTTGAACAAGCGAAGGTGCGGCGACTTTCGACGAACAGCACGAGTCTTCACTCGAATGAACCGGCGCAGGCGTAACGGTTTTCGACCCGCAGCAGGAATCGCCGCCGTGGGCATGTTTATGCACAGGCTGCAGTTTGTGACTGTGATCGTGCCCGTCGCCGGGCTTGTGGGTGTGCAGGGAATCGCTCATTGGTCGCGTCCATGAAGGTGCCTGTTGCCAAGTAAAGACCCTGTAGCCACTATAGGGTCAAGCACCCTTTTGGAGATGGCCGTCATGAAGATCGGAGAACTGGCGAAACAGACCGATTGCGCCGTGGAAACCATCCGCTACTACGAGCGTGAAAACCTGCTGCCGGAACCGGCCCGCAGCGACGGCAACTACCGCGTCTACACCCAGGCGCATGCCGAGCGCCTGACCTTCATCCGCAACTGCCGCACACTCGACATGACCCTCGAAGAAATCCGCAGCCTGCTCGCCCTGCGCGACAGCCCGCAGGATCAGTGCGAAAGCGTGAATGCGCTGATCGACGAACACATCCAGCACGTCAAGGCGCGGATCGACGGGCTACTGGCGTTGCAGACGCAACTGCTCGACCTGCGCCAGCGTTGTGGCGAAGGGCCGGAGGCGGATCAGTGCGGGATCCTGCAGCGGCTGGAAGTGAGTGGCGGGGTTGTGGCGGCGGAGGTTGAGCATTCGCATGTGGGCCGCAGCCACGGCCACTAACGATTGACGCTCGTTCCCATGCTCCGCGTGGGAATGCCACCATGGACGCTCCGCGTCCAAAGTGACGCGGAGCGTCACGGGATTCATTCCCACGCAGAGCGTGGGAACGATCCTGCCGACTAGACCGCCATCGGCGCGGTCATCGGCGCATGGTGCTCGTAGCCTTCCAGCGAGAAGTCGCTCGGCTCTACCAGCTCCAGCCATTCCGGCTGATACAAACCCGTCTTGGCAAACTCCGGCACGCGATCCGAAATTTTCAGTTTCGGCATGGCGAACGGCTCGCGCTTGAGCTGTTCGTTGAGCATGTCGAGGTGGTTTTCGTAGACGTGGGCGTCACCGATGAAATAGGTGAACCAGCGCGGCGTGTAGCCGGTCAGGCGACCGATCAGGCTCAGCAGCGCGGCGCCTTCGGTGAGGTTGAACGGCGTGCCCAGGCCCAGGTCGTTGGAGCGGATGTAGAGGGTCAGGGAGATTTCCTTGGTCTCGACATTCGGGTGGAACTGGTACAGCAGATGGCACGGCGGCAGGGCCATTTCATCGAGCTGGGCGCAGTTCCAGCCGTGGAACAGGATGCGCCGGCTGCCCGGGTCCTTGATGATCGTGTCGACGCACTGGCGCACCTGATCGATGGCCTTGTACAGCACCACATAGGCCTGGCCGTCTTCTTCGCCCTGGGCAATCTGCTTGTAGCCGTTGCTCAAGGTTTGTTCGATGGCGGCGGTGTTGCTCAACGGGATCTGCTTGTACGCCGGCCATTTACGCCATTGCACACCGTAGATTTCGCCGAGGTCGTCTTCGCCCTGACGGAACGGATTGGCCAGCCACTGAGCGTTTTCGTTGGCGTTCTGATCCCAGACCTTGCAGCCCAGCGCACGGAATTCGGCGGCGCTGTTCACGCCACGCAGAAAGCCGCACATCTCGCCGATGGCCGATTTGAAGGCCATCTTGCGGGTGGTGATCGCCGGGAAACCTTCCTGCAGATCGAAGCGCAGCATGGCGCCCGGAAAGCTGATGGTGTTCACGCCGGTACGGTTGGCCTGTTTGGTGCCGTTGTTGATGACGTGCGACACCAGATCGAGATATTGCTTCATGAGTTACCTGTGTCCTTGAGCCCCGGCAAACGTCGCCGGGGTTCGAATATTTAAGCTGTCGGTGCAACCGGCGCCGCCGGGGCGCGGTGGTAGGCCAGCCAGATCAGGAACAGCCCGCCGATGATCATCGGTACGCAGAGTACCTGACCCATGGTCAGCCAGTTCCAGGCCAGATAGCCCAGTTGCGCGTCCGGCACGCGGACGAATTCGACGATGAAACGGAAGATGCCATAAAACAGCGCGAACATGCCCGAGACCGCCATGGTCGGCCGTGGCTTGCGCGAGAACAGCCAGAGGATCAGGAACAGCGCCACGCCTTCGAGCGCGAACTGATACAGCTGCGACGGGTGACGCGGCAGTTGCGCCGGGTCGCTGAACGGCGGGAACACCATGGCCCACGGCACGTCGGTGGCCTTGCCCCACAACTCGGCGTTGATGAAGTTGCCGATACGCCCGGCGCCCAGGCCGATCGGCACCATCGGCGCGACGAAGTCCATCAGCTGGAAGAACGACTTGCCGTTACGCTTGCCGAACCACAGTGCGGCCAGCATCACGCCGATGAAACCGCCGTGGAACGACATGCCGCCCTTCCACACTTCGAAAATCAGTGTCGGGTTGGCCAGGTAAGCGCTCAGGTCATAGAACAGCACATAACCCAGACGCCCGCCGACAATCACCCCCATCGACAGCCAGAACACCAGGTCGGACAGCTTTTCCTTGGTCCAGGTCGGGTCGAAACGGTTGAGCCGGCGCGATGCCAGCAGCCACGCGCCGCCGATGCCGACCAGGTACATCAGGCCGTACCAGTGGATTTTCAGCGGACCGATGGCCAGGGCCACCGGATCGATCTGCGGGTAAGGCAGCATTGCGACTCCTCGTTAGCGTTCAAATCTTCAAAAATTCCCGGGCGACGCTGTCACCTCAGGATTAAGCCAGGATTGCGACCTGCCAAAACAGACGGCTCAGAACAGAAAGCTCAGGCCCACGCAAAACAGCAAAGCCGCGAACAGCCGTTTCAGCAACTTCGGCGACAACCTGTGCGCCAGCCGCGCGCCGAGACGGGCGAACACCATGCTGGTCAGGGCAATGCCCAAAAGCGCCGGCAAATACACAAAACCGAGACTATGGGCCGGCAGCAACGGATCATGCCAGCCCAGAATCATGAAACTTATGGCACTGGCGACGGCGATCGGCAGGCCACAGGCCGACGAGGTCGCCACCGCCTGCTGCATCGGCACGCTGCGCCAGGTCAGGAACGGCACGGTCAGCGAACCGCCGCCAATCCCGAAAATCGCCGATGCCCAGCCAATCACACTGCCGGCCACGGTCAGACCGAGTTTGCCCGGCACCGTTCGGCTGGCCTTGGGTTTGACGTCCAGCGCCAGCTGCGCGGCGATTATCAGGGCGAACACACCGATGATCTTTTGCAGGTTCGGGCCGGATATCGCTTCGGCGGTCAATGCACCGAAACCGGCGCCGAGCAGAATGCCCACGGTCATCCAGCGGAAGATCGGCCAGCGCACCGCACCGCGCCGGTGATGCTCACGCACGGCGTTGACCGAAGTGAAGATGATTGTCGCCAGGGACGTGCCGACCGCCAGATGGGTCAGGATCGACGGATCGAAGCCCTGCAAGGTGAAACTGAACACCAGCACCGGGACGATGATGATCCCGCCGCCCACCCCGAACAGCCCGGCCAGTACGCCCGCACAGGCGCCCAGCGCCAGATAGAGCAGAAATTCCATGACTGCCTCCCAAGGCGCGTCCCCAAAACCGGAGCGGCATGGTAACGGATGGATACCCTTCGGCTCCACTGGCGATGGATGCACGGACGATGTCTGCGTAGAGTGGGCAAAAAACACACAAGGACCACCTTATGTGCCTGATCGTTTTCGCCTGGCGGCCGGGGCATGCCCAGCCGCTGATCGTCGCGGCCAACCGTGACGAGTTCTACGCCCGGCCCAGCCTGCCGCTGGCCCAGTGGCCCGAGTCGCCGCAGGTTCACGCCGGTCGCGATCTCGAGGCCGGGGGAACCTGGCTCGGCCTGGGCGCCAACGGTCGCTTCGCGGCGCTGACCAACATACGCGATCCACATCAGCCGCCGGCCCGACGCTCTCGGGGCGAGTTGGTGGCGGGTTTTCTGACCGGAAACCTGTCGATCGATGACTATTTGTCCGACGTTGTCACCCGTTCGCCGGACTATGCCGGCTTCAACCTGCTGCTGGGCAATGCCAACGAGCTGTGGCACTTCAATGCGCGGTCTTCGGAACCGGTAATGTTGCAGCCCGGCGTCTATGGCCTGTCCAACGCCGGGCTGGATACGCCGTGGCCGAAACTGCTCAAGGCCAAGGCGGCATTGAGTGCGGTGCTGGATGATCCGCAGCCCGAGCGATTGTTGGCGTTGTTGGGGGATACGCAAACGGCGCCGTTTGCTGATCTGCCGGACACCGGCGTGGGCCTGGCGACCGAGTCGTTGTTGTCGAGTGTGTTTATTGCCAGCCAGAGCTATGGGACTCGGGCGAGTACGGCGTTGATTGTGCAGGCGGATGGGACGCGGCGGATGGTGGAGCGGAGTTTCGGGCCGTATGGCGGGCATTTGGGGGAAGTGGAGATCAAAATTTAAAAGCTACCCTCATCGGAACGCCGCCCGCCCAGCCCTCTCCCGGAGGGAGAGGGAGCCGACCGAGGTGTCTTGAGCCTTACATCGACCTGAAAGATCGAGTCGATTATGGATTCAATACAACTCGTTCAGGTCGATGCATATCTGCGGCATCCCGCGATCAGTCCCCTCTCCCTTTGGGAGAGGGTTAGGGTGAGGGGCTTTTCGGGATCGCCACTAATCTAGAGGGGTTTGGCCGCCGCCGGATTGACCATCTTCGCCAACCCAAGGTTCTTCAGCGCCAGTTGCAGCGAGCTGTGGATGACCTGCGGGTTGTCGATGGTCATCAGTTCCGCCAGCAGGTCCTTGGCCTTGCTCAGGTTGATCTGACGCAGCATCCACTTCACCTTCGGCAGGTTGGTGGCGTTCATCGACAGGCTGTCGAAACCCATCGCCATCAACAGCACCGCCGCCGCCGGATCACCGGCCATCTCGCCGCAGATGCTCACCGGCTTGCCTTCGGCATGGGCGTCGCGCACCACGGTTTGCAGGGCTTGCAGCACCGCCGGGTGCAGGTAGTCGTAGAGATCGGCCACCCGCGGGTTGTTGCGGTCCACCGCCAGCAGGTACTGGGTCAGGTCGTTGGAGCCGACCGACAGGAAGTCCACCATCCGCGCCAGCTCTTTGGTCTGGTAAACCGCCGCAGGAATTTCGATCATCACGCCCACCGGCGGCATCGGCACGTCGGTGCCTTCGTCGCGCACTTCGCCCCAGGCCCGGTGGATCAGGTGCAGCGCCTCTTCGAGTTCGTGGATGCCGGAGATCATCGGCAGCAGGATTCGCAGGTTGTTCAGGCCTTCACTGGCCTTGAGCATCGCGCGGGTCTGCACCAGGAAGATTTCCGGGTGGTCGAGAGTGACGCGGATCCCGCGCCAGCCGAGGAACGGGTTGTCTTCCTTGATCGGGAAGTACGACAGCGACTTGTCACCGCCGATGTCCAGGCTGCGCATGGTCACCGGTTGCGGGTGGAATGCAGCGAGCTGCTCGCGGTAAATCGCCAGTTGTTCCTTCTCGCTCGGGAAGCGCTGGTTGATCATGAACGGCACTTCGGTGCGGTACAGACCGACGCCTTCGGCGCCGCGCTTCTGCGCTCGCGCCACGTCCGCCAGCAGGCCGGTGTTGACCCACAGTGGCATGCGGTGGCCGTCCAGGGTCACGCACGGCAGGTCGCGCAGGGTATCGAGCCCCAGCGCCAGTTGCTTCTCTTCCTCCACCACCTCGGTGAACTGCTTGCGCAGCACTTCGCTGGGGTTGGTGTAAACCTCGCCCCGTGTGCCGTCGACGATCATTTCGATGCCGTCGACCTTGGCGTACGGCAGATCGACCAGACCCATTACAGTCGGGATACCCATGGCCCGGGCCAGGATCGCGACGTGGGAGTTGCCCGAACCGAGTACCGACACCAGACCGACCAGCGTGCCTTCCGGCACCTCGCCGAGCATCGCCGGCGTCAGTTCTTCGCTGACCAGAATGGTTTTTTCCGGGTAGACCAGGTTCTGCTGACGCTCTTCCTGCAAATAGGCGAGCAGCCGGCGGCCCAGGTCCTTGACGTCCGACGCCCGCTCCCGCAGGTACTCGTCGTCCATCAGATCGAAACGGTTGACGTGATCGGTCACGACCTGGCGCAGCGCGCCCTGGGCCCATTGACCGGTCTTGATCACGTTGGTGATTTCACTGCCCAACGATGCATCGTCGAGCATCATCAGGTAGACGTCGAACAGCGCGCGCTCTTCCGGACGCAGCTGGGTCGCCAGCTTGGCCGACAACGCGCGCATGTCGGCGCGCACGCCTTCGATGGCGGTCTTGAACAGCGCCAGTTCGGCGTCGATGTCGGTGATGGTCTTGTCCGGCACCACGTCCAGATCCGCCGGTGGCAGCATGACCACCGCGGTACCGACCGCTGCGCCCGGCGAACCCGGGACGCCGACGAACTTGGCTTCCTGGATGCCCTTGCCCTGACGGCCCAGGCCACGGATCGAGCCAGTGGCCTCGGCGTGGGCGATTACGCCCGCGAGCTGCGCGCTCATGGTCACGAGGAAGGCTTCTTCACCCTCATCGAACTGGCGGCGTTCTTTCTGCTGGATGACCAACACGCCGACGACACGGCGGTGGTGAATGATCGGCGCCCCGAGGAACGAGGCGTAGCGCTCCTCGCCGGTCTCGGCGAAGTAGCGGTAGCGCGGGTGATCCGCGGCGTTTTCGAGGTTCAGGGGTTCTTCACGCGTGCCGACCAGGCCGACCAGACCTTCGTTGGGTGCCATGCTGACCTTGCCGATCGAGCGCTTGTTCAAGCCCTCGGTGGCCATCAGCACGAAGCGATTGGTCTCTGGATCAAGCAGGTAGACCGAGCAGACCTGGCTGCCCATGGCCTCTTTGACGCGCAACACAATAATCCCCAACGCCGCCTTGAGATCCTTGGCGGAGTTAACTTCCTGGACGATCTTGCGCAGCGTATTGAGCATGGCTCGGGGTCGAACTCCGTCGTCAGTCGCGCGCTAAAAGGCGCGGGGCAAGCTCTTTGAGAGCGCGGCGATACACTTCGCGCTTGAATGTCACCACCTGGCCCAACGGATACCAATAACTGACCCAGCGCCAGCCATCGAACTCCGGTTTACCGGTCAAATCCATCCGCACCCGCTGCTCGTTGGAGATCAGGCGCAGGAGAAACCATTTCTGTTTCTGGCCGATGCACAGCGGTTGGCTGTGGGTTCGCACCAGACGTTGCGGCAAACGATAGCGCAACCAGCCCCGGGTGCAGGCCAGTATTTCAACATCTTCGCGTTCCAGGCCAACTTCTTCGTTCAGCTCGCGGTACAAGGCGTCTTCGGGCGTCTCCTCGGGGTTGATTCCCCCTTGCGGAAACTGCCAGGCATCCTGATTGATACGGCGAGCCCATAGCACCTGGCCGGCGTCATTCGTCAGAATGATCCCGACATTAGGGCGGAAACCATCGGGGTCGATCACGGCAACAACCTCGCAAACGCATGTCGCCGCATTGTTCCACAAAGGTTGTGAAGGCGGCAACGAAGGTTCCGAGCTTATGTGCACTCTTGTGAAAAGACCGTATTCTTGTGGCCTTTTTACTGACTTTTCAGCGGGTAACTGCAATGCGCCTGGCTTTATTCGATTTGGACAACACCCTTCTGGGCGGCGACAGCGATCACGCTTGGGGCGATTATCTGTGCGAACGCGGCTTCCTCGACCCGATCGCCTACAAGGCGCGCAACGACGAGTTCTATCAGGATTACCTGGCCGGCAAACTGGATAACGCCGCATACCTGAACTTCTGCCTGGAAATCCTCGGCCGCACCGAGATGGCCGTGCTTGAGCAGTGGCACAGCGATTACATGCGCGACTGCATCGAGCCGATCGTCCTGCCCAAGGCGCTCGATCTGCTGAAAAAGCACCGCGATGCCGGCGACAAACTGGTGATCATCACCGCCACCAACCGCTTCGTCACCGCGCCGATCGCCGTGCGCCTGGGCGTCGAAACCCTGATCGCCACCGAGTGCGAGATGCAGGACGGTCGCTACACCGGACGCAGCACCGACGTGCCGTGCTTCCGCGAAGGCAAGGTGACGCGCCTGAACCGCTGGCTGGAAGAAACCGGATATTCGCTGGAAGGCAGCTACTTCTACAGCGACTCGATGAACGACTTGCCGCTGCTGGAGCAGGTGACGAATCCGGTGGCGGTCGACCCTGACCCGAACCTGCTGGCCGAAGCCGAGAAACGTGGCTGGCCCGTCATCAGTCTGCGCGGCTGATATCGCCATCGCTGGCAAGGCCAGCTCCCACAAGGAATTTGTGAACGCATCAGATCAATGTGGGAGCGAGCCTGCTCGCGAACGGGTCGACACGATGCCAAGCCTCAAACCGGCTTGGCCCCCATCAACGCCGCAATGGCCAGAAATCCGACGCCGCTGACAATCGCCAGCGCCAGATTGAATTTCCGGTTGCCGACCCCGCTTGTCCACAGCCGATTAAGCCGAACAAGCAGCCAGACCGCACTGAAGGTGGCCACGGCATAGATCACGCTGGACCCCAGAATCCAGAACTGCCCCAGTGGCCAGCCAACCAGGTGCACCAGCCACCAGCCGGTGAAAGGCATGCTGAGCACGCCGATCAGCATCAGACACCAGACGAACAGCCAGGGTCGCTGCATCGTGCTGGCCGGCCCTTCGCTGCGATTACGCCAGGAAGCAGCGGCGAGCCCCAGCCCGCTCGCCAGGATTACCACGGTCGCCGCGACGTGAAGGACTTTCAGGGTGGTCAGGGTTTCCATGTATTTCTCTTTCCTTGGGCCATACCCATCAGCGTAGCCGTTCAGCCAAGAAACAGCTGATAGGCCGGGTTGTCGCTTTCGTCCCAGTACGGGTAGCCGATTTCCTCAAGGGCTGCGGGAACCAGATGACGTTCGTCGTGGGGCACTTGCAGGCCCGCCACTACTCGTCCGTCTGCTGCTCCGTGGTTGCGGTAGTGGAACATCGAGATGTTCCAGCGACCGCCGAGCTTGTTGAGGAAGTTGAACAGCGCGCCCGGACGCTCCGGGAACTCGAAGCGCAGCACCACTTCATCGACCACGTGCGCGGCGCGCCCGCCGACCATGTGACGGATGTGCAGTTTGGCCAGTTCGTTGTCGGTCAGGTCGAGTACCGGGAAACCCTGCTCGGTCAGGCTCGCCAGCAGTGCACTGCGCGGGTCGTTGTCCGGGTGGGTCTGCACGCCAACGAAGATGTGCGCTTCGCTGCCATTGTTATAGCGGTAGTTGAATTCGGTGATCTGGCGCTTGCCGATGGCCTCGCAGAACGCCTTGAAGCTGCCGGCCTTCTCCGGGATGGTCACGGCGATAATCGCTTCGCGGCCTTCACCCAGTTCGGCGCGCTCGGCGACGTGGCGCAAGCGGTCGAAGTTGACGTTGGCCCCGGAGTCGATGGCCACGAAGGTCTGGCCGCTGACGCCGCGCTGCTCGACATACTTCTTGATACCGGCCACGCCCAGGGCACCAGCCGGTTCGGTGATCGAACGGGTGTCGTCGTAGATGTCCTTGATCGCCGCGCAGATTTCGTCGGTGCTGACGGTGATCACTTCGTCGACGTAATCCTTGCAGATGTCGAAGGTGTGCTGGCCGATCTGCGCCACCGCCACGCCATCGGCGAAGATACCCACGGTCGGCAGAACAACGCGTTCGCCCGCGGCCATCGCCGCTTGCAGGCAGTTGGAGTCGTCGGGCTCGACGCCGATGACCTTGATGTCCGGGCGCAGGTATTTCACGTAGGCCGCGATGCCGGCGATCAGACCGCCGCCGCCCACCGGAACGAAGATCGCATCCAGCGGCTGCGGGTGCTGGCGCAGAATTTCCATCGCCACGGTGCCCTGCCCGGCAATGGTGTGCGGATCGTCGTACGGGTGGATGTAGACGTAGCCTTTTTCGTCGACCAGCTTCAGCGAGTAGGCCAGCGCTTCCGGGAAGGAATCGCCGTGCAGCACCACTTTGCCACCGCGCGAGCGCACGCCTTCGACCTTGATCTCCGGGGTGGTCTTGGGCATCACGATGGTCGCTTTCACGCCCAACACTTTCGCCGCCAGGGCCAGGCCCTGTGCATGGTTGCCCGCCGACGCGGTGACCACGCCGCGAGCGCGCTCTTCGTCGCTCAACTGGGTCAGCTTGTTGTAGGCGCCGCGAATCTTGAACGAGAACACTGGCTGCAAGTCTTCACGCTTGAGCCAGATGTCGTTGCCCAGCCGCTCGGAGAGCTGGCGGGCGTTCTGCAGCGGGGTTTCTACGGCAACGTCATAAACGCGCGAGGTGAGGATCTTCTTGACGTACTGTTCGAGCATCGGAAAGCATCACTGGCGATTGGGCGGGACCAGCGAGTCTAACCCGGCTTTTGGGCGCACGACCACACGAATCCAGAGGTTTTAGCCCGGCTTGAGGCTATAATGCCGGCCTTTCCGTTCTTACCTTGCCCGCTTACGGAGCCCGCATGACCCAGGATCAACTCAAACAGGCCGTGGCCCAGGCTGCCGTCGACTTCATCCTCCCGAAACTCGACGACAAGAGCATCGTCGGCGTCGGCACCGGCTCCACCGCCAACTGCTTCATCGACGCCCTGGCCCAGCACAAGGGCGCGTTCGATGGCGCGGTCGCAAGCTCCGAAGCCACCGCCGCGCGCCTCAAGGGCCACGGGATTCCGGTGTACGAGCTGAACACCGTGAGCAACCTGGAGTTCTACGTCGACGGCGCCGATGAAAGCGACGAACACCTGAACCTGATCAAGGGCGGCGGCGCAGCCCTGACCCGCGAGAAGATCGTCGCGGCCGTGGCCCAGACCTTCATCTGCATCGCCGACGCCAGCAAACTGGTGTCGGTGCTCGGCGCGTTCCCGCTGCCGGTGGAAGTGATCCCGATGGCCCGCAGCCACGTGGCCCGCCAACTGGTGAAACTGGGCGGCGACCCGGTCTACCGCGAAGGCGTGCTGACCGACAACGGCAACATCATCCTCGACGTGCACAATCTGCAGATCACCAATCCGGTGGAGCTGGAAGCGCAGATCAATGCGATCGTCGGCGTGGTCACCAACGGCCTGTTCGCGGCGCGTCCGGCAGACCTGCTGTTGCTGGGTACTTCCGAAGGTGTGAAAACACTGAAGGCTGAGTAAGCCGAAACTGCCCGTATTTTGGTGGGCAGATGAAAAAACTGTGGGAGCCAGTTTGCTAGCTCCCACATTGTTAGATGGTGCTGGTTAGTTCTGCACAGGCTTCCTGAAGACATAAAACAGATTCGGCTCGCTCACCAGATACAACGCCCCATCGTCATCCATCGCGATACCTTCCGCCTGCGGCACGGTTTTCTTCAGACCCTGCCGGCCACCGCTCAACGACATGGTGCTCAACGGGCGCCCGTCCACATCCAGCTCCAGAATCAGCCGCGACTCGTCGGACAGCGCCAGTAAATGACCGCTGCGCTCGTCGTATTGCAGGCTCGACAGATCGCGCACGAACATCCCGGCATCGCGCTTGGGATTGTTGATCACGTGTACTGCGTAGGATTTTTCCGGATTGAAGTGCGGGAAACCGTGCACTTCATAGATCAGCATCGGGTCCCGCTCCTTGGCCACGAACAGGCGCTTGCCCACCGAGTCGTACGCCAGGCCTTCAAACCCCTTGTTGCCGCTCATGTGCACACCGAGGGTCATTTGCTCGGCGTCCGCCGCATCAAGGAACGTGGTGTCGTGCTCCAGATGGATCTTGATCAGGCGCTGCTGGCGCTCGTCGGTGATCACATAGGTGTCGGCGCTGATGAACTCCACCGCCTCCGGATCGCCGAAGCCGATCAAGGCGACACGGCGCAGGATCGTGCCATCCAGCGACAGCTCGATCAGTTCGGCATTCTTGTTGGTCACGGTGAACAGGCTCTTGCGCACCGGATCGTAGGTCAGCGCGGACACGTCGTCGTTCAGCCCATCGATGACTTTCGCTTCAATCTCTGCCCGATATTGATCCAGCCCGATGGACTGGCTGCTCATCGGCTGCCAGAGCGTATGCAGGTTGAACCAGGCACGCTCGAACAGGCGCATGTATTGGCCGATCGCAATCAATGCGACCAGGGCAATCATCGACAGGGTGATGAACAGAGGCTTGGGGCGGGCAAGTCGACGCATTCAGGCAGGCTCGGAGTCAAAACAGGCGGATGAAATATCACGCCTGTCTGAACTGAAGCTTAATGGCCACTTGCCTCAGGCCACAACTGCACAGATCTGCAATTGCTGTAGGAGAGATTACTTCTGCTTTTCGAAGCGGTAGAACAGGTTCGGCTCGCTGACCATGTACAGCGTGCCCGAGTCGTCCATGGTTACGCCTTCGGCGCGGGGAATGGTTTTCTTCAAACCGTTGAAACCGCCGAGCAGGGTCATGAAGCTGACCTGTTCGCCCTTCTCGTCCAGCTCCAGCAACAGGTGCGAATCAGCGGACAGAACGAGGGTGTGACCGGTGCGCGGATCGATCGCCAGGGCCGACAGGTTACGAATATCGAGTTCGTCGCTGTCGAGTTTCTGCTTGTCGCCCTTGAGCGTCTGGCTGCCGTCGCTTTTCCAGGTGAACAGCGCGGGTGGACGCTCTTCGCCCAGTAGCAGTTGCTGGTTACGGGCGTCCCAGGTGATGGCTTCGAAGGCCTTGTTCTGGTCCTTTGACGGGCCGAGGTCGTATTTAGGGAAATCGTCACGCTTCAGTTCACGAGTCTCGGCATCGACCTTGACGATGGAGAGCAAGTGCTCGCGCTCATCGACAATCGCCATCAAGCCGTTTTCCATCACCGTAAGGCCTTCCGGATTGCTCCAGCCCACCAGGGGCATCTTGCGCAACACGTCGCCCTGCAGGGTCAGCTCGACCAGGAACGGATTCTTGCCCATCACCGAAAACAGGGTTTTGGTCTGCGGGTTATAGGAAAGATCCGAAGCTTCGTCCTTTTCCATGCCCGGCAACAGCTTGGCGTCGATGACCACCCGGTAGTCCGGGAGCCAGACGCTTTCCTGCTTCTCGGCCGTACTTTCGAAGCGCTCCAGCAGCCACAGCACACCTCGATCATCCCAATGCATGGCAAACGCCAGCCCGTACGCAGCGGCGGCTGCCAGCAACAGCCAGGAATACCAGCGCAGGGCGAAGCGTGAACGGCGGGCGGGTTTGAGCTGAGTTTGAGATGACATCAAAGGACGCGTTCCGAAAATTCAGGCTACGGGTAATAGCACAAAGAGGCCGGCTCAGACGCCAGAATGACCGGAATTATCCGGACAGAATGTGAAAAAAACGGTAAATGGCCGGAATGCCCTGCGTCTTTGCAGGCCGCATCACAAAACGAAAACGGGAGATTGCAGACTTGAGGGCTGAGCTCAAACCTGCAATCTCCCGCTCGGTAACGCGATGTACGGATCAGCGAACGCTGCTGGTGAAGCGACTGGCGCCCGGCAGCTCCAGCACGATCTCATCACCGACATTCAGCGGGCCGACGCCCACCGGCGTGCCGGTCAGGATCACGTCACCGGCCTGCAGCGAGAAGCAGCCGGCCATGTGCTGGATCATCGGCACGATCGGGTTGAGCATTGCGCTGCTGTTGCCGTCCTGGCGCACTTCGCCGTTGATGGTCAGGCGAATGCCGATGTCGGTCAGGTCGGCAAAGGTGCTGCCCACCACGAATGGCGCAATCACCGCCGCGCCGTCGAACGACTTGGCGATTTCCCACGGCAGGCCCTTGGACTTGAGCTCGGCCTGCTTGTCACGCAGGGTCAGGTCCAGCGCCGGGGCGAAACCGGAGATCGCGTCCAGCACTTCTTCACGGCTCGGTTTGGTCGACAGCGGTTTGCCGATCAACACGGCGATTTCCGCCTCGTAATGCACCGAGCCACGCTCGGTCGGAATGCTGAAACCGCCTTCCAGCGGCACCACGCAACTGCCCGGTTTGATGAACAGCAACGGCTCGGTAGGCACCGGGTTGTCCAGTTCCTTGGCGTGTTCGGCGTAGTTACGGCCGATGCACACCACTTTCCCCAGCGGAAAATGAATCCGCGTACCGTCGACATACTGGTGCTGATAGCTCATTACCGACTCCTGCCTTTATTGATTCATCAGGGATTGCCAATCAAACCGCGAAAATCTTGCCCGGATTCATGATGCCGTTCGGGTCGAACACCGCCTTGACCGCTTTCATGTATTCGATTTCCACCGGTGAGCGGCTGTAGGTCAAGTAGTCGCGCTTGGTCATGCCCACCCCGTGTTCGGCGGAAATCGAACCGTTGTACTTCTCGACGGTTTCGAATACCCATTTGTTGACGGTGGCACACTTGGCGAAAAACTCGTCCTTGCTCAGGTTGTCCGGCTTGAGGATGTTCAGGTGCAGGTTGCCATCGCCGATGTGGCCGAACCAGACGATTTCGAAGTCCGGGTAGTGTTCGCCGACGATCGCGTCGATTTCCTGCAGGAACGCCGGGACTTTGGAGACGGTGACCGAGATGTCGTTCTTGTACGGAGTCCAGTGGGAGATGGTTTCGGAGATGTACTCGCGCAGCTTCCACAGGTTCTGCAACTGGGTTTCGCTCTGGCTCATCACGCCGTCCAGCACCCAGCCCTGCTCCACGCAATGCTCGAAGGTTTCCAGGGCGGTGTTGGCCACTTCTTCGGTGGTCGCCTCGAATTCCAGCAAAGCATAGAACGGGCAGTCGGTTTCGAATGGCGCCGGGACATCGCCACGGCCCATGACCTTGGCCAGCGCCTTGTCAGAGAAGAATTCGAACGCGGTCAGGTCGAGCCGGCCCTGGAAGGCGTGCAGCACCGGCATGATCGAATCGAAATCAGCGGTGCCGAGGACCATCGCGGTCAGGTTTTTCGGCGCGCGGTCCAGGCGCATGGTGGCCTCGACCACAAAACCGAGGGTGCCTTCAGCGCCGATGAACAACTGCCGAAGATCGTAACCGGTGGCGTTCTTGATCAGATCCTTGTTCAGTTCCAGCACGTCGCCCTTGCCGGTCACGACCTTCATGCCCGCCACCCAATTGCGGGTCATGCCGTAGCGAATGACCTTGATTCCGCCGGCATTGGTGCCGATGTTGCCGCCAATCTGGCTGGAACCTGCCGAAGCGAAATCCACCGGGTAGTACAAGTCATGTTCTTCGGCGGCGTTCTGCAATTGCTCGGTGACCACGCCCGGCTGACAGACGGCGGTGCGGTCGGTCAGGTTGATGTCGAGAATCTGGTTCATGTAGTCGAACGACACGACCACTTCGCCATTGGCGGCCACGGCTGCGGCGGAAAGCCCGGTGCGCCCGCCCGACGGCACCAGCGCCACTTTGTGTTCGTTGGCCCAGCGGACGACGGCCTGCACCTGCTCGATGGTCTTGGGAAACACGATGGCGCTGGGCGCCGGGGCGAAGTGTTTGGTCCAGTCCTTGCCGTAAGCGTTCAAGGAGTCGGCATCGGTCAGGACTTTGCCAGGCTCGACCAGGGTCTTCAGTTCATCAATCAGGGCAGGATTGGTCATCGACGGAACTCTCGAACAATTCATGGTCATCCTGAGAACGCTTCACGTCGCAGGAATGAGTGTTTAGCAGGGTGGCTATGCTAGCATACCGACCCCGCAGGCCAGTGCCCAAGGCCGGCTCTGCGGTGACGGCTTTCTTGTCGTCCAGGTCAATGTCTGTTGACCATTTCCTGCCATTTTTCTCCGGGATACAGGTTTACGCAGATGAGCAAGACTTCTCTCGATAAGAGCAAGATCAAGTTCCTTCTTCTCGAAGGCGTCCACCAATCGGCTGTCGACGTCCTCAAGGCGGCGGGCTACACCAGCATCGAATACCTGACAGGCTCCCTGCCGGAAGCCCAGCTCAAGGAAAAGATCGCTGACGCTCACTTCATCGGCATTCGTTCGCGCACCCAGCTGACCGAAGAGATCTTCGATCACGCGAAGAAACTGGTCGCGGTCGGCTGTTTCTGCATCGGCACCAACCAGGTTGACCTGGAAGCGGCCCGCGAGCGCGGCATCGCCGTGTTCAACGCGCCGTACTCAAACACCCGCTCCGTGGCCGAGCTGGTGCTGGCCGAAGCGATCCTGCTGCTGCGCGGCATCCCTGAGAAAAACGCGTCCTGCCACCGTGGCGGCTGGATCAAGTCCGCAGCCAACTCCTTCGAGATCCGTGGCAAGAAACTGGGCATCGTCGGCTACGGCTCGATCGGTACTCAGCTGTCGGTCCTGGCTGAAGGTCTGGGCATGCAGGTGTTCTTCTACGACACCGTGACCAAGCTGCCACTGGGCAACGCGACCCAGGTCGGCAACCTGCACGAGCTGCTGGGCATGTCCGACATCGTCACCCTGCACGTTCCGGAAACCGCTGCGACCCAGTGGATGATCGGCGAGAAGGAAATCCGCGCCATCAAGAAGGGCGGCATCCTGATCAACGCTGCACGCGGCACCGTGGTCGAGCTGGATCACCTGGCCGCCGCGATCAAGGACAAGCACCTGATCGGCGCCGCCATCGACGTGTTCCCGGTCGAGCCGCGTTCCAACGACGAAGAGTTCGAAAGCCCGCTGCGTGGCCTGGACAACGTGATCCTGACCCCGCACATCGGCGGTTCCACCGCTGAAGCACAGGCCAACATCGGTCTGGAAGTGGCAGAGAAACTGGTCAAGTACAGCGACAACGGTACTTCGGTATCGTCGGTGAACTTCCCGGAAGTGGCCCTGCCGGCTCACCCTGGCAAGCACCGCCTGCTGCACATCCACGAGAACATTCCGGGTGTGATGAGCGAGATCAACAAGGTCTTCGCCGAAAACGGCATCAACATCTCCGGTCAGTTCCTGCAGACCAACGAGAAGGTCGGCTACGTGGTGATCGACGTCGACGCCGAGTACTCGGAGCTGGCGCAAGAGAAGCTGCAACACGTCAACGGCACCATCCGTAGCCGCGTGCTGTTTTAAGAGCAGCTGCGAGCAGCAAGCTTCAAGCGGCAAGTGAACAGCGCTTTTGCTTGAAGCTTGAAGCTCGCAACTCGCCACTGATAAAAAAGGGAGCCCCGAAGGGCTCCCTTTTTTATTCGACGTTGACGGTGATCTTCTTCGACACGATCGGCGGATCGAACGCCATGTGGCCGCTGTCACCCAGCTCCAGCTGCAGGGTGTGCTTGCCCGGCGCGAGCTTGATGTCGGCCTGGGTCTGCGCCTTGCCGAAGTGCATGTGGTTGGCGTCGGTCGGCACGACGGAGCCGGCCGGAACGATTTCCTTGGCATCGATCAGCAGGTGGTGATGACCGGTGTTCTTGGTGACGTCACCGGCCGGTGCCAGCGCGATGTCCTTTACACCGAACTTGACCGTGAAGGTCTGCGGAACCGTGGCTCCGTCCTCGGGAGAAACGATGAACACTTCGGCGCCCTTCGGTGCCGGTGTGGCCGCACTGGCCAGTACCGAAACACCCATCAGCACACCGGCCAACGCTGCACGTGACATAAAGCTTTTCATTTTCTTCTCCAGTTTTTCCGTAAAATCCGCACGGTCATGACAACTTCATGACCATTCGTTGTCGAAGGCACTCGACAACCATAGCAAAGCGAGCCTGGAAAACAGGCCGATATCGATTTCAAAGGAGTGACCATGCGTTTTCTGCCTGGCCTGATCTGCCTGCTTCCCCTTCTGAGCCCTCTGGCTCACGCCGAACTGATTGATGACGTCTACGACCGTGGCGAGTTGCGCATAGCCCTTGAGGCTAATACACCGCCCTTCAATTTCAAGGACGGCGACACGCTCACGGGGTTCGAGGTCGAGCTTGGGCAATTGCTGGCCAACGAACTGGATGTGCGGGCCGACTTCATCGTCACCGACGAGGCCGACCTGCTCCAGGGTGTTGAAAGCGGCAAGTACGACATCGCGCTCAACCACATAGCACTGACCCCGGAACTCAAGGATCGTTTCGACGTCAGCGAACCTTACACGCAGGTCAATGCGCAGTTGCTGGCGAAAAAGGACGAGCAACCTCGGCCGATGGTGCTGGTGCAGACGTTGACTGAGGAAAAGCCGAAGGTTGGGCCGCCGGTAGATCTGGCGATTCCGTTTCAGAAGGGTAACCCGGCGTTTCACGCGAGTCTGGAGAATGCCTTGCAGCGGATCAGGGCGGATGGGCGGCTTGAGGCATTGAGGCAGAAGTGGTTGAGTGTGCAGGCTACGGAAAACTGAAGTGAACGTGACTAGTCGAGCAAGCTGAGGGCCTGTGCGGCTTGCGGCAGTTCGAGTTCGCTGAAGACCTGCACCCCATGGCGCTTCAGCAACGCGGCGGTAACCCCCTCGCCACTCACCTTCACCCCACTGAACGTGCCGTCATAGGTCAACAGATTCCCGCACGAAGGACTGTTGGCCTTGAGCACTGCCACCCGAATCCCGTGCTTTTGCACCAGCGCCAGCGCCTGCCGCGCACCGTCGAGAAACTGCGCACTGACGTCTTCGCCGTCGGTGGTGATCACCGAGGCGAGCCCGTCCAGCACTTCGCTGCCCTGCCCGCCCGGAATCTCCGCTGCCGCCCGTGGCGTCGGCAAACCACCGGCGACTTCCGGACACAACGGCACTACCCGGCCTTCGCTGATCCACTGCTCCAGCAGATCGAACGGCCCGCTGGCTCCACCGTCGTAACGCACGCGATGGCCCAGCAGGCAGCGACTGACCAGAATCCTGTGCATCTCAGAACGGCTCGTTGCCACGGCGGCGGAACCAGCCTGTCAGCGACAGCCGCTCGCGATTGGCCGGCAACACTTCATGAGGGACTTCGCCGGAGAGAAACACCACCAGACAACCGCCCGTAGGCTGTACGTCATGAACGCGGTCATGCTCCAGGTACATACGCAGTTGCCCGCCATCCTCCGGCAACCAGCCCTCATTGAGGTAGATCACCGCCGAGACCATGCGCCGGTCATCGTCGCGGAAACGGTCGACATGCTTGCGATAGAAAGCACCCGGCGGGTACAGGGCGAAGTGGCACTCGAAGTCTTCAAGCCCGAGGAACAGGCCCCGGTTGAGCGCTTCACGCAAGCTGTCCATCAGGTTCAGGTAACGGTCGCTGGCTTCGGCCTGACCAGGATCGATCCATTGGATATGGTCGCCACGAATCCCCTCGCGGATCTCCGAAAACGGGCCACGTCCGACCCCCGCCGGCGCCAGTTCACCTTCGGCGTCACGTTTGCGGCACTCGGCCGCCAGTGCGCGGGTCAAATCCGCAGGCAGGAAAATGTTCTGCTGCGACCAGCCGTGCTCGGCCAGGTCGTCGACGATACGTAACAGCAGCGGGTGATCAGAGGATATTTGCATGGCGCGCATAGTATGCCTGCGGCAAGAAATCCGACAGAGCCACGCGGCGGCTGGATACGAATTCTCGACAAGTACTGGCACCGCACGGAGAATAGTCGGCTGCCGACAGGAGTCCTTATGCGCCGTTTGCTTTTTTCACTGTTGATGTTCTGCGTTTTGCCCGCCTGGGCGGACGGCCACGACCAGTTGTACAAGGTCGCCGGCTGGCCAGAACAACGCGCGCATTTCAACGACGCCCTGAGTGCCGCGCAGCAGCGTTACCAGAACAGCCTGCCGCCGGCGGTGTTTCAGGCGCTGGTGAACAACAGCAACCAGCGCTTCGCCCCCCAAGCCGTGGATCAACGCGCCGAAGCGCAACTGCGCAAGAACCTCGCCGATCCGAAACCGGCCCTGTCGTTCTTTCAGTCACCGCTGGGCAAGAAGATCGTCGCCGCCGAACTGTTGGCGACCCGCCGCGATCAACTGGCAAAAAACGCCAAGGGCCTGCCGAAGATGCCGGCCAGCGACAGCCGCCTGCTGATCATCGGCCACCTCGCCCAGGCCCTTCCCGCCCGTGAAGCCGGCGCCGAAGTCAGCCTGGCGATTGCCGGCGTGGCGGCGGACAGCCTGAGTTCGATGATCCCCGGCCTGCTCGGCGGCGGTCAGGCCCAGGGCATGTTGAACGGTCAACGCCAGCGCCTGATGGATCAGATCGGTGCCGACCTGAACAACACCCTGCTGTACGTCTATCGCGACCTGTCGGATGAAGAACTTGAAGAGTTCGCGACCTTTGCCGAATCCACCGAAGGCAAGGCCTACTATCAGGCCGCGCTGGCAGCAATCCGCGCCGGGCTCGCCGTCGGCCAGAGCACCTCGAACCTCAACCAGTGATCTAGGGATTGCGGCCCTTGATCCGCTTGCTCAGAAACTCGAAATACTCCTCGCGCATTTCTGCCGTCTCGTTGGCCAGGTGATGCCGCGCCTCGGCCAGCAACAGAATCTGTGGCCGGTCGAACTTCCACTTCAACACCTGCAGGTTGTGCTGCCAGTCCACGGTCATGTCCGCCTGGCCTTGAACAATCAGCGGCCGGCGCGGACTTTTCTTCGCGTATTCAACGCGGTTGATCCAGCGTGACAACGCCCCGACCCATGCGGTCGGCAAGCGTTTTGGCTGCAATGGATCGGCCTGCAGAAACGGCAGGAAATCCGGGTCATTGGAGTTCTCGCTGAAACGCCGGGCGATACCCCTGACAAAGGGCCGCAGCAGGTAATAACTGAACTGCGACCAACCCCAGGCACGCGGGCGCACCAACGGCGCCAACAAAATCAACTGCCCCTGCGCCGGGCTGTTTTCACCATGATTGAGCACGTGATCGACAATGATCGCCCCGCCGGTGCTTTGCCCGCACAGGTGCCATGGCTGCGGCAGGGCAATCGAGCGCGCCTCGGCGAACAGGCCTTGCAGCGCATCCTGATACTCGGAGAAATCGCGGATGCTCGCCCGCTCGCCGCTGGACAACCCATGCCCCGGCAGATCGCAGGCAATCACCGCAAACCCCTGATCCAGCGCCCACTCGATCACATGCCGGTACAGGCCGGTGTGGTCATAAAAACCGTGCACCAGAAACAGCGTGGCCCTGGCCGTTTCCGATGGCCACCAGCAATGGCTGACCAGTTGATAGCCATTGATGTCGAACCGGCCCATGCCGCGCCAGACATCACGTTCCGGAAAGTCGGTCTTGTAGAACCGCTGATACGCCTTCGCCTCCTCGGACAACGGCTGCCACTCGGCCAAAGGCTTGAGGCTCGCACGCAGATGATCGGGATCGAAAGCAACAGACATGGGCAATTCCAGAACGGTAAACGGACTTTATCGGCCTGCGATATTCATCTGTCGCGGCAAGCATGGCAAGCTAGCCGGCCTTCGAGGAATCAAATCCATGCGCTCGCCCTACCGCACCGCACTGCTTGCCAGCCTGCTCGCCATCGTGTGTGCCGGCGTGCTGTGGGCCGCGTACGACTGGTTTCAGGGCCGCTACCTGCGGGCGTTCAGCGAACACACTGCGGTATTTTCCGGCGACCCGTTGCGCCTGCCCGACGACCTCGCCGGCCCCGGCAATATCCGTCTGGTGCACTTCTGGGATCCGGCCTGCCCATGCAACGTCGGCAATCAACAGCACCTGACCGAGATGGTCGAACAGTTCGGCCCCAGGGGCGTGGAATTCTTTGCTGTGCAGAAGACCGGCAGCCACGGCCAGTTGCCCGCCACCCTCAGCAATCTCAAAACCATCGCGGTGCTGCCCGGCTCCGAACAGATTCCCGCCAGCCCCGCCGTGGCGATCTGGGACCGCAGCGGCAGACTGGCGTACTTCGGCCCGTACAGCGAAGGCCTGACGTGCAACTCCAGCAACAGTTTTATCGAACCGATCCTGCAAGCGTTGAGTGATGATCGCCCGGTTAATGCGACTCATACGTTGGCGGTTGGTTGCTACTGCCCGTGGCCGGCGGAGACGAAGTAAGGCATTCCGGACATTTCAAGGACGGCGATGCGCAGCACACGAGGCGTGTGCTAATTGTTTGCAGCCCGCACGGGCGGCAACCCCGAATGCACAAGGAGTCACCATGAAACGCGTCTTCACCGTTCTTGCCTTGCTCATCGTTGTCCTGCTCGCCGCCGGCGGCTGGTATGTCTACAGCAAGCAACCAACGCGTCAGGGCCAGGTGGAGCTGCGCAACCTGCAAGGCTCGGTGACCGTGCGTTACGACGAGCGCGGTGTGCCGCACATCCGTGCCGAAAACGAAACCGACCTCTACCGCGCCCTCGGTTATGTGCACGCCCAGGATCGCCTGTTTCAGATGGAAGCCATGCGCCGTCTCGCCCGAGGCGAGCTGGCCGAAGTGCTCGGGCCGAAACTGCTCGACACCGACAAGCTGTTCCGCAGCCTGCGCATCCGCGAACGCGCCGCCAGTTACGTGGCCGGCCTCGACAAGCAGTCACCGGCGTGGAAGGCCCTGCAAGCCTATCTGGACGGCATCAATCAATATCAGGACTCGCACGCCGCCCCCGTCGAGTTCGACGTGCTGGGCATCCCCAAGCGGCCGTTCACCGCCGAAGACAGCATCAGCGTCGCCGGCTACATGGCCTACAGCTTTGCCGCCGCGTTTCGCACCGAACCGCTGTTGACCTACGTGCGCGATCAACTGGGCGCCGATTACCTCAACGTCTTCGACCTCGACTGGCAGCCCAAGGGCGTGCTCGCCAAGGGCCACGCCAGCAGCGCACCGACCCTCGCCGCCGAAGACTGGAAAGACCTGAACACCCTCGCCCGCGTCAGCGAACAGGCGCTGATCGACAACGGCCTGCCGCAATTCGAAGGCAGCAACGCCTGGGTGATCGCCGGCAGCCACAGCAAGAGCACCAAGCCGTTGCTGGCGGGCGATCCGCACATTCGTTTTTCGGTGCCGTCGGTGTGGTACGAGGCGCAGCTGTCGGCGCCGGGCTTCGAACTCTACGGTCATCATCAGGCGCTGGTGCCGTTTGCCTTTCTCGGCCACAACCTGGATTTCGGCTGGAGCCTGACCATGTTCCAGAACGATGACCTGGATCTGATCGCCGAGAAGGTCAATCCGGACAACCCGGATCAGGTCTGGTATCGCGGCCAGTGGAGCGACATGGTCAAGACCGAGCAGCAGATCGCGGTGAAAGGCCAGACGCCGGTGACCATCACCCTGCGCCAGTCGCCCCACGGGCCGATCGTCAACGACGCCCTCGGTACAGCCGCAGGGAAAACCCCGATTGCGATGTGGTGGGCGTTCCTCGAAACACCGAACCCGATCCTCGAAGGTTTTTACCAGCTCAACCGCGCCGACACCCTGGCCAAGGCCCGCGCTGCAGCGGCCAAGGTGCAGGCACCGGGGCTGAACATCGTCTACGCCAACGCCAAGGGCGATATCGCGTGGTGGGCCTCGGCACTGCTGCCCAAACGTCCGGCAGGGGTGAAGCCTGGCTTCATTCTCGACGGCAGCGGCAATCAGGCGGACAAGGACGGCTACTTCCCGTTCAGCGCCAACCCGCAGGAAGAGAACCCGGCGCGGGGCTATATCGTCTCGGCCAACTTCCAGCCCGTGTCGCCGACCGGCATGGAGATTCCCGGTTACTACAACCTCGCCGACCGTGGCCAGCAGCTCAACCGCCAGCTCGCCGACAAGAACGTGAAGTGGGACAACGAGGCCAACCAGAAGCTGCAACTGGGTACCGCCACCGGTTATGGCCCGCGTCTGCTGGCGCCGTTGCTGCCGGTATTGCGTGAAGTGGTGAGTGATCCGGCGCAGCTGAAACTGGTCGAGCAACTGGCCCAATGGCAAGGCGACTACCCGCTGGATTCGGTCAGTGCGACGGTGTTCAACCAGTTCCTGTTCAACCTCGCCGACGCAGCAATGCGCGATGAGCTGGGCAATGATTTCTTCGAAACCCTGCTGTCGACCCGAGTGATCGATGCGGCGCTGCCCCGGCTCGCGGCGAATGCCGATTCACCGTGGTGGGACAACCGCAGCACGCCGAACAAGGAGACCCGCGCCGACACCGTGCGCGCTGCGTGGCAGGCGAGCATGGCGCACCTGAAGTCGACCCTCGGCGACGACGCTTCCGGCTGGCAATGGGGCAAGGCGCATACGCTGACCCATGGTCATCCGCTGGGTCAGCAGAAACCGCTGGATCGCATTTTCAACGTCGGCCCGTTCGCCGCACCGGGCTCCCATGAAGTGCCGAACAACCTCTCGGCGAAGATCGGTCCGGCACCGTGGCCGGTGACCTACGGCCCGTCGACCCGCCGGCTGGTGGACTTCGCCGACCCGGCTCACAGCCTGACCATCAACCCGGTGGGCCAGAGCGGCGTGCCGTTCGACAGTCACTATGACGATCAGGCAGAGGCTTATGTGGACGGGATGTATGTGCAGGCGCATTTCAGTGAGGAAGAGGTGACGGCGAATACGCGGAGTACGCTGAAGCTGCTGCCAAAGCGGGCTGAGCCATAAAAGCCGCCCTCGGCTCAAACCATCGCCGCAAAATTCAGCCGAAACTGCTGCGCCGTCACCCCCAACCGCCGGCTGAACACGCTGCGCATATGTTGCGCATCACGAAACCCGCACTGATACGCCACCGTCTTCAGCGGCGCCCTGGTGCTTTCGAGCATCACCCGCGCCGCATCCACCCGCGCCCGTTCGACGAATTCCGCCGGGGTGACTTTCGCCTCCCTGGCAAACACCCGAGAGAAATTCCGCGCACTCATGTTCGCGGCATTCGCCAGATCAGCGATGGTCAGGTCGCCGGTGAGATTGGCCAGCACATACAGCTGCACCATCGCCACCGCCGACGTCGGTTCGGCGTGGGGCGTAAGGAACGGACTGAACTGCGACTGCCCGCCCGAGCGCTGGGTGAACACCACCAGCCGCTTGGCCACACTCAGCGCCACCTCGGCCCCGTGATCACGCGCCAGCAGGTACAGCGACAGATCGATCCCCGCCGTCACCCCCGCCGAGGTGTAGAGCTGGCCGTCCTCGACGTACAACCGATCGGCCTCAACCCGGCTCGACGGGCACAACTGCGCCAGTGCCTCGGCGTCGTTCCAGTGGGTGGTGACCGTGCGCCCATCCAGCAACCCGGCACGGGCGAGCATGAACGCGCCGTTGCAGATCGAGCCAAAACGCCGCGCCCGACCACAGGCCTCACGCAACCAGGCATCGAATGCCTCGCCGAAATCCAGAAACGGCAACTGCGGTCCGCCCGCCACCAGCAGCAAATCGTAGACCTGCGACGCTTCGCTGAAATGCCGATGCGCACTCAGGGTCAGCCCGTTGGAACACGCCATCGGCCCGCGCTCGACGCCGATCACGTCGAGCCGGTAATGATCCTCCGGCGCCAGGAAGCGGTTGGCCTCGGCAAACACGTCCATCGGCCCGCTTACATCCAGCGCCTGCACGCCGGGAAATACCACGATGGCGACGGTTCTGTTCATGACGATGTCAGCTCCCGGGGAATGGCGGATCAGCGCCAACCCTAGCCAATCCTCGCCGCAGAAGCGAGCTGGCACGATTTGCAGGTGCAATGGCAAGGATCGCAGCCATGGATCGATTGTCCGGTCTGGCCCCCGGGAACAGACTTTCTCCATCAGCGCCGTGACGGCGTTTTCGACGAGGAAGCTCAACATGACCACGACCATTGCCGGTATCCGGATCCCCGACAGCGCCCTCGCCCGGGCCACCACCGAATACATCCGCGACATCGAATCCGACCTGCTTTACCACCACTCGCGCCGGGTGTTTCTGTTCGGTGCCTTGAGTGGAGAACGCCAGCAACTGGCCTACGATCCGGAGCTGCTGTACGTCGGCGCGATGTTCCACGACCTGGGTCTGGTCGAAGGCCACCGCAGCGACGACGAGCGCTTCGAGGTCGATGGTGCCAACGCAGCCGCAGCGTTTCTAAAACCGTATGGGCTGAGCGACGACGACATCGAGCAGGTGTGGCTGTCGATCGCCCTGCACACCACGCCGGGGGTGCCGAAGCATCTGCGCCCGACCGTGGCGCTGGTGACCGCAGGCGTCGAGATGGACGTGCTGGGCATGGACTACGCGGCGTTCACCACGGTGCAGCGCGAAGCCGTGGTGCATGCGCATCCACGGGGCGAAGGCTTCAAGGAGTGCATCATCTGCGCGTTCGCCGACGGCTTGCGTCATCGCCCGCAGACCACGTTCGGCAATGTGAAGACCGACGTGCTGAAAGATCAGGCGCCGGGGTTCAAGCCGATGAACTTCGTCGAAGTGATTCGCCAGTCGCCCTGGGTTTCCTGACCGGCATAAAAAAACCTCGCGACCGTGACCGGTCGCGAGGTTTTTTGTATCCGCAGACTTAAGCCGCTTCCGGCGTCGGCGCCCGGCGCACGTCCGGTTGCTTCCACGAATCCGCAGCACCTTCTTCGATGGCCTGCTGAATCGCTTTCTTGCGGGCTTCTTCGGCACGGCGGCTGAAGAACCAGACCAGGAAGGTCACCAGCGACACCGCCAGCAGAATCAGGCTGGCCACGGCGTTGATCTCAGGCTTCACGCCCAGACGCACCGCCGAGAACACTTCCATCGGCAGGGTCGTCGAACCCGGGCCGGAGACGAAGCTCGCCAATACCAGGTCATCCAGCGACAGGGCGAACGACATCATGCCGCCCGCCGCCAGCGACGGCGCGATCATCGGGATGGTGATCAGGAAGAACACCTTCCACGGACGCGCACCGAGGTCCATCGCCGCTTCTTCGATCGACAGGTCCAGCTCACGCAGACGCGCCGACACCACCACCGCCACATACGCCGCACAGAACGTGGTGTGGGCGATCCAGATGGTGACGATGCCACGCTCCTGCGGCCAGCCGATCATCTGCGCCATCGCCACGAACAGCAGCAACAGCGACAGACCGGTAATCACCTCAGGCATGACCAGCGGCGCGGTGACCAGGCCGCCGAACAGCGTGCGGCCCTTGAAGCGGGTGATGCGGGTCAGCACGAAGGCTGCCAGCGTACCCAGCGCCACGGCGGCAATCGCGGTGTAGCAGGCGATTTCCAGCGAGCGCACCACCGAGCCCATCAGCTGCGAGTTGTCGAGCAGGCCGACGTACCACTTCACCGACCAGCCGCCCCACACCGTCACCAGTTTCGAGGCGTTGAACGAGTAGATCACCAGGATCAGCATCGGCAGGTAGATGAACAACAGGCCGAGCACCAGCATCAGGCTGGAGAAACGGAAGCGCTTCATTCTTTACCCTCCATTTCCTTGGCCTGACTGCGGTTGAACAGGATGATCGGCACGATCAGGATCGCCAGCATCACCACCGCCAGGGCGGACGCCACCGGCCAGTCACGGTTGTTGAAGAACTCTTGCCAGAGCACTTTACCGATCATCAGGGTTTCCGGACCGCCGAGCAGTTCCGGGATCACGAACTCGCCCACCACCGGGATGAACACCAGCATGCAGCCGGCGATGATGCCGTTCTTGGACAGCGGCACGGTGATTTTCCAGAAGCTGTTGAAGGTGCTCGAACCGAGGTCGGAAGCGGCCTCCAGCAGGCTGGTGTCGTGCTTCACCAGGTTGGCGTACAGCGGCAGGATCATGAACGGCAGGTACGAGTAGACGACGCCGATGTACACCGCGAGGTTGGTGTTGAGGATCTGCAGCGGCTCATCGATCAGGCCCATGCTCATCAGGAAACCGTTGAGCAGGCCGTTGTTGCTGAGGATGCCCATCCACGCATAGACGCGGATCAGGATCGCGGTCCAGGTCGGCATCATGATCAGCAGCACCAGCACCGTTTGTAGCTCTTTGCGGGCGCTGGCGATGGCGTAGGCCATCGGGTAACCGATCAACAGGCACAGCAGCGTGCTGAAAAACGCCATCTTCAGCGAGCCGAGGTAGGCGGCGATGTACAGCTCGTCGTCGCCGAGCATCGCGTAGTTGCCCAGATTCAGCAGCAGTTGCAGCTTCTGCTCGGCGTAGGTGTAGATC